>DAHUZE010000093.1 GCA_027306755.1 Acidimicrobiaceae bacterium | reverse complement strand
CATCTAAGTGCGAAGCCCGTTTCGAGATGAGATCTCCCACAGGGTTAACCTGGTAAGGCCCGTGGCTAGACGACCACGTTGATAGGCCGGAGGTGTACGCACAGCAATGTGTTCAGCCGACCGGTACTAATCGGCCGAGGGCTTGGGACTTTGCTCGTGCTCGCTCTGGAACGCTCAGGGGCGGCGGCGCATGCCGCTGCGCCCTCGAGGGGCCGCGCCGTCGGGCGTGTGGGCCCTCGCGGGGTGGAGCGTCGGTTTCCGGTGGCCATGGCGGCGGGGAAACACCCGTTCCCATTCCGAACACGGCAGTTAAGCTCGCCAGCGCCGATGGTACTTGGGGGGAGACTCCCTGGGAGAGTAGGACGCCGCCGGGATTTCTCGGGCTCAGGCCCGTCGCTTAGGCGGCGGGCCTGAGCCGCGTCCCGGGCCCTCAAGCGCGTGCCTGACCCCCCGTTTGTTGCAGGGATCGCCTCTCTACGACGACGGCGGGATCTGGAAGAGCATGTGGTGTCCCCAGCGGGCCATGGCAACCGGCTGAGCTGCGGCTCCGTCATGCCCGAGCCACTCGCGCAGCGCACGCCACTGATGGTCCCGGTTGAACAGATCGTCGAAGTAGACGAGCGTGCCCGGCGCACGGCGGGTCCTGAGCCAGTCGAGCACGGTGCGGGTGCTTGAGTAGAGGTCGCAGTCGATGTTCACTACCAGCTGGTCGTGGTCGGGGACTGTCCAGTTGGGCAGGGTGTCGTCGAACCAACCCACCTCAAACGAGACGCGTGGATCATCGATCTCAGGAGGCTTGCCCACCGCGAACGAACCGCGTTGTGCGTCAGGCTGCCAGTCCTCGGGCAGGCCCTGGAAGCTGTCGAAGCCGACGAACCTGGCTCCGGGAAAGGCGACTTTGGACGCCCAGTACCGCATGGTGCGGCCCTGGAAGACGCCAAATTCGACGTACAGCGGCGCAGAGCCGGTGAGGCGGTTCATCGCCTGGTCGAATACCGCGAAGCGGTCCGCAAGGTTCGGGACGTTCGACCCGGTTTCGGCGAGCCATCGTCCCTGCTCCAGCCCGCCCAGCGCATTCGCGGCGCGTGTGAGGGCCCGGTCCGTGAGGTGTCGGCCGGCCGCCACGAGCGCCCGCCGAGGTTGGAGCGGGGCGAGCGACTTGGCGAGGCGGCGCTTGACGTCGCGTGCTGTCATTGTTGCTGGGACGGTCGCGGGGGCATGAAGGTGGCGGTCATCGCTTTCTTGGACAGCGCCGGTGGTCTCTCACCTGAGGTTCACCCGTGCACATGCACCCTACCGTCCGAAGTCACCCCGGCCCCGGTCTCCGTTCCCGGCGGCCGCGTGGCCCCGGACCCCCCACGTGGCCCCGGACCCCCCACGTGGTCCCGGTACCCTGTGATGGACCGGCCCGTCCCCGTCTGGATGCCGAGCGTGGGGCGGACCCAGTACTCGCCGACGCCGCGAGGGTCTGAACGACTACAGGTCCGCTGAGCACCAGAGAAATGGAGCGCGATGCGCATCGTGATGACTGGCCACGCCGGTCTCTACATCGAGGCAAACGGTCGGAGCGTGCTCTGCGACCCCTGGTTCAACGCCGCCTACTTCGGGTCTTGGTTCCCCTTTCCGGACAACGCCTCGCTGGACCTGGCCGCCCTGTCATCGCCGGACTACCTCTACGTCTCCCACCTACACAAGGACCACTTCGACCCTGCGTTCCTAGCAGAGCACGTCAACAAGGAGACGACGGTCCTGTTGCCCGACTTCCCCCTGGACGAGCTGCGGCAGGCGATGGAGGGCCTCGGGTTCCACCGGTTCGTCGAGACCCAGTCCGGGCGCGCGGTGGATCTCGAGGGCATCCGGGTGGCGATCGCCACCTCAACGTCGGTGGCCGATGGGCCGATCGGCGACTCGGCGCTGATCGTCGACGACGGCACCACCAAGATCCTGAACCAGAACGACTGCCATCCCCGCGAGCTCAGCTCGTTCCGTGCGCTCGCCCCCTTCGACGTCCATTTCCTGCAGTACTCGGGTGCGATCTGGTACCCGATGGTGTACCGCTGGAGCGACGAAGAGAAGGCGGCACTCTGCCGTGAGAAACGGAAACGGCAGTCCCAGCGCGCGCTCCATTACATCCAGGCCATCGGGGCCCGGCACGTCGTCCCGTTCGCCGGGCCGCCGGCATTCCTCGACGACGCGCTGTTCTCCCTGAACGACCTGGACGACGACCCGACCAACATCTTCCAGGACCAGTTGAGCTTCCTGTGGTGGTTGGCCGAGCACGACATCGACCATGGGCACCTCGCGGTCGCCGGCTCGACGATCGAGGTAGGCCCTGGCACCTTTGATGTGGTCCATTCGCTCGGGCCCGACGAGCTCGAAGCGGTCTTTCGGGAAAAGCGCTCCTACCTGTCCGCGTACCGGGGCCGCCGGCGCGCACAACTTGCGGCGGCCGTGCCGGCGCCGGCCACCGGGGAGGTGGAACCCGATCACATCGTCTCCGAGCTGGCGAACTGGGTCGAGCCGCTCATGGAGAACGCGCCGGCGGTGCGCCGGGCCCTCGGCGGACCCATCCTCCTCGACGTCGGCCGGTACGGGGTCCTGATCGACCCCGATGCCGGACGCATCCGGCGGGCGGGACCCGGCGACGAGACCTGCGCCGACCACAGCTTCTACTTCGACGAGTCGCTGCTGGTATCCCTCGTCGAGCGCCGCGTGCACGATTGGGTCAACGAGCTCTTCCTCTCGTGCCGCTTCGAGGCCGCCCGGCAGGGCGGGTACAACGAGAATGTCTTCAGCTTCTTCAAGTGTCTCACCCCGAGTCGCATGGAATACCTCGAGGCGTCGCTTGCCCTGGTCCAGCGCCAAGCCGGGGCGGGCACCGACGCGGGACCGATCGAGCTGCTCCGGTGCGGTGACTACCTGGTGCAGCGCCGGTGCCCCCACCTGGGGGCGGACCTGTCTCGCTTTGGTCACGTCGATGGCGACGTGCTGACCTGCGCCCTCCACGGCAACCGCTACGACCTCCGCTCCGGGCGGTGCCTTAGCGCCGAGGGGCTCGATCTCTTCACCGTTCCGGTGGACAGCGTCGACGCCTCCCGCCGGTCCACGAAGCTGCAGATCGACGTGGGGGGGCAGGGCTCGGCGACCGCCCGGTCGGAAGACGAGTAGCAGGCGACCGTTGCCGCGGCTCCAGCCGGTTGCCTTCTGACCCCTACACTTGCGCCATGCCCCCCGCACCTGAGGACCGGTCCCGCCGCGCCTCGGGCCGCGCCCCAGAGGCGCGCGCAAAGGGCCGTGCTCCGGGGCGTCCAGCGCCGACCGATCGGAGGCGTGCGTCTGCCGGGACCGATCGAGCGCCACGTCCGCCGAGGTCGGCGCCGCCCCGGTCCAGGAGCACGGCAAGCGGCGCCAGGTCGGCCGGAGGCGCGTTCAGCGACACTGGGCGGAGCTCCAGGAGCACTGAGCAGCGGAGCCCGGGCAGCCCTGGGCGGAGCTCCAGGAGCACTGGGCAGCGGAGCCCCACGGGCACGCCAGGCCCTACAGGCAGATCGGAGCATTGGGGCGACGAGCGGCCTGGGCGAACCGGCCGCGCACCGGTCAGGCGGGGTGCCGGGGACGATCGTGATCGGCCTCCCCGCCCTGGGGGAGCAGCTGGCCGTACCCGTCCCCAGGGGCCATCTCGCGGCCGGGTGCCCTCGCGGGGAGGCTCGGCACCCGGGCGAGGTCGAAGCAGCTCCCCAGCCGACTGGCGTGACCGGACAGAGCGCCCGGCGTACGGGTCGACCCGTAGGCGTGAATCCACAGGCAGGCCCGCCTCGACGAGCAGCCGCTCGTCCTCCCCGCCTGACCGCCGGCCCGGGCGCCCCGCCAGCCGCGGGGCTGCATTCGACGGTGCCGACCGGGGTCGTGGGGACGGGTCCCGGCGCCGAACAGAGACGGATGAGCGCCCCCGGTCCGACGGCCGCCCCCGGTCCGACGGCCGCCCCCGGTCCGACGGCCGCCCCCGGTCCGATAGGCGTTCGGAGGGTGTCTCGCAGCGCAGCAGTGCCCCCGGCCCTCGCCGGCGTCCTGACGAAGGCCGGTCCGGTCGGTCCGCCGGCCCCCCCCGACGCCCTGGCCCCCCCCGCAGCCCCGGCCCCCCCCGACGCCCTGGCGGGCCGGTCCCCCTGCCCGCTCCCGGACGGGGTTGGGGCGGCGTAGCCCGTCGCGGCACGTTCGAGATCTCGAACCCGGGTGCGGTCGATGGTCGTGGGGGGGGTCGGGCCGTTGGGGACCCCGGTTCGTCCAGCGGCCCTCCGCCGCCGATGGACCAGTGGGTCCGGGTGGACGGGGAGGGTCGGAATCCCCGGGCGCGCCAACGAGCAGCGGAAGGTCGCCAGACGCGTGCGGATGGCTCCGCGCTCCGACGTGGCCGACCGACCGAACCGAAGCCACTTCCCGCTGACGTGGCGACCGAGATCCGGCGCGCCGCTGAGGGAGCTACCGCTCGGCACCGTGAGGGCCTTGTGGAGCGAATGGAGCGCGCAGTTGCGGCGTACGACCACAACCGCTTCCAGGAGGCAGCCAGGCTCGGGGGACAGCTTGCCGCCGAGGTCGGGCAGGTGGCCGCCGTGCGCCGGCTGGCCGGTTACTCCAGTTACCGGCTCGGTCGTTGGCGGGTGGCGGTCAAGCAGCTCGAGGCCTACCTCGCGCTGACCGACGATGCGGACGTGCTGCCGGCATTGATGGACAGCCAACGAGCGCTCGGCCGTCACGGTGCGGTACTGGACCTTTGGTCCGAGCTCCGCCATGCGGCACCCGATGCCGACGTGCTGGCGGAAGCCCGCAGGGTGGTTTCCGGCAGTCTCGCCGATCGGGGCGACCTCCCTGCGGCGATCGAGGTCCTGGCCACGGGCGGCGCATCCCGCTCCCTCCGGAACCCTTCCGACCGGCACCTCCGCCAGTGGTATGCCCTGGGGGACTTGTACGAGCGGGCCGGCGACGTGCCCCGGGCGCGTTCGCTGTTCACCCGTGTGGCCCTGGTGGATCCGGATGCCTACGACGTGGGTGAGCGGCTGGCTTCGCTCGGCCCGGAGCGACGCCGGCGCCCGGCCCGAACGGGCCGCGGGGCGCGGGCCGGGGTGGGCGCCAATCCTGCCGCCGGCGCCTCCCCATCCGCCGAGCCCCCCGCCCACGCCGCCCCATCCACTGAGCCCCCCGACCTCCGGAACAGCGATGGAGACCACCGGATCTCCGATCCCCCCGGCGGCGGGGTTGTCGGTCTCCCGAAGTAGGCTCGATCGCATGGCCACGGACCTCCAGCAGCTGCTCGGCGACGAGGCGGACTCCCTGTTGAACCACGAGGGGAAGGCGTTTCCGGCGGAGGGGCTGGTGCTTCCCGGTTCCGACTTCTTGGACCGGACCTTCCGAGATTCGGACCGCTCGGCGGCCGTCCTGCGGTCCCTTGGCTCGCTCTACGGCCACGGCCGACTGGGTGGCACCGGGCACCTGTCGATCCTCCCGGTGGACCAGGGCAGCGAGCACTCGGCTGCTGCCAGCTTCGCCAGGAACCCCAAGTACTTCGATCCGGCCAACCTCTGTGAGCTGGCACTCGCCGGCGATTGCAGTGCCATCGCGACCACGCTCGGAACCCTGGGGGCGGTCGCCCGGCGCTACGTGCATCGCATCCCGTTCATCGTGAAGCTCAACCACAACGACTTCCTGCACTATCCGAACACGTACGACCAGGTCATGTTCGGATCGGCCCGGCAGGCGTTCGAGCTCGGAGCGGCCGGCGTCGGGGCCACCATCTACTTCGGCTCGGACGAGGCGGACCGGCAGCTCCGTGAGGTGTCCGAGGCCTTCGAGGAGGCGCACGCCCTCGGTATGTGCACCGTCTTGTGGTGCTACCTCCGGAATCCTGGGTTCAAGAAGGAGGGCGTCAGCTACGAGGTGTCAGCCGACCTGACGGGCCAGGCCAACCACATCGGGGTCACCATCGAGGCGGACATCATCAAGCAGAAGCAGCCGGAGAACAACGGCGGCTACATGGCCATCGGGTTCGGCCGGACCGACCCCTTGGTGTACGACCAGTTCACCACCGACCACCCCATCGACCGCACGCGCTGGCAGGTCGTGAACTGCTACGCGGGCCGGATCGGCCTCATCAATTCGGGCGGCGAGTCAGCGGGGAGCGGGGACCTGGCCCAAGCGGTGCGCACCGCCGTGATCAACAAGCGCGCCGGAGGCCAGGGGTTGATCGTCGGACGCAAGGCCTTCCAGCGCCCGATGGACGAGGGCGCGGCCCTGATCCACGCCATCCAAGACGTCTACCTGGACCCCAACGTCACCATCGCATAGCGGCGACGGCACCTGTCCGCCGTCGGCCCCGCCACCCTCCACCTGACCCGGCCGGCCCTGCCCGTCCCACCCCCGGCCTCCGCACCGCCCCCGTCCACCCGGTGAGCGCGGGTTCGCAACTATGCTGGCGGAGGCACGATTGACCTCCGCCCGACAGCGTGGTCGAGCGAGTGCGGAAGACGAGGTGACCCGTCCGACGTGCGCTCCACCCCGTCCCGGCCCCGCCGGGTCCGGAGGGAGCAGCGACGAGGACGGTTGAGATGACCACCACGGAAGAACCTCGGCACCACGCCGAGCCCCAGCAGGTCGACCGCGTCGTGATCCGCATCGCGGGTGACTCCGGGGACGGGATGCAGCTCACCGGCGACCGGTTCACGGAGACCAGCGCCCTCTTCGGGAACGACCTCGCAACCTTCCCGGACTTCCCGGCGGAGATCCGGGCGCCGGCCGGAACGTTGGCCGGGGTGTCGGCCTTCCAGGTCCAGATCTCCGACCATGACATCCTGACCCCCGGGGATGCCCCGAACGTCCTGGTGGCGATGAACCCCGCAGCGCTCCGGGCCAACATCGGCGTGATGGAGAACGGGGCCACGCTGCTCGTCAACGTCGACGCGTTCGACGAGCGGAGCCTCCACAAGGCCGGCTATGAGGACAACCCGCTCACCGACAACAGCTTGAGCGCCTTCACCGTCTTCGAAGTCCCGATGACCTCTCTGACCCAGGAGGTCTGCAAGGAGGCCGGGGTCAAGCCGCGCGACGCCGAGCGCTCGAAGAACTTCTTCGCCCTCGGGCTTCTCAGCTGGCTCTACAATCGTCCGGTCGAGCCCACGATCGAATGGATCGGCACCAAGTTCGCCGAACGGCCGTTGGTGTCCGAGGCCAACACCCGGGCGTTCCGGGCCGGCTACCACTTCGGCGAGACCGTTGAGCTGTTCGAGGCCACCTACGAGGTGCGCCCGGCGCACTTCGACCCCGGTGAGTACACGCAGGTGACCGGGAACCAAGCCCTGGCATGGGGACTGATCGCCGCAGCGCGGCTCGCTGGGCTGCCGCTGTTCCTGGGCAGCTACCCGATCACCCCGGCCTCCGATATCCTCCACGAGCTCTCGCGGCGCAAGGAGTTCGGCGTCCGGACCTTCCAGGCGGAAGACGAGATCGCCGGTGTCGGCTCGGCTCTAGGGGCGGCGTTCGGCGGCTCGTTGGGCGTGACGACCACGAGCGGGCCCGGGCTGGATCTCAAGTCCGAGGCGATCGGGCTTGCCATCAACCTGGAGCTGTCCCTGCTGGTGGTCGACATCCAGCGTGGTGGTCCGTCGACCGGCCTGCCCACCAAGGCTGAGCAGGCCGACCTCTTGCATGCGATGTACGGGCGCCACGGCGAGGCGCCGCTGCCCATCGTGGCGGCCAAGACGCCGGCCCACTGCTTCGAAGCGGCGATCGAGGCGGCGCGACTGGCCATCACCTACCGCACCCCGGTCATCTTGCTGTCCGACGGGTACCTGGCCAACGGCGCGGAACCGTGGCGCCTCCCCGATGTCGACGCACTTCCCCGCATCGACCCCGCGTTCGCCACCGAGCCGAACCACACGTCGGCCGATGGGACGGCGGAGTTCTGGCCTTACCTCCGCGACGAAGTCACGCTGGCCCGGCCGTGGGCCCCACCCGGCGTGCCCGGCCTGGAGCACCGGATCGGCGGCCTGGAGAAGGCTGACGGGTCGGGCAACGTCTCCTACGACACGGTCAACCACGAACGCATGGTGCATCTGCGTAACGACAAGATCGCCGGCATCGCCGCATCCATCCCGCCGGTGGATGTCGACGACGAGGACGGAGCCGAGCTGCTGGTCCTGGCGTGGGGGTCCACCTACGGGGCGGTGGCCGCCGGTGTCCGCCGGGTGCGGGCCCGCGGGCAGAGGGTGGCCCACGCGCACCTGGTGCACCTGAACCCGTTCCCCCGGGACTTGGGCGACGTCTTGCGCCGGTACTCCAAGGTGCTGGTGCCTGAGATGAACCTGGGCCAGCTGTCACGGCTCGTCCGGTCGGAATACCTCGTTGACGCCCGGTCTTTGAACAAGGTCCAGGGCGTTCCGTTCCGGGCGGCCGAGATCGAGGCTGCCATCCTCTCGCATCTCGGAGGTGCCGAATGACCACGACCGCCGTGCCGCCCACGACCCGGAAGGACTGGGCGAGCGACCAGGAGGTCAGGTGGTGCCCCGGGTGCGGGGATTATTCGATCCTCGCAGCGCTGCAGATGCTGCTTCCTGACCTGGGGGTGCGTCGTGAGAACACGGTGTTCCTCTCGGGAATCGGCTGCGCCGCCCGCTTCCCTTACTACATGAGCACCTACGGCCTGCACTCGATCCACGGCCGGGCTCCTGCCATCGCCACCGGCCTGGCGACCACGCGGCCGGACCTCGACGTGTGGGTGGTGACCGGCGACGGCGACGCGTTGTCGATAGGCGGGAACCACCTGATCCATGCGTTGCGGCGAAACGTGCGGATGACCATCCTCATGTTCAACAACCAGATCTACGGGCTCACCAAGGGCCAGTACTCGCCCACGTCCGAAGTGGCCAAGGTCACCAAGTCCACGCCGTTCGGCTCGCTGGACACCCCGTTCAATCCCGTCAGCCTGGCCCTGGGCGCCGAGGCGAGCTTCGTTGCCCGCACCCATGACATGGACCGCCAGCACATGCAGGGGGTCTTCCGGCGTGCCCACGAGCACGACGGTGCGGCGTTCGTGGAGGTGTACCAGAACTGCAACGTCTTCAACGACGGCGCGTTCGAGAAGATCACCGGTCGGGAGCACCGGGAGTCGATGCTCATTCCATTGGTCCACGGCCAGCCGATCCGCTTCGGCCCCGAGGGTACGTGGGGCGTCGTCCAGCAGCCCGACGGGCGGCTCGAGATCGTAGAGGCGTCCACCGTGGGGGACGCGGCCCTTCTCGTCCACGACGAGAGCCGCGAGGATCCAGGGCTTGCGTTCGCGCTGTCCCGGCTCTCACGGGGACCCTACGAGCCCACGCCGATCGGCGTGTTCCGGGCTGTGCCGCGGGCCGAGTACGGCGCGGAGATGTCCCGTCAGATCGCTGTGGCCCAGGAGCGTCGTGGGCTCGGGGACCTGAAGACACTGCTTCGCTCCGGCGCCACCTGGTCGGTCGAGTAGCCGCCCGAGGGCGCTCCACCCCCGCTGGTGCGCCCCGCCGCGCAATCTTTGCCCCGGCAAAAGTATTGCTACAAAATCTATAGAGTTGCTAGTATTTAGCCGTGCACCTGGGCGGGTTCATGATCCTCGGGAGCGCCATCGTCGGCTTTCTCGTCGGGATGACGGGTGCCGGGGGAGGGGCGCTCATGACGCCCATGCTGATCTTCCTCTTCGGTGTCCCGCCAGCGGCGGCCATCTCGAGCGACCTGGTTGCCGCCGTGGTGATGCGGCCCGTCGGCGCCGCGGTGCACCTGACGCGGGGGACCGTCCACCTGCGCATGGTCGGCTGGCTGGCGGTGGGGTCGGTTCCCGGAGCGCTGCTGGGGGCGTTCCTCCTGCACACGCTGGGGTCCGGGCCGGCGGCGCAGCGCCAGGTCGAGCTGGTGCTCGGGGCGGCGCTGCTGGTGGGGGCGGCGGGCATGACCGGCCGCGCGTTGGTTCGGAGCCGTCGGCCGCCAGCCGCCGACGGACCGATCGCACCGGAGCTTCCGGCGGCCATCGCGGTCCATCCCCTGCCGACGGCGGCGGTCGGACTCGCCGGCGGCGTCATGGTGGGCCTCACCTCGGTCGGATCGGGGTCTTTGATGCTCGTGCTGCTCATGCTCCTCTACCCGATGCTGGCGTCCTCCCAGCTGGTCGGGACCGACTTGGTCCAGGCCATCCCCCTTACGGGAGCGGCCGCCCTCGGGCAGTTGCTGTTCGGCCATGTGGAGCTGGCGGTGACGGCGTCGGTCGTCGTGGGCAGCGTTCCCGGAGTGCTCGCCGGATCGCTCCTCTCGTCGCGCGCCCCGGACGGGCTGGTGCGTCCGGTGCTGGCCGCCGTCCTTGTCATTTCCGGGCTCAAGTACGTGGGCGTGCCCACGGCGGGGCTCCTCACCGCCATTGCGCTGGCTGCCGCCGGGGGCCTGGTGGTGGCGCTGCGGCGGCTCGGACCCCTGCGGCGACGCGTCAAGCCTCGGCTTCGCCGGACAGTACCCGGATCACCATCCCGGTCCGGGGCTTCGGGGTGAAGTAGGTGGTCTTGGCGGGCATCCGCCGCCGCGAGCCCGCCCACGCCGAGATCTGGTCCACGCTCACCGGCCTCAGGAGAAGGACGGCCTGCGCGTCCCCCGTCGTGAGGGCCTCCATCGCTTCGGGCCGTTCCGCGGTGTAGGAGAGCGAAGCCTCGGGCGCCGCTCGGAGCGCCAGGTCGATCAGGCCGGCCTCGAGGTCCGTCCCGGCGCGGGAGAAGGCGTCGGGCAGCGGATTGAGCATCCATGAGCCGTCGGGGGTCACCAGCGCCAACGCGCCGGAGGACTCCAGGGCAGCCACCACGCGGTCGCTGGCTGTGCCGGCGTGGACGGCGTCAAAGTACGGGTCGAGGAGGCCGAGGAGGTCCGTACCCTCCGGAAGCCCTGCGATCATGCGGTGGATGGCCCGGACGTGCAGCTGCTCGGGCGCCAGCTCCACGATGAAGGCCATCACGGCGTCGTAGTCGCCCGGCCGGTCGCCGTTCACCGAGCGGACCTCGCTCCGGTAGGTGCGGGCCGTCTCGTAGCGGTGGTGGCCGTCGGCGATCACGATTGGCGCCGAACCTGCCGCCTCAGCAACGCGCCGGACGCGGTCCGGATCGTCGAGCACCCAGAGCTCGTGGTGGACCCCGTCGTCGTCGTAGGCCTCGGCAGACGGCGCCCCCTCCGGGGCGAAGATGTCGCTGAGCCCTTTGGCCAGGGAGAGCCCCCAGATGGGGGACAGGTTGGCGCCGGTGGCCCGCAGCAGGTCCAGGCGGTCGCTCCGGGGCTTGGGCATGGTCTCTTCGTGCGGGAGCACATCGTCGCCGATCCCGAGAGCCCCGACGAAACCCATCGTGGAGGTCCGGTCGGGAAGCGTCATCCGGTAGGGGTAGAGCGCGGGCCGCCGATCGGTGAGGAGCACACCCCGCTCCAGCCAGTCGTCGAGCAGCTCGGCCGCGGCCACGTACCGGTCCCGTCCCGATCGCAGGTCCGCTTCGGGCAGCTCCAGGTGGATGGCGTTCCAAGGGCTCCGGTGCGCCAGCAGGTCTCGATGGGCTGAGCCCACCACGTCGTAGGGCGGGGCGATGACCTGGTCCAGCGGGGCGGCGGCGGGGTCGTAGCGCACGCCGGAGAATGGCTCGATGGTCGGCACGGGCACAGACTGGCACACCGCGCACCCGTAGACTCCACGTCATGTCGTTGCCGGACCCCGCTGCGGGCGCTTCCACTGCGCCTGCAGGGGGGGAGGACCGCATCCTCACGGCGGCCAACCTTGTCACCGCCGTCCGGCTGGGTTGCATCCCGGTGTTCTGCTGGCTCCTCTTCGGCGCGGGGCGCCAGACGGCGGCGGCGATCCTTCTGGGGGTGCTCGGCGCTACCGACTGGGTCGACGGCCAGCTGGCCCGCCGGCTGCACCAGGTCTCCACGGTGGGCAAGGTCCTGGACCCGACGGCTGACCGGCTCCTGGTCGGCACCGCCGTCGTCTCGGTGATCGTGCACGGTGCCGTCCCGCTTTGGTTCGGACTGCTTACCGTCGCCCGGGAGGCGCTGGTCTCCGCGATGACCGTTGTCCTCGCCGCGCTCGGCTCCCGGCGCATCGACGTTCTGTGGATCGGCAAGGCCGGGACGTTCGGCCTCATGGTCTCCTACCCGGGCTTCCTGATCAGCCACGGCACCGCCGGTTGGCAGGAGCCGTTCCACGTGGTGGCGTGGGTCGCCGGGGGCGCCGGCCTCGCCCTGGCATGGGTGGCGGCCGCGGCGTACGTGGCCCCGGCGCGCAAGGCGCTCGCCGAGGGCAGACGGGCCCGCCGGGAGGGCGGGGGGGGAACGACGATAGGGGGCCCGCTCGCACCGGGCAGGGGGGTGGGCGCGTGAAGGCCGTCATCATGGCGGGGGGCGAGGGGACGCGGCTCCGGCCGCTCACCTCCAACCAGCCCAAGCCCATGCTGCCCATGGCCAACCGGCCCATGATGGAGCACGTGGTGGCGTTGTTGCGCCAGCACGGGATGACCGACATCGTCGTGACGGTGGCCTTCATGGCCAACGCCATCCGCACCTACTTCGGGGACGGCTCCGAGCTCGGGGTGCGCATGGTCTACGCGACGGAGGAGACGCCGCTCGGCACGGCAGGCTCGGTCCTCAACGCCCGCGAGGAGCTGGACGAGAGGTTCCTGGTCATCTCGGGCGACGTCCTGACCGACATCGACCTCTCGGCCGTCGTGGACTTCCACCAGCGCAAAGGGGCCCTGGCCACCCTGGCGCTGTGCTCGGTCGAGAACCCCCTGGAGTTCGGCATCGTCATCGCCGACGAGCACGGGGCCGTCGAGCGGTTCCTCGAGAAGCCGACGTGGGGCCAGGTGTTCAGCGACACCATCAACACCGGGATCTACGTCCTCGAGCCCGAGATCCTGGACTTCATCCCACCGGACCGGCCCAGCGACTTCTCCGGCGAGATCTTCCCCGAGGTGCTGGCCCGCCACCGTCCGATCTACGGCTACGTGGCAGACGGCTACTGGGAGGACGTCGGCACCACCGAGGCCTACCTGCGGGCACACCAGGACATCCTCGACGGCAAGGTGCAGGTGGACATCCGCGGGTTCGAGATCAGGCCCGGCGTGTGGTTGGGCAAGGGCTCGACCATCGATCCCGCGGCCACCGTCGAGGGGCCCGCCGTCATCGCCGACAACTGTTCGATCGGCGCGGGCGTGGTCCTGGGGGAGTACTCGACGCTCGGGTCCAATGTCCGGGTGGCCGACGGGGCGGAGGTCCGGCGGTCGGTGGTGCACGACAACGCCTACTTCGGCCCGGGGGCCCGGGTTGCGGGGGCGGTGATCGGCCGCTCGTGCGACCTGCGCCGGGGTGCGAGCTGCGAGCCCGGCTCGGTGCTCGGGGAGGGCTGCCTGGTCGGCGCAGGGGCCCAGGTGCGCGCCGGGGTCAAGGTCTATCCCTTCAAGACCGTCGATACCGGGGCGGTGGTCAACTCGTCCATCGTCTGGGAATCGCGGGGGGCCCGCTCCCTGTTCGGTCGTGACGGGGTGCGGGGCATCGCCAACGTGGACATCGGGCCGGAGCTGGTGGTGCGGCTCTCGATGGCCTGGGCGGCGACGATGGAGAAGGGCATGACCATCACGGCCTCGCGTGACACCAGCCGGGCGGCCCGGGTCCTCAAGCGCGCGGTCATGGTCGGGTGCAACGCCGCCGGCGTCAATGTGGAGGACCTGGAGGTGGCCACCGTGCCGGTCACGCGCCACCACGTTCGGGCATCGGGGAACAACGGCGGCGTGACGGTGCGGCTGGCCCAGGACGATCCGCAGTCGGTGATCATCCGCTTCTTCGACGAGGAGGGCCTGGATCTTGACGAGCCGGGCCAGCGAAAGATCGAGCGCCTCTACCACCGGGAGGACTTCCGCCGGGTGCTGGCGGAGGAGATCGGCGACATCGACTTCCCCGGGCGGGCGGTGGAGCAGTACACGAACGACATGTTCGAGGTAGTGGACCTCTCGGCGGCCCGGGCGGCGAACATGAAGCTGGTCCTGGACCTGTCATACGGAGCAGCCAGCTTCGTGATGCCCAACCTGCTGGCGAAGCTCGACGCGGACGTCCTGGTGGTGAACCCGTACGCGCACACGCCCGGGATGATGTCCGTGGACCGCGCGGCGAGCGCCCGGCGGGTGGCCGACCTGGTGCGGGCATCGGGCGCCCAGCTCGGCGCCGTCGTCGACGCGGACTGCGAGCGCCTGATGATCATCGACGATGAGGGAACCGTCCTCAGCGACGACCAGGCGCTCCTCGCAGTGCTCCGTCTCGTCGTCGAGGGCCGGCCCGCCGCCCGGGTGGCCCTCCCGGTATCGGTCAGCCGCTGGGCGGAGTCGCTGTGCCATGACGCCGGAGTGCCCATCACGTGGACCAAGCTCGGCTCGGCACACGTGATGGAGGTGGCGGCTTCGGGCGACGTCGACTTTGCCGCTACGCAGTCCGGTGCCTTCATCTGGCCGGAGATCCTGCCTGCCTTTGACGCCGCCGCCACCCTTGTAGAGCTCGTCTCGATGCTGTCGCTCACCAGCCAGCCGCTGTCCAAGATCGTGGAGGGGCTGCCGACGGTGAGCATCGCCCACGAAGCCGTGATGACGCCCTGGGAGCAGAAGGGCATGGTCATGCGGACGCTGGTCGAGCAGCTGGACGGCCACAACCTGATCCTCGTGGACGGAGTCAAGGTCCCGGCCGAGGACGGCTGGGCCCTCGTGCTGCCCGACACGGAGGACCCGGTGACCCATGTGTGGGCCGAGGGGCCGAGCGAGGCTCGGGCGCGGGCCCGCGCCCAGCAGTACGCCGTGCGGATCCGCCAGCTCCTGCGCTCGGGCGCGTAGCTCCGGCGGCCGGTATGGTGCTGCCGTGCGCGTTCCCGATGATCTCCGATACTCCGCCGACCACGAGTGGGCCCGGCCCGCGGAGGGCCGCATCCGCATCGGGATCACCGACTACGCCCAGGACGCCTTGGGCGACGTGGTCTTCGTGGACCTTCCGGCGGTTGGCAAGGCCGTTGGCGCCGGGGAGGTCCTGGGCGAGGTGGAGTCGACCAAATCCGTCTCCGAGGTGTACGCGCCCGTCGCCGGCACGGTCGTGGCTGTCAACGCTGCGCTCGCCGACGCTCCCGAAAAGCTCAACCAGGACCCTTACGGGGAGGGCTGGCTCTGCGAGCTCGAGGTGGCGAGCCCCGAGGCGCTGGGCGCCCTGCTCGATGCCGACGGCTACCGGGCACTGACCGAGCCCTAGGCCACGGCCTCGGATCGGGATTCTCCGAGCGGCTACCGTGGGGGGCGTGTACTGCCACAACTGTGGGCACCGCAACCCCGATGGCGGCAACTTCTGCTCGTCATGCGGCGCGGCCCTGCCGTCGGAGCGGGCGGAGACGACCGTCGCCTTCCAGCCCATCGACGACCATGGGGAGAGCGCCGAGGAGGAGCCGGCAGTCACCTGGGTCGAGGTCCCTCACGGGACGCCGGCCCTCGTGGTCAAGCGAGGGCCAACGGTCGGATCGCGCTACCTGCTGCAGCCGGACGTGACGCGCGCCGGCCGCCACCCGGAGAGCGACATCTTCTTGGACGACATCACGGTCTCGCGCCGCCACGCCGAGTTCTCCCGCTCGGCCGACGGCAAGATCCTGGTACGGGACGTCGGGTCGTTGAACGGCACGTATGTGAACCGCGAGCGCATCGAAGAGCAGGTGCTCTCGGCCGGGGACGAGGTCCAGATCGGGAAGTTCAAGCTGGTGTTCCTGGTGGCGGGGGACGAGTGATCGGCACCCGTCGCGCCGCGCGCACGGATCGGACCGGGGGCACGTGGTGAGCACCCGTTCGTACCTGTCCATCGGTGACGTGCTGAGCCTGTTGCGCGAGGAATTCCCTGACGTCACCATCTCCAAGATCCGGTTCCTCGAGAGCCAGGGTCTCGTGGATCCCGAGCGGTCCCCCTCGGGCTACCGCAAATTCTACGGTCACGACGTGGAGCGGCTGCGCTGGGTGCTGCGCCAGCAGCGTGACCAGTTCCTCCCGCTCAAGGTGATACGGGACAGGCTCGCGGCCGCGGGCGACGGAGTCCCTGTCGACGAGCTCGTGGAGCCCGACGAGCCGGCGGGACGCGACCGTTCCGATGTGGTCGAGAGCGGTGGGGACCCGGCAGAGCCAACCGGGGGAACCGGGGCGCTGCTGCGCTCGAACGGCGCCGGCGCACAATCGGGCGCCGATCGGGATCAGCACGCCAGCCCCACCGGCTCGCCGGTGGCAGCGCAGAGGGACAAGCCGTCCGGCACATGGGCCAGGACCGGCGGCTCGGCGAACGTGGTGCCCATCGACGCAGAGCGTCGCCAGCCCGTAAGTGGTCATCCGGCCAGCCCCCGGTCCGCGGCGGGGTTGCAGGCCGGTGAGGCCGCGCTGGCGCGCATCGCCGGGCGCGCGTTCCCCGATCCTGCCCGCCCGAAGCCCGCTGGGGCGGGAGGCCGTGGTGGAACAGATGCCGGAGGCGCCACCGGCACCCCGGAGTCGCCGGGCGCTCCCGGCGGCCGGCACGGCGACAACCCGCCCGACGCCGCCGTCGCCGAGCGGGCGGGTGCCGAGCGGGCCGGGGCAGGCAGCTCGCGGCGGGGAGCCGATCCCTTGGCGGCCGGAAGGGACGCGACAGTGGGCCGGGAACCGCGCGGCGGGCAGAGCGGGGGCGACGCGGATCCTGCACCGGGGGGGCTGTTCGGGGACCCCGTCACCGCGGACTCCGCCAGCCGCCAGGGCAGAGTCCCGCCCCCCCGGCCCGGTGGTCGGGAACCCGCCGTCGAGTGCGCCTGACAGGCGAGCCCGGCCTCCCGCTGATCGGAGTGCCAACCCCCCCGGGCGACGGGACGGAGGGGGGGCTCCTCCCGAGGGTGGTCCCAACGTGCTGTCGGGCTCCCTCTCGGGGGTGAGCCTGACCCCGGCCGAGCTGTCGGCGGCCACCGGGTTGACTCCCCAGGAGCTGGCCAGCCTGGAGGGCTTCGGGCTCATCGCCCCGATGGCGATCGCCGGCGACGTCTTCTACGACGAGGAGGCGCTCACGGTGGCCAAGCTTGTGGTGGAGTTCGCGAAGTTCGGGATCGAACCCCGTCACCTCCGCCTCTATCGCAACGCCGTCGACCGCGAGATGGGCCTGGTCGAGCAGGTGATCACCCCGCTGCTGCGCCAGCGGAACCCTGAGGCGCGCCAAAGGGCCATGGACGCGGCTGCGGAGCTCACCCGGCTGGGCCAGGGATTGCGCTCAGCCCTTGTGCGGAACGAGCTGCGCAGGCAATTCGGCAGCTGATCGGCGGTGCGCCGCCGCTCGTCGTCGCCGTCGCGCACAGTTGGGCGGGTCACGCTACATTGCTCGTATGGTCGAAGTCCGCCTCAGGGCTGTCCGGGTCGACCTCCAGTCGAACACTCCCGTCCTCTTGCTCCAAGAGACCGAGGGTGAGGGGCGAACGCTGCCCATCTTCATCGGGACGCCGGAGGCGGCGGCGATCGCCTATGCCCTCCAGGGGGTGGCGATGCCCCGGCCGATGACGCACGACCTCGTGCGGGACATCCTCACAACGCTCGACGTCTCGGTCGAGCGCGTCGTCATCACCGAGCTGCGCTCTTCCACGTACTACGCCGAGCTGCAGCTCCTGCGCGGGAGCGAGCGGGCGGTCGTCTCGAGCCGCCCGTCCGATGCCGTGGCCGTGGCGGTGCGGACCCACAGCCCGCTGTTCGTAGCCGATGACCTGATGGACGCCGAAGGCATCCTGCTGGCGATCGAGTCCCCCGACGACGACGATGATGAAGACGGGGAGGACGGCCCGGACGAGCTCGTCGGGCAGTTCCGAGAGTTCCTGGACTCGATCAAGCCCGAGGACTTTGCCGGATGAATCCCCGAGGCCCAGGCGTGCAGCCCTCGACCGAGCAGTCCTCGGGGGCCGTTCGGCCACGCCCGCCCCGCGCGCTGCTCGGGTTGGGCGCCTTCGGGCTGGCCGGCCTGCTGGCCGCCTGCTCGTCCTCTCCGACGTCCTCCCAGTCGACATCGCATGTGAGCACCACCACCACGCACCACTCGGGGCGCTCGACCACCACGACCACCGCGGCGCCGCCCACCACCACCACCACGACCACGGTCCCGGTCCAGACGTCGACCCTGTGCCAGCCGTCCGAGTTGCATCTGGCCATTGCCGGGCAGACAGGGGCTGCCGGGACGCTCACCGTCACAGTGGGATTGACCAACACCTCGTCGGCCACCTGCACCATGCAGGGCTACCCCGGCATGCAACTGCTCGGGTCCGCGGGGACATCGCTTCCGACCACCGTGGTGCGGGGGCAGGGACATTTCCCGAACCCGGCGGCCAACGCAGCTCCGGCGCCCGTCTCGCTCGCGCCGGGTGCGCTCGCTCACGTCTCCATCCAGTACTCGGACGTACCGGTAGCCGGCGAGACGACGTGCCCCAGCTCGGCGCAGGCCGAAGTGACCCCGCCCACAGACACCGCGTACGCCGTGATGACGCTGGCGATCGCACCCTGCGACCACGGGACGGTCCACGTGTCGCCGGTCTACACCTGAGGGTCCCTGGGGGGTCACCCGAGTTGCTCGAACGCCTCGGAGCACCTGAATGGTTGCGGTGCACGAAAGGTGTACGAGGTGTGTTTAGGGACCTTCGAGGGAGAGCAGCGAGACGTCATAGAGCTTGAACCTATCGTCGACCGTGATGAGGGTGAGGTCTTCGGCTGCCGCTTGGGCGATCAGCATGCGGTCGAACGGGTCCGCGTGGTGGGATGGCAAGCGCCCAGCAGCGAGCGCATGTGATGCGGTCATCGGGAGAGTGTCGAAGTCGTTATCGCTGAGGGCGGTGAGAAGTTCGTGAGGCGCGTCGAGGCGCCCGAGCGACTGCTTGATCGCGATCTCCCACGCCGATGCGGCCGAGACGAGCACCTCATTTTCCGGTCTCGCGATCTCCGTGCGAGCGGCATCTGGCAGGGATGCATCGTCGGCCAACCACCAGAGCAGGATGTGGGTGTCGATGAGCACGTTCACTCTGAGTCGCCTCTGAACACTGCGGTCAGGGCTTCTGGTAACTCGTCGAAATCGGCGCCGATGCGAACCTTGCCGGCCCAGAGACCGGGGCGTCGAGGCGACCGAGGACGAGGAGGGACGATGCGTGCGACCACATGTCCGGAGCGGGCGATCTCAACTTCCTCGACCTCACCTGCCTCGACCGCTGCGACGAGCCGGGAAAGGTTCGACTTCGCGTCGTGCATGTTCACTTTCATCACACGATATTAGCTAGGTTAGCTAGGCACTGTAACACCCGGGCATCCTGTGGTTGATCACCGGTACGGGTAACCCTGGGGGTGGGGCCCCGGGTGCGCCGCCGGCCGCTCCATCCCGAAGCGCGTGGCGGCGCACCCCAGGCCTACCGCGTCAGCTGGAGGCCGGCCTGACCAGGACCCGCCCGCGAACCCGGGCGGCCAGGACGTCGGCCAGGATCCCGGGCAGCGCTTCCAGTCCGACTTCCCCGGCCACCATGGCGTCCACCGCCGGTCCTGGCAGTGCGGCGGACATCGACGCCCACACCCGGCGCCGTTCGGCGATGGGCGTCTGGACCGAATCGACGCCCAGGAGGCCCACCCCCCGGACGATGAAGGGGTAGACGGTGAGGGGCAGCTCGGTGCCGGCCGTCAATCCGCTGGCCGCCACCGCGCCGCCGTAGCGCAGGGAACGGACAACGCCGGTGAGCGTGTCCCCGCCGACGCAGTCGACGGCACCGGCCCAGCGCTCTCCCCAGAGCACGCGGCCGCCCGCTGTGGCCAGGGCTGCCCGGTCGATGACGTCGGCGGCACCGAGACGCCGCAGGTAGTCGTGCTCCTCTGCCTTGCCCGTGCTGGCCACCACCTCGTAGCCCTGGCCGGCCAAGGCGGCAACGGCCATGCTGCCGACCCCGCCGGAGGCGCCGGTCACGAGAACCGGCCCGCTCCGCGGCTCGACCCCGGCCCGGCGCAGCTTCTCCATGGAGAGCACGGCGGTGAACCCGGCGGTCCCGATGGCTGCGGCGGAGCGCGTGCTCAGCCCCTCGGGCAGGGGGACCACCCATTCGGCGGGCACCCGGGCCCGCTCGGCGAACCCACCGTGGTGGTCCACGCCCAGGTCGTACCCGTGCACCAGCACCGGGCTGCCTGCGGGCAGCGACGCGTCGTCGCTCGCGGCCACCACGCCTGCCAGGTCCACCCCGGGAACCAGGGGCGATCTCCGGGCAACCCGGTTGCCCGGCACCGTGACCATCGCGTCCTTGTAGTTGACCGCGGACCACTCGACGTCCACGGTGACGGCTCCGGGCGGCAGCGCATCGTCTTCGAGGACTTCCACGTCGGTGCGGACGGTGTCGTCCGCTCGGGTCGCTACCAGGGCACGCCAGGACATCGGGCCACTGTACGGCAGGCCGGGGGAGCAGCCCGAGACCAACCGGCCGCCGGGGCTCAGGCTGTCTGCGGCTCTTGGAACAGGTCCAGGCTGAAGCGCGTCGAGTCGGCGCTGGAGGCGCTGACCGACTTGGAGAACGTGGTGGGGGACACCACGATGCCGATCTCCCAGTACCAGCCGTCGCTGCTGGCCCGCTGAGCCAGCACCTCGGTCGCGTTCTGCTGCCCGCGCGCTGCGCCCACGCTCGAGATGGACCACCCGTTCGCCTTCAGCTCGGCCCGGTAGAAGGCCACCACCGCGGCCTGTGAGCCTGGCAGATGGAACGTCATCTTCCCGTTGAACTGTGTCGCCCCGTTCCATGGCGTGCTCGACACGACGGCCGTCCCGACCGGCAGGACGATGGAGCTCAGCACGTCGCTCGGCGGTGTCCCCGGTCGCTCGATTGGACGCAGGGTGGCGGTGGCCGGTTCGGCGCGAAGTGCAGTGCCCCTGACCCGACCGGTGGCGCTGGCGGGCTTGGCCGGGCTGCCCGAGCCGGTGAGGGCGGCGCCCACGCCGAAGAGCAGGACGAGCCCTGCGGCGATGCCGACGACGATGAGGGCCGGCCGGGTGCTCGGCACGGCCCCCCGTGACCGCGCGGGAGCGGGCACCGGCGCACCCGGCACCGGCCCAGTGGCGTGCTCCATGACGGGCTCAGCCTACGACGGGCCGGCTGGCCGGCGCCCCGCGCTGCGGCACGCCCTCCGGGACGTCAAGGCTCTGACCGACCGGTGCGACCGCCGCGGAGGACGTCGACGGCCCCCCCTCCGCCGTCCATCCGAAGTGATCGATCGGGCCGTGCCCCTGCCCGAGCTGCCAGCCCACCGCGCCGGCCAGGGCGCGGTGCACGTAGTCCTTGGCCCGCTCGACCGCCCGCAGCGATGTCGCCCCCAGTGCCAGCTGGGCGGCGATCGCCGCTGAGAGCGAGCACCCCGTCCCATGGTCGTTGCGGGTGTGGACGCGAGTCGATTCGATCACGACCACGCCTCCGGGTCCGGCCACCACGTCGGCCGTCACGTCCCCGGAAAGATGGCCGCCCTTCACGACCACCACGGCCGTACCGAGCCGGCGGAGGGCCTCGGCGGTGCCGGCCATGGCCTCCACGTCGCCGATGTCCTCAACGTCCCCGCCCACGAGGAGCGCGGCCTCGCGCAGGTTGGGCGTAGCGATCTGGGCGTGCGGTAGGAGCAGCTCCCGGTACGCCTCCACGCCGCCCTCCTCCATTAGGTGGTGGCCGCTGGTGGAGACCAGGACCGGGTCGACCACGAGGGAGGGGAGCAGTCCGCGGGCGGCCAGGTCACCGACGGCACGGACGATCGCCGGGTTCGCCAGCATCCCCGTCTTGACGGCGGCCGGCGGCAGGTCCGCCAGCACTGCGTGCACCTGTGCCAGCACGGCACCGACCTCCAGGGCGACCACCTGGAGCACCGCCGCCGTGTGCTGGGCGGTCACCGCAGTCACCGCCGAGGTGCCGTACACGCCGTGGGCGGCGAAGGTCTTGAGGTCGGCCTGGATCCCCGCGCCGCCCCCCGAATCGGAGCCGGCGATGGTGAGCGCCATCGTGGGAGTCATCGGACGACCAACGCTAGGTCCCTCGCGAACCCGGCTCCAATCGGCCACGGGTACGATCGACGGGGTGGGGAACGCCACGGATATCCCGGCCACGGCCCAGGCCGGCCCAGCCCAGCCCAGCCCGGCCCCGTCCGGCCCGGCCCCGTCCGGGCTGCCGGGACTCGAGATCGCGGGCGAGGTGATCGGCTCGCGCGTGCTGTTGGGCACGGGTGGCATGGCCAGCTTGGCCGCGTTGGAGGCCGCGCTGGTGGCCTCGGGAAGCGCCATGGCCACGGTGGCGGTCCGCCGGGTTGACGTCTCGGCGCCCGGTGGCCTGGTGGAGCTGCTCGAACGCCACGGCATCCGCGTGTTGCCCAATACCGCGGGGTGCTTCACGGCAACCGACGCCGTCCTCACGGCCAAGCTGGCCCGGGAGGCGTTCCACACGGACTGGGTCAAGCTCGAGGTCATCGGGGACGACCGGACGCTGCTCCCGGACGCCACGGAGCTGCTGGCTGCCGCCGAGCAGCTCGTGGACGACGGGTTCGTGGTCCTGCCGTACACCACCGATGACCCGGTGCTCGGGCGCCGGCTGGAGCAGGTCGGGTGTGCCGCGGTCATGCCAGCGGGAGCTCCCATCGGCTCGGGGCTGGGGATCCGGAACCCACACAGCCTCTCCCTGCTGCGCGAGGCGGTGTCGGTGCCCCTCGTGCTGGACGCCGGGATCGGGACGGCCTCGGATGCCGCGCAGGCAATGGAGCTGGGATGCGACGCCGTCCTCGTGGCTTCCGCGGTCAACCGGGCAGAGGACCCGGCAGCCATGGCCGCAGCGATGGCGCACGCCGTCACCGCCGGGTGGCTGGCCCGACGTGCCGGTCGCATCACGCCCCGCTCCCATGCCATCGCGTCGAGCCCCTGGGAGGGCCTCATCGGGCAGTGACGATGCGGCGCGCGCTGTGGAACCCAGATCACTCCGGCGTAACTACCCCTGTGTGACTTTGGTCCGCTAGCATCGGACGGTCGGACGATCCGCCGGGAGGGCAGCATGACCGAGAGCGACACCGTCCACGGCTTCCGTGGGCCGCAGGTCTGCACGCTGGTCGGGATCACGTACCGCCAGCTCGACTACTGGGCGCGGACGGGTCTGCTCCGCCCATCCCTGGCCGACGCCCAAGGCAGCGGCAGCAAGCGCCTGTACTCCTACCGGGACGTGCTGGAGCTGAAGGTCATCAAGCAGCTCCTGGACGCCGGGGTCTCCCTGCAGTCCGCCCGGCGGGCCATCGACTGCCTGCGTGAGGACCTCGGGGCGGACCTGACGTCGGCCAACCTGGTGCTGACCGTCACCCGATCGGTTCTGGCCAGGTCCAACGGAGAGGTGGTCGACCTGCTGGCGGGGGGGCAGGGCGTCTTCAACATCGTCCCGCTGTCTGGCGTCGTGGGGGAGCTTGAAGCGGCCATCGTGGAACTGGCTGCGGCCCGCCATCCGGCGGACGGCGCCGTCACAGCGGGAGCGCGGGCGGCTGAGGCGTGAGCCCGCCAGGGTGAGCGCGCATCGGGGCCGGCAGTGCCGCCACCCTTCCGAGTCGCCAGCGGCACGGGTCCGCTTCGCCCATCCCTCCGAGCGCACCTTCGCCGCCCTGCTGGACCTCCACGGGATCCGCTGGGAGTACGAGCCGGTCGAGTTCACGCTGCGGTGGGACGATGAAGGCGGCCCGGCCGGTGGCTTCCGCCCGGATTTCTGGCTGCCTCAGGCGGGGTGCTTCGTCGAGCTGACGACGGCGGACCAGCGCCTCGTGACCCGAAAGAACGCCAAGGTCCGGAGGATGCGCACCCTCTATCCCGAGGTGGAGGTCGTCGTGGTGTACCAGCGTGACTTCCGTCGGCTGTTGGAGCACCACGGGCTAGATCCGGCGGCCGCGGGCGCAGCATAGGCTGTTCGGGTGGATCAGGCGGTACCCGAGGCGGCTGGTACGGCCGCTCCAGCGCAGCCGCGCACCCCGCTCCGACGGACGCCGCTGTTCGAGGCCCATGCTCGTTTGGGCGCCAAGCTCGTGGAGTTCGGCGGTTGGGAGATGCCTGTCGCATACCCGTCGGGCACCGTGGCAGAGCATCGGGCGTGCCGGACGGCGGCCGTGGCCTTCGACGTCAGTCACCTGGGCACCGTTCGCGTCGACGACCCTGGTGCCTTCGACCTGCTGCAGCGCACGCTGACCAACGATCTCCGCCGCGTGGGGCCGGGTCGGGCTCAGTACACCCATCTGCTCGAGGAGGACGGCTCGGTTGCCGACGACATCATCGTGTGGTGGGTGGGCGACGGGCGCTTCGACGTGATGCCCAACGCCTCCAACACCGACCGGGTCCGAGCCGCGGTGGGGGGGGAGGACACCACGGCGAGCCGGGCGGTCGTTGCCGTCCAGGGTCCCGAGGCGCGCCGCCGCCTGGCCGAGGTGGCGCCGGAGGCGGCCGCGGTGGGGCGCTTCAGGGTGGTGCCGTTCGAGTGGAAGGGCGTGACGTGCCTGGCTGCGGGCACCGGGTACACCGGCGAGGACGGCGTCGAGTGCTCGGTCCCCGCCGCGTCCGCCCCTGGCTTCTTCGAGGCGGTGCTGGCCGCCGGCGTCGTGCCGGCCGGGCTGGGAGCCCGGGACACGCTTCGGCTCGAAGCGGGGCTGCCGCTCCACGGACACGAGCTGGGCCCGGGGATCACGCCGCTCCAAGCAGGGTTGGGTTGGGTCGTCGGCTGGGACAAGGGACCGTTCCGGGGACGTGAGGCGCTCGAGCGCGAGCGTGCCGACGGACCCCGCCGGCACCTGCGGGGCCTGCTGGCCGACGGGCGCCAGCCGCCGCGCCAGGGGGCCGCGGTCGTTGTCGGCGGGGCGGAGACGGGCGTGGTGACCAGCGGGAACTTCTCGCCCATGCTCGGGCGAGGGATCGCCCTGGCGTTGCTGGCCGCCGGCACGACGGTGGACGTGGGCGACCGGGCCACGGCCGTCGTCCGTGGCCGTGAGCTACCGGTCACGCTCGCCAAGCCGAAGTTCTGGCCCATCCAGGAGACGGAGCGCTGATGGCGGACTACCTGCCCCATACCGAGGACGAGGTGCGCACCATGCTGGGCTTCCTCGGCCTCGAGAGCGCCGAGGAGCTGTTCGCCGCCGTCCCGGTCGCCTTGCGCCTCGCCGGCGGCCTGGCAATGGCCACAGGCGAGCCCGAGCCCGACGTGCTGGCCCACCTCGGGGAGTTGGCCGACGCCAACCGCGCCCACCAGCTGGTGTGCTTTGCCGGGGCCGGCGCCTACGACCACGAGGTGCCGCCGGTGGTGCGGGCTCTGGCCAGCCGCTCGGAGTTCGTGACGGCTTACACGCCCTACCAGCCCGAGGTGGCCCAGGGCGTGCTGCAGGCTGTCTTCGAGTTCCAGACCATGACCGCCCGCCTGGCCGGGCTGCCGGTGGCCAATGCGTCGCTCTACGACGGCGCCAGCGCCCTCGTGGAAGCGGTCAACCTGGGCACCGCCGCCGCCGGGCGCCAGACGGTGTGGGTCTCGTCAGGCATCCACCCGCACTGGCGCCAGTGCCTTGCCACCTTCGCCCGCGGCTCGGGTCACCGGGTGGTGGAGGTTCCTCTCGACAACGGCACGACCCGCTGGCCGAAGGACACCGCGCCCGGTGACGTCGCCGCGTCGCCCGGGGCGATCGTCGTGGGCTACCCCAACTATCTCGGCTGCCTGGAGGACCTGGACGCGGTCCGCCGCCTGGCCGACGCCCACGGAGCCGTGATGGTGGTGGCGGCAGATCCGGTGGCCGCCGGGATCCTCCGCTCGCCTGGGGGCGCCGGAGCCGACGTGGTGGTGGGGGAGGGGCAGCCGTTCGGGACGGCTCTCGGCTTCGGGGGACCGTACCTGGGGCTCTTCTGCTGCACCATGGCCCAGCTCCGACGCCTGCCCGGTCGGCTGGTCGGCGAGACGGTGGACGTCGAGGGCCGTCGGGCGTACGTCACGACCCTGCGGGCGCGCGAGCAGGACATCCGTCGGGAGCGCGCGACGTCGAACGTGTGCACCAACCAGACGCTCATGGCCGTGACCGCCGCCGTCCAGCTGGGCTGGTTGGGCACGTCCGGCCTGGCCGAGGTGGCACTGCGCTGCGCTCGCGGCACCCGGTACCTGCGGGAGGCGGTCCTGGCCATCGACGGCGTGGAGCCGTTGACGGGGGACACGCCGGTCGTGCGGGAGCTGGCGCTGCGCACGCCGCTGCCTGCGGCCACCGTGATCGACCGGATGGCCGCCGAGGGCTACCTCGCCGGCGTGGCGCTCGATGCGCTCACGGGACCCGCCGGCGACGGCTCGGTCTCGGCCGAAGATGCCGTCCACGGGCTGCTTGTGGCGGTGACCGAGCGGCGCACCCGGGCCGAGCTCGACGGGTACGCCGCCGCGCTGGACAAGGCGGTGCGATCGTGAGCGGGGCGAGCCCGGACAGCGCGGCGGGCGGCCGCGCCCGGAGCGCACCGCTGATGGGACGGGACACCGAGCCCACGCTGTTCGAGCTGTCCGCGCCGGGACGGACCAGCTGGCAGCTGCGAACCACCGGGGTTCCCGAATGGGCGGCCGACGAGCTGGTCCCCGCCGGGCACCGCCGCCAAGAGCCGGTGGCCCTGGCCGAGGTCTCCGAGCGCGACCTCGTCGGCCACTTCACCCGCCTGTCGCACCGCCAGTTCTCGGTGGACCTGGGCGCCTATCCGCTGGGCTCGTGCACCATGAAGTACAACCCGAAGGTCTGTGACACCGTGGCCGGACTGCCCGGGCTGGCCGGCGTGCACCCGGCGGCCCCGGTGTCGACCATCCAGGGGTGGCTGGCGCTCGTGGTCGAGCTCGAAGAGGTGCTCTGCGCCGTGACGGGCATGGCCGCGGCAACGTTCCAGCCGGCCGCCGGGGCCGCCGGCGAGCTGACCGGCCTGCTGCTGATGCGGGCCTACCACGACTCCCGCGGCGAGAGCCGCCGCCGGGTCCTCATCCCGGACTCGGCCCACGGCACCAACCCGGCGTCGGTCACGCTCGGGGGCTACGAGGTCACCACCATCCCCTCCGACGAACGGGGCTGCGTGGACATGGAGGCCCTCAGGGGCGCCCTGGACACCGACGTCGCCGGCATCATGCTGACCAACCCCAACACCCTGGGCCTCTTCGAAGAGGACATCGAGGCCATCGCCGACGCCGTGCACCAGGTGGGCGGCCTCCTCTACTACGACGGCGCCAATCTGAACGCCATCCTCGGTGTCGTCCGCCCGGGCGACATGGGGTTCGACGTCGTGCACCTGAACCTGCACAAGACCTTCGCCACGCCGCACGGGGGGGGAGGGCCGGGGGCGGGGCCGGTTGCCGTCTCCGAGCGGCTGGTCGAGTTCCTGCCGGGTCCGCGCCCGGCCCGCCTGGCTTCCCGGCACGAACCGGAGGGGCCCGCCGCCGCGGAGGGCGCGGCGTCCGAGGCTGCGGCGCCGGTCGACCGGTACGGCTGGGTCGTGCCCGCCCGCTCGATCGGGCGGGTGCACTCGTGGCACGGCAACGCGCTGGTGCTGGCCCGCGCTCTCGCCTACATCCGGGTCCACGGCGGGGACGGGCTGCGCCGGGTGGCCGAGCGGGCGGTGCTGAACGCCAATTGGCTCCGGGTCCGGCTCTCGGGCACCTACGACGTGCCCTTCGACCGCCCCTGCATGCACGAGGTGGTGCTGGCCGCCTCTTCGCTCAAGCGCCAGACCGGGCTGCGGGCCCTGGACGTGGCCAAGCGCCTCCTGGAAGAGGGGTTCCACGCCCCGACCGTCTACTTCCCGCTGGTGGTCGACGAGGCGCTCATGGTCGAGCCGACGGAAACCGAGAGCCCCCAGACGTTGCTGGCGCTGGCCGAAGCTCTCGAGCGGATCGCCGCAGAGGCCGCAGAGGAGGACGGCCTGGCCGTCGCTCACGCTGCGCCGCGCACCACCCCGGTGGGCCGGGTGGACGAGGCGCGGGCGGCGCGCACGCTCGTGCCCACCTTCGACTCCCGCAAGTAGGCGCCCGCCCATCCGGAGACGCTCTCTGGAGACAAGGGGGCGCCCGGCACGCTGGCACGGGGGGCACCCTCGTAGACTGCCCCGGATGGACGTGGGTGAGGAAGCCGCCCCCTTGGACGAGCGGGCTGCGAAGGCCCCCGGCCACGTCGCCATCATCATGGACGGGAACGGACGCTGGGCCGAAGGGCGCGGCCTGCCCCGTACCGAGGGGCACCGCCAGGGTGAGGAGCGCCTGGCCGGGGTCGTCCGCACCGCCGACGACCTCGGCATCCGCTGGCTGACCGCCTACGGGTTCTCCACGGAGAACTGGGCGCGTCCCAAGATGGAGGTCGATTTCATCCTGGGCCTGCACAAGAACATCTTCAGGCGGCTCGACGAGATGCACGGCAACAACGTGAGGATCCGCTGCGTGGGGCGGGCGGTGTCAGGCACGTCCCGCCTGCCTCGCCGGATCCTCCGGGAGATCGAGCGGTCCGTCCGCACGACCGAGAGCAACACCGGGCTCAACTTCACCCTGGCCTTCGACTACGGAGCCCGCGAGGAGCTTGTGTACGCCGCCCGAAACCTGCTCCGGGCCCACCGGGATGGTGGCGTGCCGATCTCGGAGCCCTCGTTTGCCGCCAGTCTCTACGAGCCGGCGTTGCCACCGGTTGACCTGCTCGTCCGGACGTCGGGGGAGCAGCGCTACTCCAATTTCTTGTTGTGGCAAGCGGTGGACGCGCCGTTCTACGTCACTCCCACGTACTGGCCCGACTTCGACCGCAGCGAGCTGGAGGCGGCCCTCGAGTGGTGGCGCCGCCAGCGGCCGGTCGTCCACGAGGAGCGGGAGCCGGCGGCCGATTGACCCCGGACCTCACCCCGGTGCTCGGCTCGGCCGCGCGCCGGCGATGAGTTCGGGGCGTGGCTCTTCTTGTCTGGTTGGATGCAGGATCTCGCGTGGATGAGCGTGGAGATTCGCCGTTGCGATTGCTTGGTTGGGGCAGCCTCCTGAAAGCCGCTGCGTTGACCCTGATCCTGCTCTCCGCGGTATTGGAGTCCTGGCAGGTTGGAGCGCTGGCGGGCGTTGGTCTACTCGTGGTCTTGGCGCACCGGCTCCAAAGTCGGTCCTCCCGAGCAGGCCGGAGCCCCGGCTGACTTCGGGGCCGGGTCGATACCAACTGGACTGCCATGAAGCCTCCGCTCCCGAGCCAATCCACAGCTGGCGGCGGTGACCGGTCCCGGTGAGCTGATCCACCCGCAGTGCGTGGTCGACCCCCGCTCGACCCCTCCCAGAAGTGCCGATTGACGCGCTTTAGGGCGCGGAGTAAGACTGCGCTCGCGAAGGAGCGAATCATTCGGATCCGCGTCGGAGTGGCTGGACGGAGGGGGCTCTGGGAGCGTAGGAGGGACGAGGATCCGCCAGGCTCCGACCGCGTTCGGAACGTCGCAGCCGTCTTCGTCCAAAATGCCATCGCCACTCGTGCCCTGCCGTCCTGCCAGAACTGCATCGAAGGGAAGCAACGAAGTCCAAATGACCGTCTAGGGCAAGGGGCTATTGATGAAAAACAAGCTTGGCGGGCTGCTCATTGGTGGTGGTGCGCTCGTTCTTGCGGTGCTGGGAATCCCGGCGCCGACCGTGATCGCGAGCGCGCAGAGCCTGAGCTCTCGCGGTCAGGCCGAGGCCACGGCTCAGACCTTCACGTTGACAAACAGCGGCGCGAGGGTCACCGTCGTCGGCACATCGGCGTGGGCTCCCACAGCTCCCGCTGGCACGGCGACGGCGCCGGCCCCTGTGGGCTCGACCGTGCTGACGGCGACAGCTGCTAAAGCGGCGCTGCCCAAGATCCCTGACCTCGGGGGGACACCGCGGAGCACTGCGCCCCTGGCGGGTGGAGACGGGAACGGGGGCTCAGGGAGTACAGGGACTGGATCCGAGCACGGCAATGGCCGCCATCATGGCAATGGCAAGGGACAGGGCGAGGGCACAGGTGCGCCCGGCACCGTGTCGGGAGCGACATCCGGACTGACGTCCATCGCCGGCAGCAATGCGTACGATCAAGGCCTGCTGCACCCGACGTACAAGACAGGGGTCGCCCAGCCGCTCCCCGGGATCGATATCGAACCGCCTGACCAAGGCCTCTGCTCCGGCAACGGCTACGTGATGGAGGTCAACAACATGGTGGTGCAGATGTACAACAGCTCCTCCATGACCCCCCTCAGCGCGCACGGCATGGCGCTCGAGAAGCTCTTCAACGCGCCGGAGGTGTTCGGTGGCGCCGGCACAGGCACCCTCAGCGTCCAGGGCGACCCTCGCTGCTACTTCGACCCGCAGACCAATCGCTGGTTCGCCAGCCAGATCTGGCTGACAGAGATTGGGGCTTCGGCCCAGTTCGGATGGGCCGGAGAGTTCGTGGCAGTCAGCACGTCACCGGTTCCGACGGGCTCCTGGCACGTCTACTTCATCCCCGACCAGTTCAATGCCCAGGGCGTCGACCACTGCAACACGACGACAAACCCGTGCTTCGGCGACCAGCCGTTGCTCGGAGTCAATGGAAACGCTGTCTTCATTTCAGCGAACGAGTACACACTCGCAGGCAAGTACCCGGTCGGAGGCGTGGCGGCGGAGTACGCGCTGAGCAAGTCAGACCTCATCGCCGGCATCGCCTCGCCCATCTACTGGAACCACCTGGGCGACACGGTGGCGCAGCCCGGGAACCCGACGTGCCCCTTCAACACAGCTTCAAAGACCGGGCAGCCGACACAGGTCATCTGCCCGTGGTACTCGATCGTGCCGGCTGCATCCGACGGTGCCTACGTCACACGCACAGGTGGCACCTTCTACGCGATGTCGAGCACGACATTCACCACAGGCGGGAGTCACGGGGTCGCGCTGTGGCAGTTCACGAACACTGATGCGGTCACGACCGGAGGGGCCCATGTGACAGGTGCAGTCACCGTGGCGACAACGGTGGCCTACGCGGAGCCGCCGCACTTCACAGTCCACGGGTTGCATACCGCCTCGGAGTCCCTTGCCGTCCAGAAGCTGGGCCCGCATCCGCTCGGCACGTTGTGGAAGACAGTGTCCGGTTCCACACCGATCGCATGGCCCACAGGTGAGGGCATGGTCGCCACCAACACAGACCGCATCACCACGGCCGCCTACGACCCTGCGAACGGCACGGTGTGGGGGGCGCTCAACACGGCGGCACCGGGACAGACCACCGCGGCCGTCGCGTGGTTCGGCGTGAACCCGCACGGGGCGGGGTCTGACCTGCGCCTGACGGGTGTCCGATCCGGTTTCCTCTGGGCAGCCGGGGTGAGCGACTTCTTCCCCTCGATCGCCTTCACGAACCGGGGAGCGGGCGTCATGGACTACGCGATCATGGGTTCCAGCCTCTTCCCATCGACCGGCTACTCGCTCATGGGCCAGAACGGTCCTGACAACACCCTGCGCATCGCGCGCCAGGGTGCTGGTCCCGAGGACGGTTTCACCGAGTACACAGCGACATACAATCGGCCGAGGTGGGGCGACTACTCCACCGCGGTCGCCACAGGAGGAACATTCTTCTTCGCCGCTGAGATGGTGAACCAGACCTGTACCGTCACGCAGTTCCAGGCGACATTCACCTGCGGTGGCACGCGTGACATCCAGGCAAACTGGGGTACGAGCGTGAACAGGCTCAGCGCCGGCCAAGGGAACGGCCACGGCCACGGGCACAACTGATCCAGCGAACTGCAGTTGAGTGTTGCCGCACCGGCGGGCGCCATGCCCGCCGGTGCGGCGCGTCCGAGCCTGCATCCGGGCACTCGGCACGGGGCAGGACTGGAGCACGTCCACCGCCCCCATCTGCGGTGGTCCGGCGATGGGACCTGGGAGCGGCGGTCTGCGACCGGCGTCGTGCCTTGCTCGCGAGGGCGAGGACCCGGGGCCCCACATGCCCCGGCGGGGCGCACGCGCCCATCGATCCTCCAGCGGGAATGCTGCGCTAACGTTGCAGTGTCCCGTGTTGTTGTCTTGGCGCGAGCGACGCGCTGGAGGCCCGTCGTTTGGGGGTTGTCGGACGTGGCCGGACGAGAGCGAAGTGTCGAGGTGTCGACGGCCACCGGGCCGGCTCCCGACGTGGGCGAGAAGCTGCGCTGCCGGCTCGACGAGATCACGATGC
>DAHUZE010000091.1 GCA_027306755.1 Acidimicrobiaceae bacterium | reverse complement strand
GACGGTGTCCGCGTCGGGCGCCTGGCCCCCGTCGTTGGCGATCCCGGAGCGATGGTCGCCCGGGTGATCGGGCGCGTGGTGGCCCGAACGGTAACCCGGCCGCCGCCGCCGCTGCTGCTGCTGTTGCTGCCGCCGCCGCTGCCGCCGCGCCCCCGCACCGCCGGTGCCGCCCGTCAACCGTTCCGCCGAAGGGCAACGACGGGTTCTGTCCGTTCCGACAGGGCGGCTCGGGAGGCTGTCGCCCTAGCGTTGCCGGAGCCGAGCAGGCGGCGACCACCCGCGGGACGACCGCGGTCGATCCCGGGAGGACCACATGTCCGAAGAGACCATCCCCGTCCCATTGGCGACGGAGCTGGACGCCTTCTTCGGCCAGTACACGGCGGCCGAGCAGGCGCAGGGCCTCGTGTACGGGCTCACCACCACCGATGGTCTCGTCCATTGTCGGGGCTTCGGGATCGCCAACGACGGGGGCCAGGCGCCCGACGCGGACACCGTCTTCCCCATCGCCTCGATGTCCAAGAGCTTCGTGGCCAGCAGCGCCCTCGTCGCCCGCGACGCCGGGCACCTCTCGCTGACGGCCCCCATCACCGAGTACGTCCCCGAGTTCGTCATGGCCGGTGAGGACGTGGCCGCCGAGCAGCCGCCTACGATCGAGATGCTCTTCAGCATGAGCGGCGGGCTGACCGAGGACAACTCGTGGGTCGACCCGTTCATCGACCTGTCCACCGAGAGCATGCTCGACCAGCTGAAGCGGGGGATCCGGTTCAGCCACCTCCCCGGGTCCGAGTACGAGTACTCGAACCTCGGCTTCACCCTGGCCGGCCTGGCGGTCAGCCGGGCGGTGGGCCGCCCTCTGCAGGACTACGTCCGCGAGGTGCTCTTCGAGCCGCTGGGCCTCACCTCCACCTTCTTCGACTCCGCCGTGCCTGCCGGCCTGACCCGGGCCACCGGCTACCAGCTGGACCCGGAGGCCAACTGGGTGCCCTTCGCCCCGCAGTCCTCGGACGCCTTTGCCGCCGCCGGGGGCATCGTGAGCACGGTCCGGGACCTGGCACGGTGGATCACGTGGCTGGGTGCTGCGCTGAGGCCACCGGAGGGTGGGGACCCCAATGCGATCATGAGCCGCACGTCCCGCCGGGAGCTCCAGCGGATGCACATCCCCGGCCCTCCTGCCCTGACGGTCGGTCCGGGCGGTGCGGTGCACGTCGTGAACGCGGGCTACGCGCTGGGGCTCCGGGTGACCCACGACCTGTACCGGGGCACCGTGCTGGGGCATGCCGGGGGTTTGCCTGGCTTCAAGCTGTACATGACCTGGCACCCGGTCTCCGGCCGGGGGGCGGTCGTGCTCACCAACAGCCACCGGGGCGACCCCGTCGCCCTGTGCGACGAGGCGTTGGGAAAGGCGCTGGCGCGGGACGAGGCCCCGGCCACCGCCGTCGCGCTGTGGCCCGAGACGGTCGCCTTACAGGCGCAGGTGGACACGCTCGTGCGGGACTGGGACGACGCGCTGGCGGCCGAGGTGCTGGCGCCCAACGTGGACTTCGACCACCCGTTGGCCGAGCGCCGGGCGGAGATCGAGCTCCTGGCGGCCGAGGTCGGGCCGCTGCTCGCCGCGGGGCCGCGACCCGAGATCGTGTCTGCCGTCACCCCGGCCGACGTGACCTGGTCCATCCAGGGGGAGCGGGGGCAGCTGCTGTGCATGATCCACCTCACCCCGGTGGAGCCAGCACAGGTCCAGGAGCTTGTGGTCAAGGCCTTCCCCGCCGGCCGGCCCCGTTCCGCCGTGCCCGTCGACATCTCGCCGCGCCGCGCCTCGCTGGGCGACGCGTTCGTGTCGCCGATCACCAATGTGCGGATCGACATGCCGGCGGCGGGCGCCCCGGCGGACCCGCTCAGCCGCAGGTCGTGATCCCCTTGGCCGCCAGAACCCGCTCTACGGACGCGCGGACCTGGGGGAGCGGGAGCGACCCGTCACCCAGCGCCTGCAGCAGTGCTGCAATGACCGGCTGCCATGCAGCGGCGGTCACCATGGGCATGTCCGCTCCGGCCTGAACCGCGGCCACCGCTCCCTGCGCCTGGGAATACCCGGCGTCGGCGATGGCCCCGGCGCTGAGGGAATCGGTCATGGCCACCCCCGCGAAATGCAGTGTGGTTCGCAGGAGGCGGTAGGTGGCGGGGGCCAGGCTGGCCGGCAGGCCACCGCTGAGACCTGGCACCACCGGGTGCCCCACCATGACCACGGGCAACCCGGCGGCCACCGCACGACCGAAGGGCACGAGGTCGGCTGCTCGGAGCTCGGCCAACGGCGGATCGGTGGCCGGTCCTGTGTCGGTGTTCGCGCTGGCGTGGCCGAGCCCGGGGAAGTGCTTCCCGACCGGGACCACGCCGGCGGCCCGAAGCCCGGCGGCGTAGGCGATGCCGTAGGCGGCGGCAACCGACGGTGTGGCGCTGAACGAGCGCTGGCGCTCGTCGGCCACCGGATCTGTCGCGCTGGCGGTGTCGAGCACCGGTGCGAGGTCCATGGTGATGCCCAACCCGCGCAGCGCGACGCCGCGCGCCTCCATCTGGCGCTGCACCTGGACGGTGCTCCACATGGCCGCCATCTGCCGGGCCGACGGGACGGGTCCGAGCACCTCGGCCAGCCGCGACACTGTGCCGCCCTCTGTGTCGGTGGAGAGCCAGGGCACGACCTGGCCGCCGGCGGTTGCCGCCGCGCCGAGCTGTGCCAGCCCGGTGCGGAGCGCGGCCGTCTGCGTGGCGGGTGGCTGGCCGAGGAACACGAAGCCCCCGGCGCCGGCCGACGCCTCGGGCGCGAGGGCGCCGATCGACGTGAATGTGCCGATCACCATGACGAGCTGTGCCGCCAGCCGGGCGGCGGGCCACTGGTCGAGTGGGGGGACGCACGGGCCGCCAGGTGCGGTGGTGCTGGTGGGGACGGGGGGCGCGGTGGTCGTCGGTGCGGTCGTCGGTGCGGTCGTCGGTGCAGCGGTGGAGCCGGTGGGCGGGCTCGTGGAGCTCGGAGCGACCCCGCAGCCGGCGAGCACGGCGCAGGCCGCCAAGGCCAGGGCGATGACCGGAGCCGGCCGACGGACAGCCCGCAGCCGCAGCCGCAGTCGCACCGCTGCGCGCCTACACCCGGCGGTAGGCCCGCACGGCCAGGGGCACGAACACCACCAGGATCCCCACCAGCCACACCGCGCTCTGCCACGCGTGCAGCGCCAGCGGGCCGCCCAGAGCCAGCGCTCGCATCTCGTCGATCACGATGGTCACCGGCTGGTTGTTGGCGAAGGCTTGCAGCCAGCCGGGCATCTTTGCGACCGGGACGAAGGCGGAGGACACGAAGGTCAGCGGGAACAGCCACACCAGTCCGAACGAGCCGACCGACTCCTCGTCCCGGATGGCCAGGCCTACGTAGGCGGAGATGCAGCATACCACCACGCCGAGGGCGATGCCCAGCACCAGCATCAAGATGGCGGGCCCGACCCCGTTGTGGAAGCGGAACCCGACGGCGTAGCCGACCCCCAGGATGACCAGCACCGTCAGGGTCAGCCGTAGCGAGTCGGACAGGAGGCGCCCGGCGAGGACGGCGGATCGGGCGATGGGCATGGAGCGGAAGCGGTCGATCACGCCCTTCTGGATCTGGCGGGCCAGGGCGATGGCGGTGCCGAAGGAGGCGAACGCCGCGCTCTGGGCGATGATGCCCGGCATCAGGAAGTCCACGTAGGTGGAGTTCGGGACGGGGATGGCCCCGCCGAACACATAGCGGAACAGCAGCACGAACATGATCGGCTGGATGATGGTGAAGAAGATGTAGGCGGGGACCCGGAACCAGATCAACAGCTCCCGTCGCGTCATCGTGAACGCGTCCATCGTCCCCAGCCGCATTCGGCGCCCCAGGCCCGTTGCCGGAGTTGCCGCGCGGGCTCCCGACCGTGCAGTGGTCACGGCGCTCATCGCGGCCCTCCTTGCGTCGGGGCCTGCTCGGCCGGTTGGGCAGCGCGGCCCCTCCGCTTCCGCCCCCGCTTGCCGCCAACCGGCTCTTCCGTCTCGGCCGCATGTCCCGTCAGCGCCATGAACACGTCGTCCAACGATGGGCGGCGCAGGGCCAGGCCGTCCACCTCGATGCCGGCTGAGTCCAGGTTTCGTACCGCCTGGACCAGGGCGTCGGACCCGCGGCTGCCCACGCGCACGGCCACCCGACCCGTGTCGGGCTCGGTGGACGGCTCCGCGTCCGCGAGGGCCGCCACCGCGCCGGCGGCGTCGGCGAGCCGGCTCCGGTCCGGGAGCACGAACTCCACCACGTTGCCCCCGACCCTGTCCTTCAGCGTCTCCGCGGTGCCCGAGGCGATGACCTTTCCGTGGTCGATCACCACGATCTCATCGGCTAGCTCGTCCGCCTCGTCCAGGTACTGGGTGGTGAGGAAAAGGGTGGTGCCTTCGGCCACCAGGGTGCGGATGATCTCCCACATGCCGATCCGGCTTCGAGGGTCGAGCCCGGTGGTCGGCTCGTCCAGGAACAGCACGGCTGGTTTGGCCACCAGGCTGGCCGCCAGGTCAAGGCGGCGGAGCATGCCGCCCGAGTACGTCTTGGCCGGCCGGTCGCTTGCGGTGCTCAGCTCGAACTGGTCGAGCAGCTGGGACGCCCGCCGCCGGGCCGCAGGCTTGTCCAGGTGGTAGAGGCGCCCGACGATCTCCAGGTTCTCCCGCCCGGTCAGCTCTTCCTGGATGGCCGTGCTCTGGCCGGCCAGGCCGATGATCTCACGCACCGTGGCCGCCTCGCGGACGACGTCACGCCCTTCCACCAGGGCCCTACCCCTGTCCGGGTTGAGCAGGGTCGTCAGGATTCGCACCACCGTCGTCTTCCCGGCGCCGTTGGGGCCGAGCACGCCCAGGACCGTCCCCCGCCCGACCCGCAGGTCCACGCCGTTCAGCGCCTGGACGTCACCGAACGACTTGTGCAGGTCCTCGACCAGGATGGCTGCGTCGTCTTGCACCGTGCCGCCCCTCCTCATTCTCTTAGCAGCTAAGATATCGAGATAGTGAGGCATCCGTCAAGGTCCCAGGCCCAGGAGCGCTCTGGTGCCGGCGTGCAGGACACCGCAGCGGCCACGGGTGCTGGGGCCACCGGTGCTGGGGCCACCGGTGCTGGGGCCGCGGGCGACATCCACGAACGGCTGGTCGCCGCCTTCCGGGCCCACAGCCTGGAGTCCGATCTCTTCCTCCACGCCGTGGCCGCCCGCCTGGACATGACGACCGCGGACTTCGTCTGCCTCACCCTCCTGCTGCTGGAGGGTGCGTGCACTCCCGGGCGCCTCGCCGAGCGCACGGGGCTCAGCACCGGCGCCATCACCGGCGTCGTGGACCGCCTCTCGGGTCAGGGGCGCGTGCGGCGGGAGGCGGATCCCCTGGACCGGCGCCGGGTCCTGGTGGAGGCCGTGCCTGAGCGCGGCGGCGACCTGGCCGCGGTGCTGGGACCGATGATCGCCGATGCCCACCGGCTGCATGCCCGCTTCCGCCCGGACGAGCTGGAGACCGTGGCCCGGTTCATCGGCGAAGCCCGTCAGATGTTGGCCCGGCACACCCTCTACCTGCGCAGCGGGGAGCCTGTCTCCCGCCAGCCCGACGGCGTGGTGGCGGTCCCCATGGCCGGCCACGCTGACGCCGTGCTGCACGTGGCCGGCCTGCCGGGACGTCTGCGCCTGGCCGCGGCCGAGCTCGGGAGCACCCTGTGCCGCGTGGACCTGGGCGGTCCGACGCCGTCGGTCCGGGCCTGGTCGAACCACGTCCTGGTGCAGTTGCGGGGCCGGGCCCGCGGCGCCGCCCGGGGCGAGCTATTGATCAGCCGGGAGGTGCGCTGGACGCTCGAGATCAACGGCGGGTGCTCGCACCTGGAGGCGGACCTGCGGGGCGGCCGGCTGTCAGCCCTGATGCTGCGGGGGGGCGCCCGCCAGCTCGAGCTGTCCCTCCCGTCACCCGAGGGACTGGTGCCCGTGCGGATCCTGGGGGGAGCGGGGCGCCTGGTGGTCCGCAGGCCCGCTGGGGTTTCCGTGGGGTTGCGCATCTTGGGCGGCGCGGCCGAGGTGGTGGTGGACGGCGTCCGGCTCCGTTCCGCCGCCGGCGCCCATCGCTTCTCCTCGGGCCCGGCGGGTGGCTCGGGTTACGAGGTAGAGCTGCAGGGCGGCGCCAGCCGGCTGCTCATCGAGTCTTTCTGACCGGCGCACCGTGTCCTCCCGATCCGCAGCAGCCCCGGCGCCGGCGCCGGGTGGGCTGGCACGGCGAGGCTCGAACTACCATGGGAAGCGGCGATGGAGCTCGCCGGAACTGCCGCAGTGGCTGATGGCTCCTGGTCGAACCTCGAGAGAGTGAGGTGCCAGGTGGCCGATCGTTCGAGCGGCGGAGCGGGTCGAGGGCTGTCCGATGCGAACCGGGCTGGGGATCCATGACCGTGGTGTCGGGGCCGACCCTCGAGATCACTTCGCTGAGCGCGCGGAGGGTCCTCGACGAGCCCGGACGGGCGGCCGTCGATGTTCGGATCGAGGCGGGGACCGTCCACGCGAGGGCGTTGGTCCCGGCGTGCGCGCCGTCGGCCGTCGAGACGATCGAGCGGCGACTTGCCCCAGAGCTCGTGGGAAGGCGCTGGGCCTCGCTCGAAGAGCTCGATGCCGTCCTCTGCAACCTCGATGGCACCCGGGCGAAGGAGCACCTTGGCGCAGATGCCACCATCGGCGTCTCGGTGGCCGCGGCGCGGGCGTTCGCCGTGCAGGGCGGCCAGCCGCTGTACCGGTGGCTCCCGCACCCGTCTCCAGAGCGGCTTCCCGTCCCGTACTTCTCCGCCGTGCGCGGCAGCCCAGCTGCCAATCGCCTCGACGTGCGGGAGCTCATGGTGGTGCCGATCGGCGCGCCGTCCACTCGCGCCGCCGCCCAGGCCGGGAGCGAGATCCATGCCGGCCTTCGACGGGCGATCGCGGCCTGCGGGCTGGGCACCGACCACGCCGCCCAGGGCGGCTTCGTGCCCGCGCTCCAGGCCCCGGAGGACGTCTTGGACCTGCTGTGCCAGGCCATCGCCACATCGGGATACGTGGCGGGCACGGAAGTGGGGATCGCGCTCGACATCGGGGCGTCTCGGCTCGTCGGGCCGGAGGGGGAGTACCGGCTGAACGGGTTCCGGTTCAGCGCGGCCGACTTCGTAGAGTACCTGGGCGCCCTGGTGGAGCGCTTTCCCATCACCTCCATCGAGGACGGCATGGCCGACACGGACCCCAAGGGTTGGGAGCTGCTCACCCGCCGGCTGGGGAGTCGCGTTCAGGTCGTGGGTGGCGGCAGCTACGCTGCGCCGTCGCTGGAGATCGTTGCGGCCGCGGCATGGGGCCGCGGGACGGCGGCAGCCATCGATCCGTGCCGGATCGGAACGGTGACCGAGGCGATCTCCGCCATCCGGTCTGCATACGAAGAAGGGTTCGGCGCCATGGTCTCGCACTGCGCCGGCACGCCACTCGACCCGTTCACCGCGGATCTGTCGGTGGCTGTGGGGTGCGGGCAGATCAAGGTGGGGGCGCCGCCCACGGGGCAGCGAGCGCTCGTGGCTGATCGCCTGCTGGCCATCGCTGAGGAGGCGATCGCGGTCCCCTTCGGTGTGCGCCGGCGATGACCCGGATAGCGACTCACGATGCAACGGGATCCCCTCTGACGCTGCTGTTCCCCCCCGGCGGCTACGGGGACGGCGCGGTTGAGGGCGTTCCCGCCTTCGCGGCCGACCTCAACCTGGACCAGGCGGCGGCCGACATGGCCAAGGGCCAGGAGGACGACCTGGTCGGCTCGCTGTTCTACCGCCAGCTGCGGGACCCCGCGGCCATCGCCTTTCGCCAGCAGGTGTTCTTGGACCTGGAGCGCGGCTCGTTGTTCCAAGAGGTGTCGGCGTTCGTTGAACAGCTCCGCCGAGTACGGGCGCACCTGGTGGCGCTGCAGAAGATGCCCGACCGGCACCACCGCAACGGCTGGCATCTGGATGCCGTCGCCCTCTATTGCGACGCCGTCCGCGCCTTGGCCGGGCACCTGCGTGCCGCGCCGCTGGAGTCAGGGGCCCTACAAGCGTTCCGGGCCCACCTCGAGGGCTACCTCGCGTCGGCGGCCTACTCGGAGATGGAGGCCGAGACGCGCTCCCAGAAGTCGGCGCTCGCCGCTGTCCGCTACTGCGTCCGCATCCACGGCACCCGGGTGGAGGTGAGCCGCTACGAGGGTGAAGCCGACTTCAGCGCCGAGGTGCTGGACACGTTCGAGCGGTTCAAGCAGGGAGCAGCCAAGGACTACCGGGTCGCGTACCGCGGATGGCCCGGCATGTACCACGTGAGCGAGCAGATCCTCGGGCTCGTGGCCAGGTTGTTCCCCGAGGAATTCGGATCGCTCGACGACTACTGCGCTCGCCACCAAGATTTCTACGACCCATCGATCAGGGAGTTCGAGCGGGAAGTCCAGTTCTATCTGGCGTACCTGGAATACGTGCATCCCATCCGGGCGGCCGGGCTCCCCCTCTGCTACCCCGAGGTTGGGGAGCGGGCCGGGGTGTTCGCGCTCGCGACGTTCGATCTCGCCCTGGCCCGCAAGCTCGTGAAGGAAGGCAAGCCCGTCGTCACCAACGACCTGCGGCTGGACGGGGCTGAGCGTGTGATCGTGGTCACCGGACCGAACCAGGGAGGAAAGACCACCTTCGCCCGGACGTTCGGCCAGCTGCACCACCTGGCCAGCATCGGGTGCCCGGTGCCGGGAACGGCGGCGCACCTGGCCCGGTTCGACCGGCTTTTCACCCATTTCGGGCGGGAGGAGGACCTGGGCACCATGACGGGCAAGCTGGAGGAGGATCTGTTGGCTGTGCGGGACATCCTGCTCCATGCCACCCCCGACAGCATCGTGGTCATGAACGAGGCGTTCTCGTCCACCGCCCTGCACGATGCCGCCTTCCTGGGCGCCAGGGCTCTGGAGAAGATGGTCCGGCTGGACCTGCTTGCGGTGTACGTGACCTTCGTGGACGAGCTGGCGTCCTTCGGGCCCTCGATCGTGAGCATGGTCAGCACCGTTGTCCCCGACGACCCCGCCCAGCGGACCTTCAAGGTGGTGCGGGCCCCGGCAGACGGGCTGGCCTACGCGATGGCCATCGCCGAGAAGCACGGGGTCACCTACGGGCGGCTACGCGAGCGGGTCGGCCCGTGAAGGCGCACCTGCTCTTCGAGACACGGGACCACGCCTTCGACGCGCCTTTGCCGCCCAACCACGACGACCTCGTCTCGGACCTCGAGCTCACGACGCTGCTCGGCGCGATGGCGCAGGGCGACCGCTACCTCTACGCGGTGGCCCAGAGCGTGCTGCTGGCCGGCGTGGACGACCTCGAGGTCATCGGCTACCGCCAGGCGGTCCTGACCGACTGCCTCGCGCATCCCGACGTGGTCCGCGACCTCTACGAGGTGGCGGTCCGCGCCTTGGAGGACAAGCGCGGGATCTGGGGGTTCTCCTCGCGCTCCCCGTCGTCGATCCTGTCGGGAGCGGTGAGCCAGTTGGACGCGTCGGTCGTCCGGCTTCGAGACCTGCGACGGCTGGCCGACCAGCACGCAGGCACGTTTGCATCCGTCGGGCTGCGGACCTTGCTGCACTCGCTGCAGCGGGACTTGGACGATGACTACCTGGCGACCGTGGACCGGAACCTCGAGCAGCTCAGGTTCCGGAGCGGCGAGGTGATCAGCATGGAGCTGGGCCCAGACAACAGCGGGATCAACTACGTGCTCCGAACCTCGGCTGACCAGAGGAGCTGGCGTGATCGGCTCAGGATCGGCCCGCGGCGGTCGTACTCCTTCACCGTACCGCCGCGCGACGAGGCCGGAGCCAACACGCTGTCGGACATGCTCAGCCGGGGTGTCAACCTGGTCGCCAACGCAGCGGCGCAATCGGTGGACCACCTCGCGAGCTACTTCAGAATGCTGCGGGCCGAGCTCGGGTTCTACCTTGCCTGCGTCAACCTGCACGAGCAGCTGGTCGCCCGGGGACATCCGGTCTGCATGCCCGACCCGGCGCCGTGGGAGGACCGGGCGTTCACGTGCACCGACCTCCGTGACGTGAGCCTCGCGCTCCGCTCGGACCGGCCTGTGGTCGGGAACGACGTCCGGGCTGACGGTCAGACGCTCGTGATCGTGACCGGTGCCAACTCCGGCGGCAAGTCCACGTTCCTGCGGAGCATGGGTACGGCGCAGCTGATGATGCAGTGCGGCATGTTCGTGGCCGCCACCTCCCTGCGGGCGAGCGTGGCCGCCGCCACGTTCACGCACTTCATCCGGGAGGAAGACGACACGATGACGAGCGGCCGGCTGGACGAGGAGCTCCGCCGCATGAGCACGATCGCCGACCAGATCCGCCCGCACAGCATGGTGCTGTTCAACGAGTCCTTTGCCGCGACCAACGAGCGGGAAGGCTCGGAGATCGGGCGCCAGGTGGTTCGCGCGCTCCTCGAGGCTGATGTCAGGATCTGCTTCGTCACGCACCAGTTCGACCTGGCCAACGGCTTCCGGCTCTCGGCGGCGAGCTCGACCCTGTTCCTCCGTGCCGTCCGGGAGGACGACGGGAGGCGGACATTCCGGTTGCGGGTGGCCGACCCCCTTCCCACCAGCTTCGGCGAGGACCTCTACCGCCGGATGGGGGGATGGCTCGACGAGGAGCAGCCGGAGCGGGCACTGCCCGCGGAGCCCGCCGGTGCCGTCCTGCACGGCCCCTCGGCGTAGAGGGCGGCCGCGGGACATGGCGGTGAGCGATCCCGACGGCCGCCATGACGGGGAGCTGCTGGACGTCGCCCGCCGCCTCCGCGAGCTGGTGGACGGCCGGCCCGAGCCCGCCGGGTGGACCGCCGTGGCCTGGCGCTACACCGAGCGAACCCGTGACCGGGTGGGCCACTTGGTCGGCGCGGCAGAGCAGCTGTTCGAGATCCATCTGCCCGCGGTGCCCGTCCCGATGGTCGAGTCCCAGCGCCCGCACTTCACCTACCTGTTCCTCTCGGTGGAGAGCCCCACCGATGCGGTGGGGCGCCTGCTCGCATCCTGGGTGCTTCCCCGTGGGCTGGGCCGGCGCCGCGCGTTGGGGGCGGCGAGGCGCCGGCTGAGGGATGAGCTCGCAAAGCATGCCGGCCGGGTGCGCTACGACATGGCGCAGCGGGTGGAGGCAGCCAGGCGCGAGCTCGTGGGCGTCATGGTGGCGGAGTTCGACGAGACGGAGCGCCAACTCGGCCGGTTGCAGGCGGTGACGAAGGGCCTGGCCAATGCCGGCGCAGAGCCGCTCGATCCCTCCCCGGCGAGCAGGCCGCCGGCCTGAGCAGGGTCAGAACGCCAGCCCCAGGGCGAAGCCGGCTGCCGCCGCCACCAGCCCGACGGCGGCGCTGGCAGCGGCGTTCGCGGCGGCGTGGAGCATGCGGCCGTCCTGGACCAGGCGGACCGTCTCGAACGTGAACGTCGAGAAGGTGGTGTACGCCCCGCAGAACCCGGTCGCCAGCAGCGCCTTCGCCGGGCCCGAGAGGTGCCCTTTGAGGCTGAGCCCGATCAGAAGGCCGAGGAGGAGCGATCCAGACAGGTTCACGAAGAAGGTTCCCCACGGCAGGTCCGACTCCAACCTTTGGGTGACCGCCCGGTCCAGCAGGTAGCGCGCCGGGGCGCCGACGAAGCCGCCTGCGGCGACGAGGAGGAAGAAGGCAATGGTCACGGCGCGGGCTCACACATCGACGATCTCGACATCTTCGACGGTCGTCACGACCCCCGGCGCATATCCCTCCAGCCGCTGGAGGAACGCCTCGATCCGATCCGCCCGGTCCACGACCACGATGGCGAGTGGCCGGTCGTCGGAGAACAGGCGCTCCCGGTGAACGTCGCCTCCGGCTCCGAAGCCGAGCCGCCCCTCGAAGACCGTCGCACCTGCCAGGCCCTCCGCGCGGGCCCGCTTCACCAACTCCACTCCGAGGCTCCCGTGCCGGTGGCGGTCCCGCACGTCGAGCCACATCGTGAGCCGGACCGCTGCCCGGCGGCCGAAGCCCGTTCCCGGAGCCCCGGTCATCGCTCGCCGTCCCGGAGCCAGCGCTCGGCGCTCCCGACGACACGGGCGCCGGCCATTCCCGCCCAGACGGCCAACAGCCCGGCGGCCAGGCTGCCCAGCACGTAGGCGGCGGCGGTTGCCGGGTGCCCGCCGTGCACGAGCTGGACGGCGTCCACCATGTAGGTCGAGAACGTCGTGTACGCCCCGAGGAACCCGGTCCCGATCACGGGGCGGGCCAGACGACCGCGTGGGAACCGCTCCAGCAGGAGGACGAGAAGGAACCCGAGGACGAAGCTTCCCGTCACGTTGATGGTGAACGTGCCCCACGGGAATTGGCCGGGCGTCGCCGGCATGGCGAGCGAGACCGCGTACCGCGCAACCGCGCCCGCGGCACCTCCGCATGCCAGGGCGACGACGACAGCTTGGTTGGGTCGGGAGGGCCTGCCGCGCCGGGTGTGCGACCTCTCCTCCGCCGCACTGGCATGGACATCGGGGTCGACGGGAGGGCGACGCGTCGCGTCCCCCTTTGCGGTGAATGCCATCGAGCTCCTCGTTCGTTCATGCCCGTACGAGGCAATTCGGACAGGAGCCATCAGCCTTCTGGCACACGTAGGCGAGCTCCATCGCCTCTGTGGAGGTTACCAGGACCACTGATCGCGCGGTACCAGCCCCCAGGTCGTGTGACGCTCTGGAGCACGTGGTGAGGTACCGTTCGCGCGGAGGTTTCCCGCGTGGGAACGGAGGCGTGATGCCGGTCACCGAGGCGGCGGCGAGGATCGTGATCTTCCTGAGCGAGGATGATCGCGTCGGGCATCGAGGCCTGCACGAGATCGTGGTGCAACGGGCGCGCGAGGAGGGCATGGCCGGGGCATCGGTGTGGCGGGGCATCGAGGGCTTCGGTAGGTCCGGCCAGGTCCGAACGTTCCGGTTCCCCGAGGCCGCGGCAGGGCTCCCGATCGCCGTCGAGCTCGTGGACGCGGCGGAGAAGATCGACGCCTTCCTGGCAGTTGTGCACGAGCTGGCCCCGGGTTCGCTCGTGACCCGGGAAGAGGTGACGCTCAGGCGGTCCGGCCGGCTCCCCGTGCCCAGTCTCGACGACCCGGTGCCCCGGCGGCGGCGATAAGGGGGGGACGTCTCAGGGCTCCAGCCGGCCGGTAAGGACTCCCACCACGACGGCGTCCGGTCCGAGATGGGCTCCGACCGCCGGGTCGAGCGGGGCGGTGAACCGGGGGGGCATGCCGAACCGGTCTGAGAAGTGCTCCACCATGGCATCGAGATCGAACGCGTCCCCGTGGCCGATCGCCCACGCGCCCAGCTCCGACCCGGCCGTCGTCCGGACGCAGTCCTCGATCTCGCGGAGAGCGTGGCGGCGGTCGCGAGGTTGTGCCAGCGGAACCACCCGGCCCCGGATCGCCAGCACGAGCGGGTTCTTGGAGGCGAGGTGTGCCCGGGGCACCAGGCTCGACCGGTCGCTGCGACGCAGGGCGCGCATCTCTTGCACGAGGGCGAAGGTGTGCAGGCGGGACGCGACGGATCGGGCCCAGGTCGCGGCGGCCGGCTCGGGTTGGCGCGCCGCGTGGCTTGCTCCCAGGGCCACCAGGCCGGCGCCCACGCTGAGGGAGCCCGTGTCGACCACATGCACGACCGAGCCCGTCTCAGCGCCCACCCGGGTCGCCGCTTCGCGGGCCCTGGCCACCGTGATGCTGAGCTGAGCCGACACGTGCACGCCGATGGTGGGCACGCCGACCCCGAACGCCCGTGCCAGCTCGCTGACGGTTGGCGGCGTCGTGCGGAGAGGTCGGCCGTTCCTGAGCATGGCCCAAAGCTCCTCTGTCGTGCCCGTGAACCGGGCATCTTCCAGCCAGATGGCACCGGCAACCTGCCGGCAGCCGCTCCCCCGAGCGAGCGCCTCGGGGAGGTCCACCGCTCCGTCAACCACCAGGAGCGTGCCCGGGGCCCCGTAGACTCCTCGGCCCCGGTCAGCAGGGATGCGCCGCGGGCCTTCCGTCCCGTCCGCTGGTCCCACGAGCACTACACCACGAGGACGGGGCAGGGATGGTGACGGAGCAGGGACTCGACGGACCGGCCGATGCCCCGATGGGTGCTCCGCTCGCGGCCGTGGGTCCCGACCACCACGAGGTCGAAGCCGTGCTTCTCGGCGTAGGCGGCGATGGCGCCGGCCGGATCGTCGGCCACCACCACCTCGGTGACGATGGCGGCGGTGTGGGGCGTGAGCCGCTCCGCCTCCGCCAGGCCTGAAGACAGGTGCTCGCGTTCGGACTCCGCTGCTCGGGCCGCTTCCTCTCCGGTCTCGGCGTGCGCAGGCGGGCGGACGACCAGAAGCACGTGCGTCCGGCCGCCGAGCTCGGAAGCGAGGGCGATCGCAACCCGCAGCGCGTGCTGCGCTTCCGTCGATCCGTCGAATCCGACGAGGATGCGTCGGAACACGCCGGCGGGATGGTCGTGGGGTCCGGGTGGCATCCCCCTCCTCCCCTCAGTCATTGCAGGGCCCCAGTCATTGCAGGGCCGCGGTCACAGCCAGGGCGATCAGGAGGGCGACCAGCATGTAGGCCACGTAGGCGTTGAGGTTGCCGGACTGCAAGCGTTTCGCCAACCTCGCAAGTGACAGCGCGCGCGACCGGAGGGGGCGGTAGACGTAGGCCTCGAGCGGCTCGACCACCCTCGTCTCGGTCACGGTGGCTGCCTCAACGACGAGCTGCCCCTCCGGAGCGGTCTGGGTGACCGTGACGGTGCGCTGGGTGCCCAGCACGTTGCCGAGCACCCGGCGCACCGGGTTGGCGAAGCCGAACGCCGTGTACGACGCCGGGCGCAGTGCGCCGGCCGTGGCCGAGTGCCACGACGGCACCCTGCGGATCCGCAGGTAGCGGCCCCTGGAGAGCGCCAACGCCAGTGCGAGGACGGAAACGAACGCTACGGGCATGGCGATCCAGAGCCAGGACGGCGACAGGATGGAGAAGCCTGGGAACACCGGCTGGAGCACCCACGGGGACTTGAGGGCGACCACGGTCTGACTGTGCCGCACGAGCGGCTGCAGCCCGAGAGCGATGTAGCGGACCTCCCACGGGCTGACGGCGGCCAAGCCGAGGCATCCTGCACCGAGCGTGGCCATGCCGGCCTTTCCCACCGCGCCGGTCTCCCGTGCCCGCTCGTCGACGACGGCGCTGGGGCGGCCCAGCATCGTCAAGCCGAGGACCCGGATGAACGCCAGTGAGGCGAGGCCCGTCGTCAGCGCGACCAGGGCGCCCGCTCCGGCCAATGCCAGCCGCAAGGCGAGCCCCGACAGGCGGAACTGCTGCATCAGGGCCTCCAGGATGAACCACTCGGACACGAATCCGATCGTGGGAGGCAGACCGGCCAGTGCCAGGGCACCGGCTCCGAAGGTGGCGCCGCTCCAGCGCATGCGCCGACCGACGCCGCGGAGCAGGTCGAGATCGTCAGTGCCGATCGCGCCTTCGATCGCGGCCAGGGACGAGAAGAGCGCGGACTTGGCTACGGCGTGGGCGACGGTCTGCAGCGTTGCCGCCAGCAAGCCCATGGCCATAAGCGGCTCGGACCGGATGGCCGCGCCGGTCAACGCGACGCCATATGCGGTCGTGATGAGGCCGGCGTTCTCGATGGACGAGTAGGCGACCACCCGCGCCAGGGTTCCCTGCACTGCGGCGAAGACGATGCCGAGCAGCGCGGTGGCGCCGCCGGCCAACAGCACGAGGACGACCAGCCAGACGGGCGGAGCACCCAGGATCCCGAGAAAGCGCCACAGGCCGTACACCCCGACGTTGGCGGCGATACCGGCCATGGCAGCCCGGGCCGGCCCGGGGGCGGTCGGGTACCCGACAGGGATCCAGACTTGGAAAGGCGCCAGACCCAGCTTGGCGCCGAAGCCGACGACAACCAGCAACCAGGCGACGTCGTGGACGGCGCCGGAGCTCACGGCATGCCAACTGCTGAGTGTCAGGCTGCCGGTGCGGCCTGCAAGGAGGAGGAAGGCGACGAGCAGCGCCGCGCCGCTCACCTTTCCCATGCCCACGGTGGACCAGGGCGCACCGCTGTGCCCGGCCCTGCGGGTGACCGCGGTGAGCATGTAGAAGGAGACCGTGAGAGCCTCCCACGCGAACAGGAACGTGAACGCGTCGCGGGCGCAGATGATGACGGCCACCGCGCCCAGCAGCAGGAGGTACCCGGCGCCCGTCCCCCGCCGGTGTGGATGGGCGTCGGCCCGTGCCCACGAGATGAAGCACGCGGAAACGGCCACCCCCAGACCGAAAAGCAACGTCAGGAAGAGCCCGGACAGCCGGTCCACGCGGAGCCCGTTGTGGCCCAGGCCGAAGACCACGGCCAAGTCCACGGTCGATGGCCTGCGCTCCGTGGTCGCCCGGATCCCGAGCGCGAAGAAGCAGGCGCTCCCGGCGCCGGCCAGGATGTAGGGGACGAGGCGGACGCCGACCCGGCGGACTCCCCACGCGACGTCCACCGCGGCGCCCAGCGCGAAGCACCCGAGACCGAGCGCGACGAGCAGGCTGCTCACGCGCCGACCCCCGGGATTGGGTCCCCCTCGGGAGCCGGCGCAGGAGCGGCCCTTCCGGGCGTCGACGGAGGGGGGGCCACACCCGCGCCGTGGGCGGCCGGCAGGAGGTCGAGCGCCAGGAGGATCGCCGACAGCAGGCCGAACGGCGAGGCCGGCGCGCCGGGCACCCACACGTCCACCGGGACGGCATCGCCGATGCCGCCGGACGTGGCATACCCCCGGCCCACGAGGCCCCCGCTGACGGCGTCGACTCCCGCCGCGATGACGATCTTCGGCTCGGGCATGACCTCGTAGGTTTCGCGCAGCGGGCCGAGCATCGCCGCCGTACCGGTGCCCGTCGCCAGGAGCAGGTCGGCGTGGCGGGGGCTGGCCGTGAAGAAGATCCCCAAGCGCTGCACGTCGTACACCGGGTTGGTGAGGGCGGCGATCTCCCACTCGTCGGCACCGTCGGACCCGGCGTCCACATGGCGGATGTGCACGGAACGGCGCAGGGCGCGGGTCCGGCGTCCGAGCTCGGTCCTCGTGGCGGCGATGGCCCGATCGGTCTCGGGCCGCCGCGGGACGACCAGCGTGTCCCGGGTGATGCCGGCGATCTCGAAGGACGGATCGAATCCGAACACCCCGGGCGCCAGGTCCGTGCACCGCCCGCAGAGGACGCACCGCCCGCGGTCGAGTGCCACCCCGCCCGCGCTTGCGTCGCGGCCCACGCCCTCGGCTGGGCCCGATGCCGGGACGCCGGCAACGGCGATCGCACCGGTGGGGCAGGCGGCCGCCGCCGCGGCGAGGGTCGCGGCGTCGTGCGGCCCGGGCCGGACGACCACCGCCGCGTTGAAGCGCGGACCGTAGCCGTCGGGTCGGCGTGGATAGCGGGTGGTGACGATTCCTTCGCGCAACCCTCTCGGGATCCAGGGCATCAGACCACGCTCCCCGCCGTCACCCCGCCACCCCTGCGACCGAGAGCCCGAAGCTCGCCTCGATGAAGGCGAAGTCCGTGAGGATGTCCCGCGGGAACGCAGCACGGAAGAGGCCCAGGTTGTGGAAGGAGGCCGAGCGGGGCTTCACCCGGACCAGGCGCCCACCGCGCATGCTCACGAAGTAGAAGACCTCGCCCTGGGGTGCTTCGGCCCACCCCAGGCCCTCCCCACTCGTGAAGCCGCCCACCGGGATAGACCACGGCCCATGGGCCTCCCTGCGGTCATCGAGCTGGTCGGCGGCCTGGCGCACGAGGTGGAAGGCGCCCTCGATCTCGTCGATCCTGACACGCTGCCGGGCGAGTGCATCGCCCTCGCTCCGGACGTCCACCAGCTGATTGCCGAGCTGCAGATAGCCGGCGTAGGGTCGCGCCAGCCGGGCATCGTCCGTCTGCCCGGAGCCCCGCCCGAGGGGGCCGACCGCTCCGTACTGCGCCGCGAGCGCGGGAGGGATCACCCCCGTGCCGCGCAAGCGGTCGACGAACGACGGCGTGGCCATCAGCATGCGGAGATCGGAGCGGATGTCCCGTTGGAGCTCGTCGAGCGCTGCGAAGAGCTCCCGAGTAGCCATGGCCATCCCGCTGGCAACCCCGCCCGGAATTACGACGCCCCGGCCGAACCGGCTTCCGCACAGCGCTCCCCGGAGCCGCAGCAGGCGCTCCTTGTGGAGGGTGAGGCGGGCGAAGGCGACGGCCTGGCCGGCTGCTTCGGCATGCCGGATGGTCGAGTCCAGGTGGTTGGCGACCCGTTCCAGTTCGGCGTGGACGACCCGGACCAGTCCCGCCCCCTCGGGCACCTCCACGCCGGCGATCTGCTCGATGGCGCCGCAGTAGGCCACGGCATGCGCGACCGACGCGACGCCTTCGACGCGCTCTGCCAGCAGAGCGCCGTCCGCAACGTCCATCCCCTCAAACCGGGCTTCGATTCCTCGGTGCTTGTAGAACACCCGGGTCCGCACGCTGGGGATGTCCTCTCCCGGCGTCTCGACCTGGTACTCGACCGACTCGAAGACTCCAGAGCGGACGGGGCCGTAGGGGATCGTGAACACGCCCTGGCCCGAAAGGCGGGACGGCGGTGGGCGGCAATCCAGCTCGACCGGCCGCCCCGGCGCGCCGGATCCCGGGCAGGGCCGGTCGGCACCTCGGGCCAGGGGCAGGACGAGCGGATCGAGCTGGGGATGGCCCGCGGGCTCGAGCCCGTAGAGGTCGTGGATCTCGCGTTCGTACCAGTTGGCGCCGGGGATGCGCGAGGTGAGCGAGGGAAAGGTCAGGCCCGCCTCGGGCAGCGAGACCGACTCGGCCCGCAGCGCCGTCCCCCAGGCCAGGATCGCCACCAGCCGCGTCCCTTCGCTGGCCGGCACAGCGAGCAGCCCGCAGAACCGGGCTCCTCCGTCGATGCGGTCGGCCACGTGCGCGACGAAGGCTTCGAGCCGTGGCGCGCCGTCGCTCGCGGAGCCGCTCACCTGGGTACCCCCAGCTCGGTCGTGGCACGGTCGAGAAGGTGGCTGAGGGCGGCTGGCGGATGGACACCGAGGATGGTCAGTCCCAGCAGCCCCGCCGCCATCGCCGCCACGATCCATACGCTGACCTCGCCGCGGTCCGGGGTCGCCACCACGCCGCCGGGCGACGCCTCGGGAACGTCGGCGGACAGCATGGTCTGGGTGGTGAACCACGACAGTCCGAAGAAGGCGACGGTGACCAGTACGACGAGGACAGCAGCGCCCGCGTCGTTCGAGCCGGACAGGCCACCCGAGACGATGAGGAACTCGCTGCGGAAGATGCCGAACGGGGGAAGAGCCGAGAGCGCCAGCACCGCGGCAACCAGCATCGGTCCGCTCCAGGGGAGCGCGCCGATACCGCCGCGGATCCTGCTCATGTCCTTCAAGCCGAACTTTCGCACCACCGACCCTGCGCCGAAGAACGCAGTCCCCTTTGCCGCCGCGTGGCAGAGGACGTGGAGGAGGACGCCGAAGACGGCTATGGGCACGCCAAAGCTCATCCCGATGGCCAGGATGCCCATATGCTCGACACTGGAATATGCCAACAGGCGCTTCATGTCACGCTGGCTCAGGAGGTAGAGCGCGGCGAGGAGCAGTGACGCCAGTCCGAAGATGAGGAACACCGTTCGCGGGAACGCGGGGCCGACTGCTCGCACCGTGATCTGGAAGTACCGCAAGATCGCGTAGAAGCAGATGGCCAAGAGGGCCCCCGACAGCAGCGCGGAGACGGGCGTGGGAGCTTCGGAGTGCGCGTCCGGAAGCCAGGTGTGCACGGGGACGAGGCCCATCTTGGTGCCGAAGCCGAGCACCGCCAGCACGAAGGCCAGGCGGACGGCACCGGGTGGGAAGTGGCTCGCTCCGTGCAGCAGCGTCGCGTAGGACAAGTCGTAGGATCCCCCGAACACCTTCGTGCCTGCGTAGTACATGATGATGGTTGCGAGGAGGGCGATCCCGAGGCCCAGGGAGGCGATCAGCACGTACTTCCAGCTCGCCTCGGTCGCTCCGTCGGTGTCGTCGATGGCCACGAGGAGGGCGGACACGACGGTCGTGATCTCGATGGCCACCCAGAGCAGGGCGAGCCCGTTGACCAGCGGCACCGCAAGCATGGCCCAGCAGAAGAGGTTCAACCCGGCGTAGAAGCGGCGTCCGTAGCGGGTGCCGGCGGGATTGTCCGCCAGCGCGAGGTAACCAGTGGTGAAGAGGGCCGTCGTGGCGTAGAGGAAGGCCGTGGCGACCAGGAACACGACCGAGAGCGCGTCCACGCGCAGGAAGCTTCCCACCGCGATCTGCCGGTGATCGGCAGCCGCGGGTACGAGCAGCAGGGAGAGAGAGAACGCGGCGATGCCGGACAGCACCGACAGCACGCGGGAGGCAGGGACCGGCAGGAAGAACGTCGCGACGGACACGCCGAACGGCAAGACGACGAGTGCCACCATCACTGCGGGCATGGCGTGCCTATCCCTTCAACCGGTCGAGCTCGTCGGTGGACAGCGTCTTGGTCCGCCCATGGTGGACCCGCATGATCACTCCGAAGACGACCACGGCAACGAGCAGGTCGAAGAGGAATGCCACTTCGACCACCAGTGGGAGCCCGGCGGCAACGACCAGGCTGGCCACCGACACGCTGTTCTCGAGGGAGAAGAACCCCATGGCCTGGGATACGACGTCCGTGCGGAGGATGATGAGGACGAACGCGACGAGCGCGGCGGCGATGGCGATGGCGAGCGCAGTCGTCGGGAGCGTCGCGGACTGCACGTGGAAGGAGCCCACGGCGAAGAAGCCGAACGCAGACACAGCGATGGCGATCAGCACCATGCTGGCAACTCCGAGCACGGGACTGCCCGCCAGGTCCGCCTCGGCGTCGCGGAGCAACCGCAGCACCACCCCGGGAACGAGGACCACCTTCAGGGCGAACGTCAGAGCCGCCAGCGTGTAGAGGTCGGGTACGTGGCGAGCGGCAGCGATGTCCACCGCCAAACCGGTCACGACCAGGGACTGGAAGGCGTAGATCCGCACCTGAGATCGGAGGAGCGGTGCCCGCAGCATCGCAAACTCCGTCAGGAGGACGAGCATGGCCACAACGTCGGCAAAACCGGCGTATGCGGACGGGACCAGGTGCATCAGCCGCCTTTCACGTAGAAGACGAAGACCGCCAGCACGGCAAGCAGGAAGGCGGCCGCGAGGAACTCGGTGATCTTGAACAGCCGGAGCTTGGAGAACAGGTTGTCGATGAGGGCGAAGATGCAGCCCAGCAGCACGGCCTTGCCGATGAGGGAGGCGATGGCGATCACCACGGCGGCCGGGCTCCCGGACGTGGCGAGCCCCCAGGGCGCTACGAACACGTTGATGAGGATGGTGTAGAGGATCAGCTGCTTCATCGCCGATCCCCACTTCAAGAGGGCCAGTTGGGGGCCTGAGTGCTCGAGCGTCCGGCCTTCGTCGATCATCCCGAACTCGAGCGTTCCCGAATGCGTCTCCACCGGGATGCGGCCCGTATCGGCCAGCACCACGAGGAAGAAGGCGATTGCGGCGAACACGTGCCCGGGCCGGACGATCTCCGAAGTCGAGGACCGGACGGTCGCCGCCATCGCGTAGGGGAGGTCGGTGCTCGTGAGCAGAGCGACGGCAAAGAAGACGAACAGGATGGTGGGTTCGATCAGCGCGCCGAACGTCATGGCCCGGCTGCTTCCCAGCTGCGCGTAGGGCGCACCGGACTCGGTCCCGGCCAGAGCCACCGAGAACCCGGCCAGGGCCAGGATGAACCCGCCCCCCAAGATGTCGCCCATGTACCCGAGCGGCAGCCCGTACGTGGTGAGCACCGGGATGAGCATCGGGACGATGAGGTAGCAGCTGAATGCGACGACGGGACCGGCAAGGAACACCCAGCTCGACTCGTCGGTGACCACCGTCTCCTTGCGGAAGAGCTTGGCCAGGTCGTAGTAGGGCTGAAGGATCCGGGGACCACGGCGCCCCTGCAGCCGGCCCTCGACGTGGGCGATCACGCCGCTCACAAGGGGGGACCCGACCAGGATCGTCGCTACCTGCAGCGCCTGGATGCCCTGTGGTGCAACGACGCTGGGACCCAACGCAGCGACCTCCACGTGCTCCGAATGAATGAATTCGGTAGAGCCATCAGCCCGTGAAGGCGGTTCGAGCAAGCGCTCGCCGGGGCGTCATCCGGCTTGATCACCATACCCTACCGACCCGGGCGACGCGACCGGAGGCTTCGAGCGGCGAGCGGCGAGCGGCGAGCGGCGACCGGCGACCGGAGGCTTCGAGCGGCGAGCGGCGAGCCCGCGACGCACGCCCGTGAAGGATGCCAAAGCGAGCGAGACGGGACCTGCCTCAGGCGGCCAGGAACCCTCCCGACTGGTGTCGCCACAGGCGGCCGTAGACGCCCTCGTCGCCGAGCGCCAGCAGCTCGCGGTGCGAGCCCTGCTCCACGATGGTGCCCCGCTCGATGACCACGATGCGGTCCAGCCTGGCGATCGTGGCCAGACGGTGGGCGACCACCAGGGCGGTGGCATTGGACATGAGGCGCCACAGGGCCTCCTGCACCAGCACCTCGGACTCGGAGTCCAGCGCCGAGGTGGCCTCGTCCAGGATCAGGACGGGGGCGGCCTTGGCCATCGCTTGTGCGATGGCGACCCGCTGCCGCTGGCCGCCCGAGAGCTTGAGCCCGCGCTCGCCCACCACGGTGTCGTAGCCCTCGGGCAGCCGTGCCACGAACTCGTCCACGTGGGCTGCCGCGCCCACCCGGCGTACCAGATCCATGTCCGGGCTGTCCGCACCCTCCATGCCGTAGCAGATGTTCTCCGCGATGGTCCGGTGCAGCATCTGGGGGTCCTGGGGGACGAAGGAGATGTGACGGCGCAGCGAGGACTGCGTCACCGTCGCAACGTCCTGCCCGTCGATGGCGATGGTGCCGCCGGCGATGTCCATGAACCGGAGCACCAGCTTGGTGAGCGTGGTCTTGCCGGAACCCGAGGACCCCACCAGCCCGACGTGCTCGCCCGGGGCGATCGAGAGGTTCAGGTTCTCGAAGAGCGGCGGACGGCCCGGGTAGGCGAAACGGACGTGCGAAAGGTCGATGCCACCGTCAGCCACCTTCAACGACGGCGCGCCGGCCACGTCCTGGATCTCCGGTGGGGTGGCGGCGATGCCGGCGAACTTGGCGCATCGGCCCAACCCCCTCGACGACGTCCGGATGTGCTCGAAGGACTCCTCCATGGAGGAGACCACGGCGGTGGCGTAGAAGAGGATGAGGTAGATGGTGCCGGCCGCCGCCGCGTGGTGGAGGGCGAGCAGGACCCCCACAAGGACTGCGAGCCAGCTGAACGCGCCCAGCGACCCCTCCATCTGCAGGCGCGTGGCGGCAAAGATCCGGCGCGCATCCAGGTCCGCGGCCACGGTCTCGCCGACCAACCCCTCCACGTGCCGGCGCTCCAGCGGCTCTGCCGACTGGGCCCGGATGGTGGTGAGGTTGGTGATGGTGTCCGCCAGCACGCCCGTGGCGCGGCTGTGGGTGTCTGAGAACCTCTTGCCAGCGGCCACCACCAGCGACATCCGGCGCTGGAGCACGACGCAGAACACGAGGACCAGCACGGCCATCACGAGGGCTACCGGCCACGCCACCACCGCCAGCACGACGATGGCGGACAGGACGGTGACCCCAACCCGGAGGTAGCCCCAGTTCAAGGTGTCGAGAAGGTCCACGAAGGCCCAGGAGAAGGTCTCGAGGGTGGAGATCACCTCGCCGGCAGGCCGGTCGGAGTGCCACCGGTGGCTGAGGCTGATCAAGTGGTCGTAGCCGCGCACGAGGGCGTGGGCGAAGGCGTTGAGGGACGCTCCCCACTCGACCCAGCCCGCCCACCGCCACATGAGGGTGCTGGCCACCAGAACCCCGCCGTAGGCGATCACCAGTGGCTCGAACGTGCTGCTGAAGGAAGCGTGCGGCGGCAGCTGGGCCACCCGGGTAAGCAGGGCGGCAAAGATCAGCGGTCCGGCCACGGACTGCATGGCGGTGGCCACGAAGGTGAGGGTCCATCCGGCCGCGACCCGCTTCTTGTACGGCCCGACCTGGTCCCAGCAAAAGGCCAGGGTGTCCTTCGTGGATGCGGCGGGGAAGAGCGAATCGGCGCTCATCGGTTGCTCCGTTTGCGTTCGGGTTCTTCTCTGGTGCCCTACCGCCGGCGTGGCTGTGCCGCCGGCGTGGCTGTGGCCGGGGTACACGGCGGGGCGCGGCCGGTCGGCACGCGGTTGCGGTCGTACTGCAACGCCCGGCGGGAGCCCGGCCCGCGCGGCGTGGGCCCTGCGGCGACCTACGGCGGCGGCGTCAGCCCACCGGACGGTCCGGCCGTCAGCACGGCCATCGCCGGTGGGGTCCGGCGCGGGACGCGACCACGAGCCTGGCGGTGTGCAGCGTCCTCTGCCATCGTGGTCACCTCGCTTCCTGCTCGCGCCGAGCCTGACATCGTACGACTTCCTGCCGCGGATGTAAAGGGTTGCGCCGTGGCCGTGCAGGAACGCGAGCACCCCGCCCGCACCGGCCGAGCCGCGGGGTCGCGCAGATCAGAGGTGTTCCCCAACCTCCAGGGAGGCCACACGGCGGCTGAGGTTCACGGCGTGGTCCCCGATGCGCTCGTAAAACCGGGCCAGGAGGGTCACCTGGGCGGCGACGGCGGGAGGCATGGCCCCGCCGGAGACCTCGGCCGTGAGCCGGCCGTGCAGGATGTCGAGCTCCTCGTCTGTCTCGTGCAGCTCGAGCGCGTGCGACGCGGCCCCGGCGTAGGCGTCGGCCGCTGCCCGCCACATGTCGACCGCCACCTCTGACATGCGCTGGACGATGCCCCGGCTCACCGGCGTCATCTCCCCGCCCAGGCCGAACACTGCCCGCTGGGCGATGTGCTCGGCCAGGTCCGCGCTGCGTTCGAGCTCGGGGAGCACCAGCAGCATGCCGACCAGCTGGCGGAGATCCTGCACCTGGGCGGAGAGCGAGTGCAGCTCGTTCCAGAGGTCCTCCTCCACGGCGGCAACCCGGTCGTCCACCCTCTGGTCGTCGTCCACGACTGCCTGGCCCAGCTCGGTGTCAGCGTTGAGGAGGGCGTAGGTGGCTCGGGACAGCGCCTCGGTGACCTCGGCGAACAGCCGCTGCACCTGCTCGGACGTGGCGGGGTTCACGGTCCCGCCCGCGCGGTCGGCTGCATCGCCTAGACCCTAGCCACGCCCCTCCGGTCCACGTTCACCAACAGTTCGCGCGTTGTTCACCGCGGGCAGGGGCATGACGAGCGAGTCGCCCAGCCCGAAGAGGAGAAGGAGGGTGCGCGAGCAGCTCGCCCAGCGTGAGGCGGGCGCATCGCGGCACTCGAAGCGCGGCTCGCCGACCTGGAGGAGCGTCTCGGACGTAACCCTCGCAACTCCTCGATACCGCCGTCTCAAGAGGGCGCGGGTAGGGGCCGTGTTACAGGCGGCGGTAGCCAGGCCGGGGCGAACACCGATCCTCGTCCGTCCCCCGAGGTTGCCTTCATCTTCACGCCGCCGATCCTTCCGCGCCGGCGTGGGAGCGTGCCCCTGCCACCTTCAGCAGTGGCTCGGGGTAGTGGCTCGCCGGGCGGGACCGGCATCGGCGCGAGCTCCGACTGTCCCTACCCCCGTAGATCTGGGATTGGGAACGAACCCTTCGGATGCCTGGTCCGGCGTGCGGCCGGTTCGGCGGTTCACCGAACGTTCACCTACAGATCACTGGCAGGACACCACGAGGTTGCGAGCCGGTCACCTGCCCCGGTCACGATGATCTTGCATCAGCGGAAGCTGATGACGTGAATGCTCGTCGATGCGGCGAGAGAGGGAGACCGGCTGTGAGCGACCAGATGGCGTCCGTCACCGAGCTGTACCGGCCGCTCGACGAGGCCGAGGTGGGCGCCAAGCACTGGCTGACGGTGTTCACGGCCGGTATGGGCTTCTTCACCGACGCCTACGACCTGTTCATTATCGGCACGGTTACGGTGCTGCTCACGCCGATCTTTCACCTGAGCACGAACCAGATCTCACTGCTCAACTCGGCGTCGCTCCTGGCGTCGGTGGCCGGTGCACTCACCTTCGGCAGGCTGATGGACCGCCTAGGCCGCAAGCGCATGTACGGCGTGGAGGTGGCGATCCTCGTCGTCGGCGCCATCTTGACGGCGTTCGCCTGGAACTTCGCCTCGCTCTTTGTCTTCCGCCTCATCGTCGGCTACGGGGTGGGCGGCGACTACGCGACCTCGGCCGTGATCACCTCGGAGTATGCCAACAAGCGCTCCCGGGGGCGCCTGGTGGGCTCGGTGTTCGCCATGCAGGGCCTGGGCCTTATGGCGGGACCGGCCATCGCGTCGATCTTCCTTGGCGCCGGCGTCCCTGACGGCATCGCGTGGCGGCTCATGCTCGGCCTCGGCGCCATCCCGGCCGCCTCGGTCATCTACCTGCGGCGCAAGATCCGCGAGACCCCTCGCTTCACCTTGAGCGTAAAAGGCGACCTCGCCACCACCGCCACGACCGTGGCCTGGGTGACCGGCCGAGAGCCTTCCCTGGGAGGCAACGGCTCGGGCCCTGCCGGCGCCGCCAGCCCAGCACTCTCCAACACCAACACCGCTAGCAGCATCCGCGTCCGGCTCACCTCCAAACCGTTCCTCCTGCGCCTCATCGGCACCGCCGGCAGTTGGTTCCTCCTCGACGTCGCCTTCTACGGCAATTCGGTCTCCAGCCCGCTCATCTTGAAGCTGCTCCAGCCAACAGGCACGCTGCTCGACCATACGCTCATCTCACTTGCCATCTTTGCCGTCGCCGCGTTCCCTGGCTACTGGCTGGCGGTGTTCTTGATGGACCGCATCGGCCGAAAGCGCATCCAGTGGCAGGGTTTCGCGATCATGACCGCCGCTTTCGCCCTCATCTGGCTCCTTCCTGACGGCGCGACGGCGGTCGGGGTCTTCTTGCCGCTGTTCGCGATCAGCTACTTCTTCACCGAGTTCGGCCCCAACATGACGACCTTCGTCTATCCCTCCGAGATCTTCCCGACCTCGGTGCGGGGGACGGGCGACGGGATCTCCGCTGCCGCCGGTAAGACCGGAGCGTTCCTCGGGGCACTGCTGGTCCCGCACCTCCTTACCTCGCTTGGGATCAGCGGGGTGATGGGAGTGATGGCAGGCGTATCGGCGCTCGGGATCGCCCTCACGCTCGTGGCATTGCCCGAACCCAAGGGCCAGACCCTGGAGCACGCGTCGGCAGAGATCGCCCCCGAGCCGACGCTCGCCCAAGTCTCAGCCCGATAACCCCCAGGCACCTCGCGGCAATGGACCGCCTCCCTGTTCCTGTCGAGCAAGAGCGCCGGGTCTCTGGGCTCAGCGCCCAAGACGTCGTCGTTGACGTGGATGCCCACCTTGTGCACGTCGGAGGCCGCGCCGTGGCGATTCCGCCCAAGGAGCTGCAGCTGCTCGCAGTGCTCGTCGGCTCGGCGGGCAGCGTGGTACCTCGGAGCAAGCTCAGCGAAGCGGCGTGGGAACTAGGGGCCGCTCCGGCGAAGTCGCTCGATGTACATATCCGCAGGCTTCGAAAGCGGATCGAGCCGGACCCGAGCCGGCCCCGATACCTCCGCACGGTTCGGGGCTTCGGGTACATCTTCGACACCGTGACGCCCTCACGCCCCGTAGAGCGACACGAGGGGCCAGAGGCCGTGCGCCAGCTGCACCGAGGTCGCCGGGCGTCCTGAGGGACTGTCGCGCCTGCTTCACCGCGCGCTCACGCGACGGGTGCAGAGACGACTTCGGCAGAGATGTGGGCTGCGCCGCAGTGGGCGATGAACGCTCGCTTTAACCCATAGTCCCAGACGACCTTGGCGAGGCGCCGGCCGATGAAATGGAGTGCCGGATGCGAGGTCAGTGCTCCTCTTGTAGGTCGTGAGGTGCTCGACGTCGGTCGTAAAGGTTGAGGCGCGCCGCCCAGGCGTACCCGTCTGAGACCGGGAGCCGGACGGTCACTCCCCCGTAGCGCCGTCCAGCAGCTCGCGCACGGCGTCGGCGTGGCCGGCATGGCGGGCAGTCTCGTTGATGAGATGGAGGAGCACCCAGCGAAGGGTCGTGCCCTCCCTCCGCGCGCACGGCGCGTCCAGGGGCAGCGAACGCACGATGCGGTCGGTGGCCAGGGCCCGGTCGCCGTAGGCCGCCGTCACGGACTGCACGCTCAGCTCGGGCCCAGGGAAGAATTCCTCCTCCCCCCGGTAGACCGGGCCGCCGAGCATGCCGCCGTCGATCCAGCGCCGCTCCACGCCCACGAGGTGGTTGACGATGCCGGCCAGTGGGAGCAGCCGGCCGTCCGGGCGCCGGTGGGCGTCCTCCTCGCTCACGTCGCGGATGTTGCGGAGCACTGCTCCACGGAGGTAGTCCAGCCACTGCAGGAGTGCCTCCCGCTCGTCGGCGCTGTCCGAGGGGAGCTCGAAGTTCGTGTCCTTGCCGGTCACCCCTCCACTGTAGGGACGCGCCGCACGGGTCCGCAGCAGGCGCCGACCTGCTCAGCCGGTGCCGTCCTCCGAGATCAAGAGGGCTACCGGCAGCACCTGGAGGACCTCGTCCACGGCGAGCGTGCCGTTGCCGGCCACCACCCGGCAGCCCGTGAGCGCGTCCTGGAACCGCCCCGGTGCGTTGGCGGGAAGCCGCAGCGCCGTACCCCGGTAGGAGCGGCCGTGCGGCAGGTCCTCGGGAGTGAGGTCGAGGGGCACCGGTGACAGCTGGTCGGTGCCGCCGGCTGCTCCTCCCGGCTCGTCCCGGCGGTCGCCGGGGACCGGCAGCGCGCCGCCTCGGCGAGTGGTGACCGCCACCGCCCAGGGACCGTACGAGCCGCTCCCGGTACGGGCGAAGGCCAGGATGGACCGCCGTGCCCGGCCTTCGACCTCCAGGGGGACGTAGCGGGCGTCGGCATTGAACGCCGCAGCTGCCGGACCCTGCCGGGCGGCCAGGCACGCCGCGGTGAGGTGGAGCTTGATCCGCCCGTCGGCCCACCGCTTCCGCAGTTCACCCACCGCCTCGGGCTCCGCCTCCTCCGGCAGCCCGCCCAGTGCCAGGGCCATCCGTGCGTGGTTGACGGGCCGGCGGTTGTCCGGGTCCACCAGTGACAGGTTCCACGCCTCGTCACCCTGGTACGTGTCGGGGATGCCGGGGGAGGCGTGGCGGAGGACCAGCGCGCTGAGGCTGTTGACGGCTCCCCGCCGGGCGAGGTCGGGGACCATCGGCCCGAAGCACCGGTGCAACTGGGCCCCGCGGTCGGCCAGGAGGGTACGGGCCAGCTGGTGCAGCCTCCCCTCGTAGGCGAGGTCCGGCCGCTGCCACGAGGAATGGCGCTTCGCCTCTCGCGCCCCCTTCTCCAGGGCCGCGCCCAGGCGCTCGTCCAAGCCCGCGCCCTCCGGCCAGCCGGCGTCACCGATCGGCTCCGCACCCTGCGCCGCCACGCCTCCCTGCGCCGCCATGCCCAGGCCGAGTGCAGCCAGCGGCGGGAGTACCGCCAGGGCCAGCTGCACGGCCACGCGCGTCTCGAAGGCGAAGCTGCCGCCGTTCGCGGGAAGCCCCAACTCGCGCCGCACGGCCTCCAGGCCCCGCTCGAACGTGACCGGCACCTCGCTCAGCGCGTACAGCCGGGCCCGCACGTCCTCGGACCGCTTGGTGTCGTGCGTGGTTCCCGGGACGAGCCCTCCGCTTCCCCGGGCCGCCCGCCGGGACGCCCGCTCGTGGAACCGTTCCACCGCGCCGGCCCGATCCAAGCCCGGATCGCCACCCACCTCGCAGAATGCCAGCGGCCCGGCCAGGCGGTACCACGCGGTGTCCTCGACCCCCTTGGCCATCACCGCGCCGGTCAGCTGCTGGAGCCCCAACGCACCGGCCCGGCGCGCCGGGTCGGCCACCGCCGCGACCAGGCCCCAGGCTCCCGCCGCCAGGTCGCCTGCGCCCGCCGACACCACGTCGCCCGCGGCGCGCTGCCAGACCGCGATCTCCGCGGCTTCGTCCGTGCCGCCCGCGTCTCTGCGCCCGCCGACTTCCCCGGCCCCGCCTGCGCGCGGCCCGAGGTAGGTGCGGTACTGGGGCAGCCGGGCGGCAACTGCGGCCAGCGCCTCCGGGGGCACCTCGAGCGATCTGGCCGCCCGCGCCACCTCTGCGGGGAAGCTCGCTGCGGTCACCAAGGCACGGGTCTCGACCGTGAGGCCGGCTGCGGACTGGTCGCCCTCGGCCCTGGCCGCCGCCACCAGCTGGGCCAGGCCACCCGGGTCCACCAGGGCCCCGCCCACGTCGTCCACCACCTCGTACCCGGTGGTCCCGAGCACGGGCCATCCTCCTCGGAGCTCTTCACCGCCGGTGAGGATCTTCTCCACCACCACCGGCACGTCGGTGCACCCGACCAGCCGCCGCAGGTACCCGTCAGGGTCGCGCAGCCCGTCCACGTGGTCGACCCGGATGGCCGACAACCGGCCCTGCTCGGCCAGGGCGACCACCAGCGCGTGGGTGCGGTCGAAGACGCCCGGCACCTCCACCCGGACGCCGACCAGGCCGTCGATGTCGAAGAACCGCCGGTAGTTGCGGGCCCCGGCGTCGTGCCAGTCGGCCAGCCGGTAGTGCTGGGCCGCGAGCACCTCGACCACGTCGTCGTCCGGACGGGCAGTGCCCCCTGCGACCGGCAGGTCCACGGCGTCGCCCACCTCCACCACGACCCGGCCGTCCCGCGATCCGAGCCGCACCAGGCCGGCGGTGACGGCCTCCTCCAGGCGGCGATCGAGCACGGGCAGCACCACCTGGGCCTGGCCCGCCGATCCGGTGGCCGCGGTCCAGTCCACGTCGAACACGTCGCCCATCTCCGAGTCCCGGCCCTCGGCCAGCATCCGGCGCCACCAAGGGCCGCCGGCCCAGGTGGAGAGGTGGTTGGGGACGTGGTCGATGCACACGCCCAGGCCATGCTCCTCGCAGGCGCCCACCAGGGCCCGGTAACCGGCCACGCCCCCCAGCTCCTGGCGCAGGCACGTGGGATCGGTGCCGTCATAGCCGTGGGTGCTGCCCGGGACGGCCTCGGCCACCGGCGAGAGGTAGACGGTCTGGATCCCCAGCCGGGCCAGGTAGCCGACCGTAGCCGCGGCGGCGTCGAAGCCCCAGCCGGGGCGGAGCTGGAGCCGGTAGGTGGCGCCCAGTCCGCGGCGGAGGGTCACTGCTCTCGCGGCGCGGCCGGGCCCAGGGACATGCCGCGCCGAACCTGCGGCGGCCCGGGCGCGCCTCGCTCGCCGGCTCTCCCCAGCACCGCCGCCACGATCACCCCGTAGGCACCCAGCGCCAGGTGGACGGCCCCTGTGGTGTCCGGCACGAGCTGGTGCCCTGCCGCCGGAGCGCCAGGCCCGCGGGCCGCGAGCACATGCAGGCTGGCCCCGGCCAGGAGCGGCCCGTGGACCACGCAGGGCTCACCGTGCATGGTTGCCGCCACCACCACCGGCCGGGCGCCCAGGCGGGGATCGGCCCGGCGCAGAAGGACCCAGGCCCCGGCGCCCTCGTCGAACCAGCAGCTGGACCGCTCCGGCTCCAGGGTGCCGAGTGCAGCCTCCCGGCGGCGCAGGTCCAACAGCAGCCGTTGCCACTCGAGCAGCTCCCGGTGGACCCCGGCTGCGGCCAGGCTGCGATCGGGACGGCAAGCCTCGAAAGTGGCGGCCGCCTGGGGGTCGGGCGGATCGAAGCCCGCCTGGGCCCCGATCTCGGCCCGTCGCCCCTCGCGCACGGCGTCGGCCAGGGTCGGATCCCCGTGGTCGGTGAAGTAGTGGAAGGGCGCGGTCTCGCCGTACTCCTCGCCCATGAACCGGAGCGGGACCCATCCCGAGCAGAGCACGGCGGCCGCCACCGGGAACTGGGCGGCAATGGGCAGCTCCTCGGCCAGGCGGCGGCCGAACCCTCCGTTGCCGATCTGGTCGTGGTTCTGGGCGAAGACCACCAGATGGTCGCCTCCCAGCGGCTCAGGGGGACGGGCGCCGTGGTGCCTCCGGCGCGTGGGCGCCCACCGGCCGGCCACCACGAACCCGTCGGTGCAGGCGGCGGCCAGGTCGGCGGCGCCGGCGTAGTCGCCGAAGTACCGGTCGGACTGGCCGGTGAGGGACACCCGCAGGGCGTGGTGGAAGTCGTCGTTCCAGACCCCGTCGAGGCCTAGGCCCCCGGCCCGGACCGGCGTCACCAGGCGGGGATCGTCGGCCGGGCTCTCGGCCACCACAGTCAGGATGCGGCCCAGGCGCCGCGACTCAGCGGCGATGGCCGACGACAGCTCGGCCAGGAACGGCGACGCGGTCTGGTCAGCGATCTCGTGGACGGCGTCCAGCCGCAGCCCGTCGGCCCCGAGCTCGCTCACCGTGGAAACCGCCTGCTCCACGAAGAACCGGCGGACCTCGTCGCTTCCCTCGCCGTCCACGTTGACGGCCCGTCCCCACGGGGTGCGGTACCGATCGGTGGTGTACGGGCCGAACTCCTCGAGCACGCAGCCTTCGGGCCCGAAGTGGTTGTAGACGACGTCCAAGACGATGGCCAGACCCCGCTCGTGAGCGGCCTGGCTCAGGTCCATCAGCCCCTCCCGGCCGCCATAGGCGGCGTGCACGGCGAAGGGGAAGACGCCGTCGTAGCCCCAGTTCCGGCTGCCGGGGAAGGACCACACCGGCATCAGCTCGACTGCCGTGTACCCGGCTCCGGCCAGGTGGTCGAGCGCCTCGATCACACCGGCGAACGTGCCGGCCGGCGAGAAGGTGCCGACGTGGACCTCGCACACTACGTAGGCCGCCATGGGCAGGCCGCGCCAGTGGGCCGGGACGGCGGCGCGGCGGGCAGAGGGCACGGCGGACGGGCCGAGGACGCCGTCGGGCTGGTGGCGCGACGCCGGGTCGGCGAACGGGCCCCGGCCGTCCAGCCGGAAGCGGTAAAGGGTGCCGGCCGGCGCCTCGGCCACCGTTTCGTGGTAGCCGTCATCCGCCGGCGTCAGGAGCGTGCTGTGCTCGCCGCCCCCGCCGGTCGCGCGGTGCGCGGCACCGGCGGCACCGGCGGCACCGGCGTCGCTGTCGCTCAGCACCAGCTCGACCCGCGCGGCCCGCGGGGCCCACACGCTGAAGCGGGTCAGCCGGTCGTCGACCGGGACGGCGCCGTGGCGTCCGGGCGGGTGGGTGGCGCCGGGGGGCGCGTCAGCGGGGTCGGGCGGCACTGGCACGAGTGCAAGTGTTCCCCGCGTCGGCCGGGCCGATGCCCTCGGCTCGCGCCCGGGCGCTCAGAAGGCGATGCCGGCCGTCCACCGGGCTGCCAGGCTGGCGTCGCCGAAGGTCTCGACGGGAAGCTCTTCTCGGGGCACGCGGTTGGTCGCCCACAGCCACAGGGCCTCGGCCGGGCCCCGAAGCGCCACGTCCGCCTTGCCGTGTCCGCGCTCCACGGCCGCCTGCCCGTCAGGACCGAGGCGCACCGTCCACTCGCCTTCCCCGTCGGTGCGGTGGAGGTGGACCGTCTCACCGGCCCATGTGCCCGGGCTGCGCCCGAGCTGGCGCGGCACCATCACCACGACCAGCTCGTCCACGCCGTCGGCGGCCATGGCCGGGTCCATCACCTCGGCGGTGCCGGTGGCCCGCTGGACGTCCCAGGCGTGGAGCACCGTCTCGAGCGCCTGGCGCCGGAACCAGAAGCGGCGGGTGCGTGGCAGCCCGAAGGTCCAGCAGCCCCCGTCCGGATCCGCCGCGCCCAGCGTGTCGATGAGGCGGGCGGCCTGCCGCCGGGCCCAGGGCAGCAGCACCTCGTCGGACCGCCCGGCCGGCGCCGCCCCCCATTCGGCCCGTTCTCCGGTGGCGACGATGTCGGCCGCCCACCCCCACACGAGCGCCAGGTGCTCGATGAGGTCGGCCACGTCCCACGCCGGGCAGCTGGGCACGGGCCGATCCAGGTGCCCGGCTGCCGCCTCCACCACGGCTTCGGCCGCGTGGCGGAGGGCCGCCAGGTAGTCCTCGGTCTCCATCGCCGGCGAGGCTACCGCCGCGCGCGCCGGTCCCGGCGGCTGTCGCAGTGCAGGCCGGCCCAACGGCGGCTGCCGCCGTGCGCCGAGGCCCGGGCGCTGCTCAGCGGGTCCGCCCCTCGGAGTAGCGCTGGCTGCGGGCAACGATCAGGCGGGCCACCACCAGGAGCACCAGAACCATCACGATCAGGATGAGGGCGGCGTCGTACGAGAGGTAGTTCGCCGACTTCGACGGTGTGTCCCAGAAGGTGTAGACGACGTAGGTCAGGTAGCCGAACCCGTGGGCGTGGACGAACGCCCCTGTCCACACTGTGCGGGAGAACTCGGCGGTGAAGAGGAGGGGCGCCGTCTCGCCGCCGGCGATGGCCAGGGCGATGAGCAGGCCCGTGACGATGCCCGGTGACGCGGTGCGCAGCACCACCTTGCGAAGCGAGTAGCCAGTGGCCATCCCCAGTGCCTCCGCGCCCTCCCGGTAGGCGGTCGGCACCTGGCGCAGCGCAGTCTCGGTGGACTTGGCGATGTAGGGCACCACCATGAGCGAGAGGATCAGCACGGCCGGCAGGAGCGAGTAGTTCCAGTGCAGCCCCACCACCAGCGCCACATAGCCGACGTAGCCGAGAACGATGGACGGGAAGCCCGACAGGACGTCTGAGGCCATGCGCAGCACCGTCCCGCCGTCGGCCCCGCTGCGCCGTGGCGTGGCCATCTCGGCCAGGTGCAGGCCGGCCAGCACCCCCACGGTGCCGGCCACCACCAGGACGCCGGCCATGAGGATGAGGGTCCCGAGGATGGGGCCCAGCAGCCCCCCCCCGGTGGGCGTGAGGGCGGTCCACAGGACGTTCCACCGCCAGTGGGGCACCGCCTTCGCTATGACGCTGGCCAGCAGCCACGCCGCGGGCGCGAGCACTAGGGCCAGGGCTGCGAAGGTGCCCCCCCGGAAGAGGACGGTGAAGACGACCCGGCGCCGCTTGCGGGGCATGGCCCTACGCCGCCCGCCCCACCGGGGCGCCGAGGTGCGACGTGCGGCGGACGATCCAGCGGGCCAGCAGGTTGACGAGGACCGAGATGACGGCCAGCACCAGTGCCAGCTCCGCGTAGCTGGCCACCGCGAAGCCCGTGCCGTCGGTGAGGGCCGAGTCGAGCTGGGTGGCGATGGCGGCGGCGATGGTCGACATCGGGGAGTAGGCGTTGGGCGCGAGCCTGAAGATGGCCCCCACGGTGAGGACGATGGCCATGGTCTCGCCCAGGGCGCGGCCCAGCCCGAGCGCGGTGGCGCCGATGATGCCCGAGCGCACCCAGCGCAGGGTGATCTTGTGGGCCACCTCCACGTCGGTCATTCCCAGCGCTTCGCCGCCCTCCTTGGGCAGCACCGGCACCTGGCGGAAGAGGTCGGCGGTGGTTGCGGTGATGATCGGCACGATCATGAGCGAGAGGACGAGGCCGCCCGTGAGCAGCCCCTCCCCGTGGCCCACTGTGCCCTTGAAGAAGTCCAGCACCGGCACGTTGGGGAGGTGGTCGGCCAGGAACGGGTAGAGGGTCCTGGCCAGCCACGGCCCGAACGTCAGCACGCCCCACAGGCCGAGCACCACGCTGGGCACCCCGGCCAGGAGCTCGATGGCGAAGCCCAGCGGGCGTGAGATGAAGGCGGGCAGGCGCTCGGTGAGGGCGAAGGCGCAGCCGATGGAGACGGGCAGAGCGACTGCTACGGCGATGACCGAGGTCTGCAGGGTCCCGGCAATGAGCGGCCAGGCACCGTAGAACGAGCCCTTGGGGTGGGCCACGCCAGCGGTGTGGGTGGTGACGGCGTAGGTGCTGCCGATCTTGAACCCCGACCCGGTGAAGAAGGTGCCCCCGTTCACCCTGACCGCCGGGTACGCCTTGACGGCGAGGACGACCACGGCGAAGAGCAGACCGGCCAACGGCAGCAGCACCGCCACCCTGGCTCCCCACCGCCACGCGTGTGTCTCGCCGGACCGCAGCAGGCCGGCCGCTCGCCGCAGTGGCGGCCGGCCTGCCTGGTCGAGCCGGCAGGGGGCCGCGGGTGCCTCGCCCGCGGCCCCCCCTACCGCCGTCATCGCGTTCCTGCGCTCTACCGGCCGCGCTACTACTTGATGGCCTGGATCTCCTGGAAGGAGCTCTCGGCGATCTTCAGCGGCAGTGGCCGGAAGCCAACCTGGCCCACATAGGCAGCGCTGTTGCCGTCCTTGGGGTTGATGGCCCAATCGAGGACCGAGCGGACCGTCTTGGCCACCGAGGTGCTGGACTGCTTCTTGTTCACAACCCCGTACTCGTAGTTGATGATCGGGTAGCCTGTCTTGATCTTGCCGTCGATCATCGAGATGGACCCTGTCTTGGGGGTCTTGGCGGTGAACCCGGAGGCCTCCTTCTGGATCGTTGTGGCCGTCGGCATCACGTACTGCCCCTTGCCGTTCTCGAGCTTGCCGTACGTGAGGCCGTCACCCAGGGCCTGCGTCTGGTAGCTGATACCGACGTAGGCGATGCAGCCCTTGGTTGTCTTGCAGCCCGCCACCATGCCCGAGTTGCCGTTCTCGGCCAGCGCTCCGGGGGCCTTGGGCCATGTGATCGAGGTGTTGAAGCCGATCTTTGTCGACCACGTCTTTGTCGAGTCCGAGAGGTACGTGGTGAAGAGAAAGGTGTCGCCGCTGCTGTCGGAGCGGTGCAGGGTCACGACGGGAATTGTTGGCAGGGTCACGCCCGGGTTGAGCGCCGCGATGGCCGATGTGCTCCATTTGGTGATCTTGCCGGTGTACATGCCGGCCAGGATCTTGCCGCTCAGCTTGAGGTGTGCCGTCACCCCGGGCACGTTGTAGAAGATCTCCTGAGCCGAGATGGCCAGCGGGATGTTCTCCAGAGTGGGGGACGCCTGCTTCTCCGATGTCGACAGGTAGGCGTCGGAGGAGCCGATCTGCAGGGTGCCGTTGGTGGCGCCGGTGATGCCCGCACCAGAGCCCCCAGCCGCCGTCTGGATCGTCACGCTCGAGTACTTGGCGGTGTACCCGGGCACCCACAGGTTCCACAGCGGGTAGAGGAGCGAGCTCCCCGCCTCGCTGATGGTCCCCCCGGCCGGGGCGGGCACCGTGAGCTTGACCGTCTTGGTCTTCTTGGCGTGCGTGGCGTGGGTGGCGTGGGTGGCGTGGGTGGCGTGCGCACTCGGGGCGGCGCCGGCCGAGCCGCCGGCGACGGCGACGGCGACGGCAGCCCCGGCAAGCGTCGGTACGAGCTTCCGGGCGCTCAGCGTCCGATTCACGTTGTCCCTCCTTGGGTGGTGGTTGGTGTTGCCTTCGAGTCCGGCGGTCCGTGCGAGTCCGGCGGTCCGGAGATCGGTCGATACGGTCCCCGGCGGGATGGGTCAGCCGATGCGGCCCGTGACGTAGCGCTCGGTCTGGGGGTCCCTGGGGTGCTCGAAGACCTGGTCCGTCGGGCCGTGCTCGACCAGCCGGCCGTCGTAGAAGAACATCGTCCGGTGCGACACCCGCCGGGCCTGGGCCAGGTTGTGGGTCACTACGATCAGGGTCAGCGCCGGCGCCAGCTGCGCGAGCAGCGCCTCCACGTACTCCGTCGAGATCGGGTCCAGGGACGAGGTCGGCTCGTCCAGCAGCAGGACGTCGGGGCCGACGGCCAGGGCGCGGGCTAGGCACAGCAACTGCTGCTGACCGCCGGACAGGCGGAACGGCGAGTCGTTGAGGCGGTCCTGGACGGCGTCCCACAGCCCCACCTCGCGCAGGCGCTGCTCGGCCACGACGTCGAGCTGCCTGCCCTTGGCGATGCGATGCGCCCGCACGCCGGCCACCACGTTGTCCCGGATGGACATGGGGAAGGGGTTGGGGCGCTGGAAGAGCATGCCCACGCGCCGGCGGAGCTCGAGAAGGTCCGTGCCCGGGGCCCAGATGCTGCGGCCCTCCAAGGTGACCGAGCCCTCGTAGCGGAAGCCCGTCACCTTGTCGTTCATCCGGTTGAGCGTCCGCAGGAAGGTGGACTTCCCGGAACCGGTGGGCCCGATCAGGGCGGTGATGGTCCCCCGCTCGAAGCCCATGTCGATCGAGGACAGGATGGTCTTGTCCAAGAAGCGCAGCGTGAGGCCGTGGGTCTCGACCACGTTGGCCGGCCGCCCCCGGTCCGGGTCCAGCGCGTCGAGCACGGGATCGACCCGGGGGATCCCCGCGGCCGGGGACGGCGTCCCGGTGGCCACGTGCTTGCCGCCGGACAGCCCGGGAGCCGCGCCGCTGGCCGCGCCGGCCACCGGGGGCTCAGTGGCCATGGGGTTTCGCCGCATCGGGGATCGCGATCACGTAACTATTCCTACCGACGCGAGGTGAACGGGAGGGAAACGAAGAGCGAACCCAGCGCAAACCGGAGACGAACCTTGTGTGGCGGCTTCCGGGCGTCGGCCGGCCCGCCGCCGGCGCCGCGGGGCGCCGGGGACCGGGTGCACCCTCCGGTACCCTCGCAGGGTGAGCCGGGTGGACATCGCGGTCGTGGTGGTGGTCGCCGTGGCCGCCCTGCACGGGCTGCGCGTCGGCGCACTGATCCAGGTGCTCTCGCGGGCCGGGTTCGCGGTGGGCGTGACGGTCGGCGCGCTCGTCGCCACCGCGGTGGTGC
>DAHUZE010000082.1 GCA_027306755.1 Acidimicrobiaceae bacterium | reverse complement strand
CCATGCGCGACGGGCTGGCTCGCCGCTGGCCCCGGTCGGAGGTGCTGTTCGCCTCCAAGGCGCTGCCGGCCCTGGCCATGTACGAGCTGGCTGGGGCCGAGGGCCTGAGCGTGGACGTGGCCGGGGACGGGGAGCTGCGGCTCGCCCTCGCCGCCGGGATCGACCCGGCGCGGGTGTACTTCCACGGCAACGCCAAGACCGACGCCGAGCTCCGGCTGGCCATCGAGGCGGGCGTGGGGACCGTGATCGTCGACAACAGGGACGAGGTCGACCGGCTGCTGGCGCTGGTCCACGCGCCGTTGCGGCAACGCGTGCTCGTCCGGCTCCGACCGGACGTGGTTGCTCCCACCCATCCCTCGCAGGAGACGGGCGGCCCGAGCTCCAAGTTCGGGCTGCCGCTGGACCAGGCGCTCGCCCTGATGGAGCGGATCGGCGCGGCGCCGAACCTGATGCTGCGGGGTGTGCACGTGCACATCGGGTCCCAGATTCTGCGGACCGAGCCGTTCGCCGAGGCGGTGCGGCGGCTGGCGGCCGTGGGCGACCTGGACGTCTACGACATCGGCGGGGGGCTCGGCGTGCGCTACACCCTGGAGGAGGAGGCGCCCGACATCGACCACTACCTGGACGCCGTCACTGCTGCCGCCCGGGAGAGCGTGCCCTCCGGCGCGGCCCTGCTGGTGGAGCCCGGGAGGTCCCTCGTCGCCCCGGCCGGGATCACCCTGTACAGGGTCGTGGCCGTGAAGCACACCGGCCGCACGTTCGTGGCGGTGGACGGGGGCATGGCCGACAACCTGGACGTGGCGCTGACCGGGCAGCGGTACGAGGCCATCGTGGACGGCAAGGCCGACCGGCCGCCCGGCACGGACTGCACGCTCGTTGGCCGCCAGTGCGAGTCCGGCGACACGTTGATCGACGGGGCCCGGCTCGCTGACCCGTCCGTCGGGGACCTGGTGGCGCTGCTCGTGTCCGGGGCGTACTCCTACACCCTGGCCAACAACTACAACGGGGCGTACCTGGCGCCGCTAGTGCTCGTGGAGGACGGCCGCGTCCATGAGGCGGCCCGGCGGCAGACCTTCGAGGACGTCGTGGCCCTGCAGGGCCGGCTGCCCCCCGCTTGGGCCGCCCCGCTGCGGCCGTGAGCCTGAGCCTGCCGCTGGGTCAGCGGCGCGCGGCCGCCACGGCCGATGACCGCCGGGCCGCGGCAGCAAGCCCCGCGGCGTCGAGCCCGTGGGCGGCCAGGATGTCGTCGGCGCCCCCGTGGGCCAGGAAGGCCAGAGGGAGGCCGCAGGTGACGATCTCGGGCCGGTGCCAGGCCGCCGGAGAGCCGCCGGCGACCCCGTCACCGGTGCGGCGGCTACGGCCGGGCACGTCGGCTGCGTGGAGCGATCTCAGGCGACCGGCGATGGCGGCACCGACGCCGCCATCTGCCACGCCGTCCTCCGCCGTGACCACCAGCGCGTGGCGGCTCGCATCCTCGAGCATGCGCTCGTCCAGAGGCGACGCCACCCGCACGTCCCAGACCGTGGCCCGGACACCATCGGCTGCCAGGAGGGCCGCCGCCCCTTCGCAGGCCTCCACCAGCTTGCCCAGACCGAGGAAGCACACCGAGCCGTCGCCGGCGATGATCCGGCGGCCCGCCAGGCCGGATCCCGTGGTGGCGCGCCGCCGCGCCGCCGTCTTGGGCCAGCGGATGGCCACCGGACCGTCGGCGATCTCCAAGGCCTGGTGCAGCATGACCCCGACCTCCTCGTAGGAGGACGGGACCAGGACCGTCATCCCCGGCACCTTGGTCAGGAGCGCGAGATCGAAGATCCCGTGGTGGCTCGGCCCGTCGTCGCCGGTCACGCCGGCCCGGTCCAGGCAGAACACGACGGGCAGCCGGTGGAGCCCGACGTCGTAGAGGAGCTGGTCCCACGCCCGGTTCACGAACGTGGAGTAGATGGCCACCACCGGCCGCAGGCCGCCCATGGCCATCCCGGCCGCCGCGGTGACGGCGTGCTGCTCGGCGATGCCCACGTCCACGATCCGGTCCCCGAACCGCTGGGCGAAGGGGAGCAACCCGGTCGGGCCGGTCATGGCCGCCGTCACGGCCACCAGCTCGGGGCGCTGCTCGGCTTCGGCCAGGATGGCGGTCCCGAAGGCCTCGGTGTAGCTGGACGGGCTGCCCCGGCGCACGTGGGGCTGGCCGGAGACGGGATCGAACGGTGACACGTCGTGCAGGCACTTCTCGTCGTCCAGCTCCGCCGGAGCGTAGGAGCGGCCTTTCACGGTGTGGACGTGGACCACCACGGGTCCCGTGGATGCCGAGGCCCGGCGCAGCGCCTGCTCGACTGCTTCCACGTCGTGCCCGTCCACCGGCCCGACGTACGACAGGCCGAGGGCGCCGAAGAACGCTTCCGGCGCGCCGCCGACCGCGCCGCCGGCCGCCGTCGTGAGCCGGGACACCGTCGGGGCGTACGAGCGGCCGTTGTCGTTCAGCACGACGACCACCCGGCGCCCGGCGGCTCCGATGTTGTTGAGCGCTTCGTAGGCCATGCCGCCAGTGAGCGCGCCGTCCCCGATGACCGCCACCACGTGATGGCCCCGGCCCAGCAGGTCGCGCGCCCGGGCCAGCCCGTCGGCATAGGAGAGGGCCGTGGAGGCGTGGCTGTTCTCCACCACGTCGTGCGGCGACTCCTCCCGGTTGGGGTAACCGGAGATCCCGCCGGCCTTCCGCAGCCGGGCGAAGCGGCCCGCCCGCGCGGTGACGACCTTGTGCACGTAGGCCTGGTGCCCGGTGTCCCACACGATCGGGTCACCGGGCGAGTCGAACACGCGGTGGAGCGCCAGCGTGAGCTCCACCGCGCCCAGGTTGGGGCCGAGGTGGCCGCCGGTCAGGGCCACCGACGACACCAGGAACCGCCGGATCTCCGCCGCCAGCTCGTCCAGCTGCCGGCGGTCCATGGCCCGCAGCGAGGCCGGGGTCAGCCGGTCGAGCCCGGACGGCGCCTCCTCGTCGGCGCTCCCGCCGGCGTGCATGACCGCGCCGCTGTGCAGTGAGCCGTCCTTGGACGAGCCGTTCCCCCGGGCCAGGCCGTCGCGCCCGGGGACGGAGATCTCCGAGCCAGGGCCGGAGCATGTACCGGCGCCCGGGGCACCAGCCGTCGAGTGGCGGACCGTCGTCACGCCGCCCTCAGTGGGTGCTCACGAGCGCACGGAGCGACTCACGCAGCGAGCCCATGGATGCGATGACGGCGGACGGCTCGTAGCCGCAGTGTGCCATGCAGTTGGCGCACCGGGGGTCTTTGCCCCGACCGTAGCGTGTCCAATCGGTCGTCTCGACCAGCTCCTTGTACGACGACACATACCCGTCGGCCATCAGGTAGCACGGACGCTGCCAGCCCAGCACCGAGTAGCTGGGGATGCCCCAGGCCGTGCAGCCGAATTCGGCCTTGCCCTCGAGGAAGTCCAGGAACAGCGGGGAGTGGTTGAGCCGCCACTTCTTCCGCTTGCCGGCGAAGGCCTCCCTGAAGAGCGCGCGCGTCTGCTCCACCCCCAAGAAGTGCTCCTGGTCGGGCGCCTTCTCGTAGGCGTACGCCGGCGAGATCATCATGGCGTCCACCTTCAGGTCGTCGTTGAGGAAGTCCAGCAGGTCCCGGACCGTCTTGGGCGAATCCGTGTTGAAGAAGGTGGAGTTGGTGGTGACCCGGAAGCCGCGCCGCTTGGCCTCCTGGATCGCCTCCACCGCGGTGTCGAACACCCCGGCCCGGTCGACGGCCGCATCGTGCCGCTCCTTCAGACCGTCCATGTGGACGACGAAGGAGAAGAAGTGGTTGGGGGCGAAGCGGTCGATCCGCCGCTTGAGGAGCACGGCATTGGTGCACAGGTACACGTACACCTTGCGCTTCACCAGCTCTTCCACGATGCGGGCGATGTCCGGATGGAGCAGGGGCTCGCCTCCGGCGATCGACACCATGGGCGTGTTGCTCTCCTCCACCGCGTTGACCACGTCCTCCACGGACAGCCGCTTGCGCAGGATGTCGGTGGGGTGCTGGATCTTGCCGCAGCCGGGGCAGGAGAGGTTGCACGCGAACAGCGGCTCGATCTCGACGATGAAGGGGTAGAACTTGCGACCCTTCAGTCGCTGGCGGAGCAAGTGGGCTCCGATCCGTACGTTCTGTTGCAAGGGAATGGGCATCAGCGCACCTGTAGGGGGAGAGCGAATCGGACGGTTTCTGTGGTGGTCCTGTACTCGGCGACCTCGAGCGGGCCAAGGCTGGAGAGCGCCTGGACCACCTCGGCGACGAGGGATTCGGGGGCGGACGCACCGGCAGTGAGCCCGACGGTGCCTACACCGTCGAGCCATGAAAGGCGGAGCTGGCCGGCGTCCTCCACCAGCTCCGCACGGCAGCCTTCCCGTCGCGCCACCTCCACCAGGCGGGCGGTGTTCGACGAGTTGGCCGATCCTATGACGAGGATCAGGTCGCACGAGCGCGCGATGGCCCGTACGGCCTCCTGTCGGTTCTGCGTGGCATAGCAGATGTCGTTCGCGCTCGGTCCCACGATGGAGGGGAATCGCCGCCGCAACGCGTCGATCACCCCGGCCGTCTCGTCGATGGCCAAGGTGGTCTGCGTCAGGTACGCGAGCGGTGCGGCGCCGTCCACGGGCAAGCGGTCGACTTCCGCCGCCGAGGCCACGAGATGGGTGCGGTCGGGCGCCTCGCCCAGCGTCCCCTGGACCTCCTCGTGGTCCCCGTGGCCGATCAGCACGATGTCGTAGCCGCGAGCGGCATAGCGCCTGGCCTCGTGGTGGACCTTGGCGACGAGGGGGCAGGTGGCGTCGATGACGGTGAAGCCGTCCCTGGCCGCCGCCTCCGACCGCACGTCCGGAGCGACTCCGTGCGCGGCCAGCACAACGGTGGCGCCGTCGGGAACCTCGTCCAGCTCCTCCACGAACACGGCGCCCATGGCGGCCAGGCGGCCGACCACGTGCGCGTTGTGCACGATCTGACGCCGGACGTAGACCGGGGCCCCGTACCGCTCAAGGGCTCGCTCCACGATCTCGATCGCCCGCTCCACGCCGGCGCAGAACGACCGGGGCGCGGCCAGCACGACCTGGTGGTCCCGGCACGCCCGGGCCCAGCGGTCCAGGGCGTGCCGCACGCCCTCCGGGGCGAGGTCGGTGGCGGCACACCCCGGGGCGACCGCCGTCATGGCGCCGGGCCCCGCCGCCCCGACCACAGAAAGCACCACGGCGAGCGGGCGGTCGTCCCCGGCCAGCGCCGCCGCCCATGCCGACTGGTGGTCCACCGCCAGGGCGCCCCGGGCGGCCAGGGCAGCCAGCAGCACCGGGCTCGTGTGGTCGTGGTCGAACGGGGTGCCGGTGGCCGCGACGCCCCGGGCTCCGGTGCACCCGTCCCGCCCGGCCCCGCCCGGCGCCCCGTCCACCGTGGCCACGGGACCGACGGCCACCAGGTGGCCGTCCCGGCGCAATTCGGCCGCCAGCAGGGAGGCCGAGGGGAGGCGGCGCACCTGCTCGACGACGGGAGCATGCCCGTCGGCGCGTACGGCCCACACCTCGTTGGCCACCACCAGCTGCCCGAGGTGCAGGGCCGGGTCCAGGCGTTCGGCCGGCCCGGTCACTGCCACGGCCGTGCCGGCGGGCACCGTGGGGCGGAGGCTCGCCACCGCAGCCGGCACAGCCGAGACGCCGTGGCCGTTCACCACCGACTCCGGTCCGGCGGCGGAGGCCCGGTCGGGCACGAGCACGAGCACCTCACCCACGGGGCCCGCCCCCGTGGACGTACCGGCCGAGGGCCGTGACCGGGAAGATCAACCGGTAGAGGTGGTAGTTGATGTAGAAGTCCCCGGGGAACCCGGTGCCGGTGAACCATGGCTCGTCCCAGTTGCCGTCCGGCCGCTGGGTGGCGCACAGGTAGGCGATGCCACGGGCCGTGGACTCCCGCTCGTCGCCACCGGCGGCGAGGAGCGCCAGGAGGGCCCACGCCGTCTGCGAGGCCGTGGACGCGCCGGTGCCCGCCCAGGCCCGGTCGTCGTAGGAGCGCAGGTCCTCTCCCCAGCCGCCGTCGGGCTGCTGGCACGACTCGAGCCACTCGACGGCCCGGCGCACGGCCGGGTGGCCCGGCACCACCCCGGCCGCCACCAGGGCGGGCACCACGGCCCCCGTGCCGTACACGTAGTTGGCGCCCCACCGGCCGAACCAGGACCCGTCGGGCTCCTGGGCGTCCAGGAGCCAGTTCACACCGCGGGCCATGGCCCGGCTTGCCGCCTCCCGGCGCCCCGGTTCGATGGTCCGGCGAGGTGTGGCCAGCCATACCCCCAGCATCTCGACGACATGTGCCGTCACGTCCGCGCTGGGAGGGTCGATCAGCTCACCGAAGTCGCAGAAGGGGAGCTCCCGGCACAGCGTGCGGGTGTTGTCCACGTCGAAGGCGGCCCAGCCGCCGTCGCTGCACTGCATGCCCAGGACCCAGTCCACGCCCCGGTCGATGGACCCCCGGTCGTCCTCGGCGCTGCGAAGGAGTGCCAGGACGACCTCGGCCGTGTCGTCCACGTCCGGGTAGCGGTCGTTCCCGAACTCGAAGGCCCAGCCGCCGGGGGCCAGTGTGGGCCGCCGGACGGCCCAGTCGCCGGGGATGGCGATCTCCTCGCCCACGACCCAGCGGGCGGCGGTGCACAGCGCGGGGTCGTCGGGGGCCACGCCGGCGTCGTGGAGGGCGACCAGCGAAAGGACCGTGTCCCACACCGGGGACTGGCAGGCCTCCATCCGGCGGCCCTTCTCGTCCTCGATGGTGAACCCGGCCAGGCCGGCCAGGCCCTCCCGCATCACCGGGTGTGTGAACGGGTAGCCCCGCAAGTGGAGGGCGATCATGGAGTACACCCACGGCGGCTGGATGCCGCCCCAGGAACCGTCGGACTCCTGGCGCTCCAGGATCCACCGCTCCGCCTCACGCAGGGCCAGCGACCGCAGAAGCCGCACGGGGCGCCGCGCGTACCGGCGCGCCAGCTTGTCGGCCCGCTCGAAGATGCCCGCCCACGTGCGGAGCGGATGCAGGGGCAGCGGGGGCAGCCCGCTGCGGAGCTCGTCGATGTCGACCCCGAGGTCGTGCACGGGGCGGTAGGTGCCCACCACGGTCAGGGCCACCACCGTCTGGCGGGCCCAGCAGCCGAAGTCGTAGATGTTGAGCGGCATCCACGGGGGCAGCAGCACCAGCTCGGGCGGCATGACCGGAAGGTCGTCCCAGGACCACTTGCCGAACAGCGCCATCCACATCTTGGTGAACACGCGAGCCCGCTCCAGGCCGCCCTGCTGGCGGACGAACTCCGCGGCCCGCTGCATGTGCGGCGCGCCCGGCTCGTCGCCGGCGAGCCGCAGGGCCACATAGGCCTCCAGCGTCGTCGAGAGGTCGGCCGGACCTCCGTAGAAGTTGGACCAGGTGCCGTCCTCGCGCTGGTTGGAGCGGATCCAGACGGCCGCTGCCGCCGTCTCGGCGGCGGTCCGTATGCCGAAGAACTGCCGGAGGAACAGGTCCTCGGCGTCCATGGTCACGTTGGTCTCGAGCTCGCCCCGCCACCATCCCCCATCGGTCCGGGCGCCGAGCAGCGCGTCGGTGGCCCGTTTCAGCGCGAGCTCGGCGGCGTCCGGGGCGCCGTCCAGCCGCTCGTCCATGCGATCGTCCGCCGGGAACCGGTTCGAGCCCACCGCCGTCATCGGTCCCTCGCCGTCACGTAGCGGGCGACCGCCATGAGCTCCTCCTTCGGGGCGGCCAAGAGCTCGGCCTCGTCCAGGGCGGCCAGTGCCGCCTGCAAGTGGTCGTCCGCGAGGGCGGCAACCTCGTCCCGGGCCCCACTGGCCTCGATCAGGGCGGTGGCCCTGGCGACGTCCGCGTCGGACAGCTCCCGGCCCAGGATCGCCTCCAGCTCCGCGGCTCCCTCCCCGCCGGCTGCCATGGCCACCGAGACGGGCAGGGTCTTCTTGCGGGCCATCAGGTCCGCGCCAACCGGCTTCCCGGTGCGCGCCGGCTCCCCCCAGATCCCGAGGAGGTCGTCCACGGCTTGGAAGGCGATGCCGAGATTGTCACCGTAGGCGGCGAGGAGGCCCACTTGCTGCTCGGTGCCGCCGCCCAGCGCGCCCCCCATGGCGCAGGCCGCCGACAGCAGCGCGCCGGTCTTGCCGCGCTCCATCGCCAGGCACTCCTCCACCCCCACCGCGGCACGTCCCTCGAAGGCCATGTCGGCGGACTGCCCGCCGATCATGTTCTGGTTGGCGTCGGCCAGCACCTGAGCGGCGCGCACGCGGCGCGGCGTCGGGTCGTCCAGGAGCAATTGCATGGCCAGTGCGGCGAGGGCGTCGCCCACCACGATGGCGACACCAACCCCGTAGCGGGCCCACACCGTGGGCCGGTGCCGCCGCTCCCGGTCACCGTCGATGATGTCGTCGTGGAGGAGCGAGTAGTTGTGCACCAGCTCCACGGCCACCGCGCCCAGGACGCTGTCTTCGTGGGTGCCGCCCACGGCCGACGACGCCAGGAGCACGAGGCCGGCCCGCACGTGCTTGCCCCCGCCGGCCAGATGGTGCCGGACGGCGTCGTGGAGCGAGGGGTCGAGCCGTTCGGTGGCCGCATCCATGGCCGGGGCCATCAAGGCGGATGCACGGCCCAGGGCCGGCGGTGCGTCGGCGGACGGACCGCCGGCCGAGGGCGGTACGAGAGAGGTGGTCATGCCGGCGAGTCCTCGAGCGAAGGCGACGGTGGCTGCAGCTGCCCCTCGCGCTGCGCCAGGGCGGCCCGGGCCGCCTCCGCCCCGGATCGCACCGCGCCCTCCATGGTGGCCGGCCACCCGGTGTCGCACCACGCGCCGGCCACGAAGACCCCGGGCACCGACGTCGCCGGTCCCGGGCGCAGGGCGGCGGTGCCCGGCCCCCCGCGGAAGGTGGCGGTGTGCTCACGGGACACCACACCGTCGACCAGCCCGGCGCGGCGGGCCTCTGGCAGCAGCTCCCCGAGCGCCCCGTGGAACCGGCGCACCAGCTCCTCGGGTCGGGCGCCGACGGTGCCTGTGGCGGCCGAGAGCGAGATGGTGAGGCACTGTGCGGCCCCTGTGCCCGCGGGGCCCGTGATGCCCGACGCCGAGGTGTGGTCGAAGACGAACTGGACCGGCGAGCCGACGGCGGCGAAGAAGGGGAGGTCAGTCACCCGGCGGTCCAGCACCAGGTGCACGTTGACGATCGGCGAGTGACCAAGGCCCGAGAGGTCGCCCACGGCGCCGGCCGGGAGCACAGCGGGCACCGCCTCGTGGGGCAGGGCGACGACCACCGCGTCGGCGTGCAGCCGCCGGGCGGCCGTCTGCACAGCCACGCCGCCCGGTGCGGTCGTCACTGCCGCCGCCGCGTCCCCCAGGTACACGTCCACGCCCGCCGCGGCGAGCGCCCGGGCTCCGTTCTCCCCGTGGAGCACGCCGAGGGGGACGAGCGACCAGCCGATGTCCGCCCCGTCCACCGCATCCAGAAGCCCGGACCTGAAGACCTTGGCCGCCAGCGCCAGGGACGCCTCGGACGCATGGACGTTCACGGTCGGCAGCACCACCAGGTCCCAGAGGCGCTCGACGGCGGCTGCCGGCTGGCCGTGGCGGGTGAGCCAGGAGGCGAACGTCTCGCGGTCCAGCGCCGGATCGTCCAGCGGGAGGGCCATCAGCGCCCGGACGGCGCGGCCGAGGCGGATCCGGGTGGCCGGCGTCAGGTGGCGGTAGGTCAGGAGGGAGGCCGAGAGGTGCAGCGGCGAGGGGAGCGGCAAGGACGTCCGGGCGATGTGGGCGGTCCGCCCGCCCGGGGCCACCACGGGGACGTCCAGCCGGTCCTGCAGGTGGACCTGGCCCGCCGCGCCGATGCGGTCGACGAACCCGCGGTACGCCGTGCAGCAGCGGAGGAACACGTGCTGGCCGTTGTCGAAGCTGCGGCCCTTGCGGTCGAACGACCACGTGAGGCCGCCCAGGCGGCTGCGCCGCTCGACGAGGACCACTTCGGCCCCGGCGTCGGCCGCCTCGAGGGCCGCGGCCATGCCAGCCAGCCCGCCCCCCACCACCACCAGGCGCATGCCACCGCTGATGGGTCTCACAGCGACACCGTCCGTGCACCGGTCATCCGGCCGGTCAAGCCCGTCAGGGCGGTCAGCGCAACCCAGATCTTCTCGGACGCGGGGACCGAGATGCGCTGCCTGGTCACGGCCATGGGGTCGCGCCGGATCCGGACGAGAAGCCGGTGGTAGATCCCGGCCATCGCGCCCACGCATGCCCTGCTGCGGTGATCGAGCAGGGGCAGGAGCTGCAGGCCCCGGTCGAACCACTGCTGCGCGCGATCGCCCTCGAACGCGACCAGCCGAGCCAGCGCCGCCGGGTCCGAGAGGTCGGTCGGGCAGCCGATCGAGCGGGCGTCGGCCGCCGGGAGGTAGACGCGGCCCCGCTCCCCGTCCTCGCGCACGTCGCGCAAGATGTTGGTGAGCTGGAGCGCAACGCCGAGGTCGTCGGCCAGACCGACCGCGCCCGGCCGGTCGGATGCGCCGAAGACGGCCAGCGACAGGCGGCCGATCGACCCGGCAACGCGCCGGCAGTACACGACCAGGTCGTCGAACGTCTCGTACGTCGTCCCGGCCACGTCCATCTCGCACCCGTCCACCAGGTCCACGAAGGCGTCTACCGGAAGGCCGAAGCGGCTCCGGGCGTCGGCGATCGCCGTCAGCACCATGTCGCCGGGCGCCGGATCGTCCAGCGATGCCAGGTCCTTCTTCACGGCGCGCAGGGCGTCGGCCTTGGCCGCGGGCGCGTCCGATCCGTCCCCGATGTCGTCGATCCGCCGGGCCAGCGCGTAGACGGCGGACAGGGCCCGGCGCTCGGGCGCCTTGAGGAGGCGGATGCCGTAGGCGAAGTTCTTCGCCTCTCGGCCGGTGATGGCCTCGCACTCGCGATAGGCGCGGTCCACTGTGCGCGGCGCCATCACCATGTCCCCCCGGCAGGCGTCCCCCCGGCAGGCGGCGCCGACGGGCTGGCGAGGAGAAGGGCCAGCCTGGCCACAAGCCGGTCGGCGCGAGGCCGGCACCGGTGTGCCAGCACGTCGAAACGGACCGCCTCCACCGCGTCGAGCGCGGCCAGCCCCCCTGCGGCGAACGCGGCCACCGCCACCCGCTCGCGCCACGGCAGGCTGGCGGCCAGCGGCCCCCCCGACCGCAGGAGCCGTCGGGCCCGGGCCGCCTCGGCCGCCACGACGCGCTGGAGTGCCGGCGAGGCGCCCGGTCCCCCGAGCTCCGCTTCGCTGCACCCTTCGGCGCGCAGGTCGGCCAGCGGTAGGTAGATGCGGTCCCGGCGGAAGTCCTCGCCCACGTCCTGGAGGTGCTCGACCACCTGGAGACCCGTGCAGACGTCGTCCGACCGGGCGACCCGCCCGCCTGTCGCCTTGTCCAGGATGCCGAGGACGAGCCGGCCGACCGGGTTCGCCGACAGCCGGCAATAGCCGACGAGGTCGGCGAAGGTCTCGTACCGGCGCACGTGCTGGTCCTGGCGGTTGGCGGCGATCAGGTCCCGGAAGGGCTGGAGCGGGAGGTTGTGGGCGGCGATGGTTGCCGACAGGCGGCGCAGCACGGGGTGCGACGCCGAACCGGCCGCTGACAGCTCGAGCTCGCGCTCGAGCCAGTCGAGCTGCGCGAGCCGGTCGCCGTCCGCCTCGTCCCCGATGTCGTCGGTGAGGCGGGCGAAGCCGTACAGGGCCATCAGATCGGCCCGGACCGCGCGGGGCAGGAGCCGGGACGCCACCGGGAAGTTCTCGTTGCCCGCCTGCGCGTAGATGGACGACGCCGCCACGGAGGGCGTGGATGGGGCATCTGCCGATGCGGACGCCGCCACGGCGGGCATGCGCGGGTCGGGCGGGGCACTCGGGGTGGCGGTCATGGAGTCGTTCCGTTGCTGAGGTGCGGCGCCGGCCGTCTGGCGCTCCCGACCGCCAGGCGCCACGGGCCCGGCGGAATAGGTACGTCTGGCGGAGCGATCCACGGCACGATAGCCGGAGCATAGAGCAGGTGCATTTAGGCTGTCGCGCCCATCGAACGATCGTATGTGGCCATCCCCAGCGCCCTGACCCCGGGCAGCGCAGGTGCCCGAACCTCCCTGTAGTGGCTGCAAAACAAACGATCGTATGGTCGCCCATTTCTCCCAAAGGGCGGCGTTCAGCAGGATGGGGGCGATCAGGCTGCGCCTGCCCGCCCCCTCCACGTCCGCCGTCGGTCCGGGGCTGCTGGCTGCATTCCCAGTTTCCGGGCCGGGGCCCCCGGGTAGAGCCAACCACGGAGAGGGACTGGCCGCGGGTAGCACCCAAGTCATCACCTTTGGGAGGCAACGACCATGTCGCAACACCTCATCGACACCGACCGCCACACCTCTGCGCCAGCGGAAGGGCGTGCCGCGACCGTACGTGCGGTGGCCGACCCCCGCGGGCAGCCGGGAGAGGACGACCCGGGCAGGGGCGACAACGGCGCCGGCAGGGGCTCTGGCACCGGCAGGGGCTCTGGCAATGGAAGCGACGGCGGGCGAGCACATGCCGCCGGAGCTGCCGGAGCCGCCGGGTCGGAGGATGCGGAGGCCAGGGCGTCAGGCGACCCGACGCTGCGCGCCCTGGAGGCACTGACCTCGGCTCTCGCCGAGATGAGCAAGGACGAGCGGCTCCTCGAGGAGCGGCTGGAGCACCTGCACCGCCAGCGGGTCCAGGGCCGGTCCTGGCACGAGATCCTCGGCGAAGAGGACGACCCCGGCACCATGCAGCTCGTGAGCCGTGTCCTGGCTTGCCTGGCCAAGGCCAGCGGCACGTTGCGCAAGGAGCTCGTTGACTCGCTCCGCAAAGAGGGCGTGAGCATCCCGGCGATCGCCCGGCTCTTCGGCGTCACCCACCAGAGGGTGTCGAACCTGTTGCGCCGCCCCGCCGAGTAGCACGGGGTCGCCGGGCCCGGCCGGTCCGGTCGTCGCGCCGGTCCCTGGATGCCGGGTTCCTGCAGGCCTGTGCACACCTGCTAAGAACGCAGCCGTGAAACTGGCGGTTCCGGCGGAGACCGCGGCCGGGGAACGCCGCGTGGGCATCGTGCCCGACGTGGCGCGCCGCCTGGTGGGCGCCGGATGGGTCGTCTCCGTGCAGCGCGGTGCGGGAACCGCGGCATCGTTCACCGACGAGCAGTACGCCGATGCCGGGGCAGAGATCGCGGCGGACGCTGCAGCATGCGCCGAGGGTGCGTCCATGGTCGTCCGGGTGCAAGCCCCCGACCCGGTTGGCGCGGCTGTCGTCCCAACGGGCGCGGCCTCATTGAGCTTCCTCCAGCCGGCAGCATCGCTGGAGACCCTGCGGGTGCTGGCCGACCGGGGATGCAGCGCCTTCAGCTTCGACCTGCTGCCCCGTATCAGCCGGGCGCAGTCGATGGACGCGCTGTCCTCCCAGGCCACCGTCTCGGGATACCGGGCCGCTCTGACGGCGGCCACCAGCCTCGGCCGCTTCTTCCCCATGCTGATGACGGCGGCGGGCACCGTCCCGCCGGCGAAGGTGCTCGTCATGGGCGTTGGGGTGGCCGGCCTCCAGGCCATCGCCACCTGCCGGCGCCTGGGCGCCATGGTGCGGGCCTACGACGTCCGTGCAGCGGCCAAGGAAGAGGCGGAGAGCCTCGGGGCGACGTTCGTGGAGCTGGGGGTCCGGGCCGAGGCCGCCGGCGGGTATGCACGGGAGCTGTCGCCCGAGGAGCTGGCCGCGCAGCAGCAGGCACTGTCCGACGAGGTGGCCAGGGCCGACGTGGTCGTGACCACGGCCGCCGTGCCCGGCCGGCGTGCGCCCGTCCTCGTCACCCGGGCCATGGTGGAGGCGATGTCGCCCGGATCGGTGCTGGTCGACATGGCTGCGGACTCCGGCGGCAATTGCGAGTGCACGGAGGCTGGCCGGGAGATCGATGTCACGGGCACCTCCGTCATCGGCATGGCCAATCCGCCCTCGGGGATGCCGACCCACGCCAGTGCGCTGTACGCCCGCAACGTGAGCAACGTCCTCGCCCTATTCGCTCCCGACGGCGTCTTCGCGCCTGACTGGGAGGACGAGATCGTGGCCGGCACCGGCGTCCTGCGAGAGGGGCAGCCGGCGCAGCCGCAGGTCGCCGAGCTCCTGGGTGGGGCGTCGTGACCGGGTTCGTCTGGTACCTGACCGTCTTCGTCCTCGCCGCCTTCGTCGGGTTCGAGGTCATCTCCAAGGTGCCCAGCATCCTGCACACCCCGCTCATGTCCGGGTCGAACGCCATCCATGGGATCGTGCTGGTGGGAGCCCTGGTCATCATGGGCGAGGCCACCGGCCCGGCCCAGGTCGTGCTGGGCTTCATCGCCGTCTTCCTGGCGACCCTCAACGTGGTGGGTGGCTTCGTCGTCACCGATCGGATGCTCGAGATGTTCCGGGCCAAGCCCGACGCCCGGCCTGCGCCGCCTGAGCGGGGCGGCCCGCCGGGACCGGAGGCCCGGTGAGCGCGGTGACCGAGGTTGCCGCGTCGCTCCCGCTCTCCACCTGGCGCTCCGCCATCTACCTGGTGGCCATCGTTGGGTTCGTCATCGCGCTGAAGGGGTTGAGCTCCCCCAAGCACGCCCGGCGGGGCAACCTGGCCGGGGCGGCGGCCGCCCTGCTGGCCATCGCCATCACGTTCTCGGCTGGCAGCGTCACCCATTCGGTCCGCAACCTGAGCCTGGCCCTGGTGGCCATGGCGCTGGGTGCGGTGGTGGCCGTGCCCGCGGCCCGCATGGTGAAGATGACGGCGATGCCGCAGATGGTGGCCGTCTTCAACGGCGTGGGCGGCGGCGCGGCGGCGCTCGTGTCGGTGACCGAGCTCCTCCACGTCCACTCCACCGGCACCAGCCCGGCCACCTACGTGGTGGTGGAGGCCGTGCTCGGCGTGCTCATCGGCTGCGTCTCGTTCGCCGGGAGCGCCGTCGCCTTCGCCAAGCTGCAGGAGCTGATGGCCACCCGGCCCATCGTGTACGCCGGCCAGCAGCCGATCAATGCGGTGGTGGCCCTGGGCATCCTGGTCCTTGCCCTCCTGGGCATCGTGACCGGTGCCACCGGCTACGTCTTCGGCGTGCTCGTCCTCTCGTTGGTGCTGGGCGTGATCTTCGTCCTGCCCATCGGCGGCGCCGACGTGCCAGTCCTCATCTCGATGCTCAACTCCTTTACCGGCCTGGCGGTGGCCGCTTCCGGCTTCACCCTGGGCAACAGCCTGCTCATCGTGGCCGGGACGCTGGTGGGGGCATCGGGCATGCTGCTCACCCGGCTGATGAGCAAGGCGATGGGCCGCTCGCTCCCCAACATCCTCTTCAGCGCCTTCGGCGCCGTCGTCACCGCGACCGCGACGGCCGAGGGCCTTGACGGAAAGGCCGTCAAGAGCTCGACGCCCGATGACATCGGGGTCCTCCTGGCCTACGCCCGCAAGGTTGTCATCGTCCCGGGCTACGGCCTGGCCGTTGCCCAGGCGCAGCACGTCGTCAAGGAGCTGGCCGACCTCCTCTCGGCGCGCGGGGTGGAGGTCTTCTACGCCATCCACCCGGTGGCGGGACGGATGCCCGGGCACATGAACGTGCTGCTGGCGGAGGCCAACGTCCCGTACGACGAGCTGAAGGAGATGGACGAGGCCAACCCGGAGCTGCCCACGGCAGACGTGGCCCTCGTGGTGGGGGCCAACGACACCGTCAATCCGGCCGCCGTGGACACGCCGGGGAGCCCGATCTACGGCATGCCCATCATCCACGCGGACCAGGCCCAGCACATCGTCTTCCTCAAGCGGTCCATGCGGCCCGGCTTCGCCGGCATAGACAACGCCCTGCTCTTCGACGACAAGACCGTCTTGCTGTTCGGCGACGCGAAGGACACGCTCCAGAAGCTCGTGGCCGCCGTGGCTGCCGTCTGAGCCCGGCGGACCTGACCCCGGCGGACCTGGGCCCGCGGAACTGACACAGCGGAACTGACACAGCGGAACTGGGCGCAGTCAGGGCCGTTGGGCCCTACCGGCCGCGGTGCCCGGACCGTACGGTGAACGTCGTGACCACCTCGGCCCGGGACGGCAACAAGGCGCCGCCGGCTGTCTTCCTCCAGGATTTCGTGGACGTAGAGCGCCCGGCGGACCAGGTTGGGGCGCAGCTGGCGACAGGGAGCGCATGGCTCGCCCCGCTGGCCGGGGCGGCCGGCGACGACGCGGCGTTGCTCGTCCGGGTCGGGCCGCAGCTCCTTGGCGACATCCTCGCCCGAACCGTCGTCGTCCGGCTGGGCCTGCCGAGCCGCCGCAACGGAGCGGTGCTGGTGCCGATCCGGTGGGAGGACGCCCAGCACCCGGCCCTCTTCCCGGTGCTGGACGGTGACCTGGAGGTGGCCTCGCTGGACGACAACCGCTGCCGCATCGTGCTCAGCGCCTGCTACCGCCCGCCGCTGCGCGCGGTGGGACGGATCATCGACGAGGCCGTCCTCCACAGGGTGGCGGAGTCCACTGTGCGGGCGTTCCTGCGCCGAGCCGCCAGCGCGCTCGTGGACGGGATCTCGCCGGCATAGACGATCCCAACGGGCGACAGGCCCGGGCCGGGGGCTTCTCGCGCCCGCTGGCGCGAGAAGGGGGTTGCACCGCCGGTACACGGCGCGGGAGACTGGAGGGGTCCATCGGGGGATGGGTGGCTGGCGACAGGCGCGTCAGCCTGAGCATGGATGTCGATCGGGAACGGCAGCAGCGTCGCGTCGCCGGAAGGTGTCGGCCGGCGAGGCGCCGCGCCGCCTCCCCGATGCGCCTCCAGGGGAACCAGGGGAATGGGACGTCGGACCGCCCAGCGGCTGCGTGGGGCGGGTCGTGGCACCGGCCACGGCCCGCGGCCCGGCGCGCCGCCGGCGATCCACCCCGTCCTCGTCGCCCATCCGGGGCGCCATGAGGCCCGGCCGTGCGCCCTCTCGTTCGATCGGCGCGGCGTCGTGCTGCGGGCGGCATCCGGCCCGGCCGGAACCCGTCCCGGCGCCGGCGGCCCCGCCCGGGACGGCGCCCACGAGGGCTCCTGTGACGCCTCCGGTGGGGGAACCGGTGGGGGAACCGTGCTGCTGCGGATCCCGTGGTGGGCCCTGCACGGCCTGTCGGCCGACGACACGGCGCAGTCCCCGGAGGGGACGACGGTCCAGGTGGTAAGGCTGGTCACGGACGCCGGGGACCTGATGCTGCTGGCGGGCGCGCCCACCGTCTCCGCGCTCCTCGGTTCGCTTCGGGCATGGACGGCCCGGTGGCGCGGGGCCCGCCGCGCCCTCGACCGTCTGGTGGCGATGGCGCTGGCAATGGCGCTGGCCGCGGCCGGCTCGGTCACCCGCCGCCTGGAGGTCCTCACCGCTCACCGAGCGGGCACCCTGGGCGGGACCCTGCCGGAACCGGTGCAGCGCCTTGGCCGGGTGGCCGCTCGCCGCCCACGGGTGGCCGCGACCGGATTGCTGGCGATCGTGCTGCCGGTTGCCGCATGGGCCGGGGTCGCGCTCAGCGCTGCGCCGGCCGGCCTGGACGCGCTGTCCGCCGCTGCCGGGCTCCGGCAGGGGGGGGTGGCGTTCGACGCCTCGGGTATGGCCCAGATCCTCCAAGCGGCCGAGTTCCAGGCCGGCGCCGGACTGGCCTCCCACCTCGTGCCGGCCACCGCCCCGCCCCCCCCGGCCCCTGCCGCGGTGGTCGACACCGCTCCCCTCCGCTCGCACGAGGTGTTCGGCTTCGCGCCGTACTGGTCGCTCGGGCAAGCCGCCACATTCGACGTCTCGGGGTTCACCACCCTGGCGTACTTCGCCGTGGGCGTGAACGCCAACGGGACGTTGCAGGAGTCCGGCACAGGGTGGGACGGCTACCAGAGCCAGGACTTCGCCAATCTCGTGGCCCGGGCCCACGCGGCAGGCGACCGCGTGGTGCTGACGGTCAACTGCTTCTCGCAGGCTTCCTTGAACGCGCTGTCCTCGTCGCCGTCGGCAGCGGCCACGCTGGCCTCAGCCGTCGTGCACGCGGTGGCGTCCAAGAACCTGGACGGCGTCAACATCGACTTCGAGGGTCAGGGTCCGGCAGACCAGTCCGGCCTGACTGCCCTCGTGGCCACCGTATCCACGGCCATGCACGCCGCCAACCCCCACTACCAGGTCACGGTGGACACCTACGCCAGCTCCGCCGGCGACCCGTCAGGCTTCTACAACGTGCCCGCCCTGGCCAAGGTGGTGGACGGGTTCTTCGTGATGTCCTACGGGACGAACCTGGCATCGGGTCAGAGCGCGGCGTCGCCGATCACGAGCGCCGAGTTCTCCGACGCGACGACGGCGGCCCAGTACGCAGCGGCGGTGCCGGCGTCGAAGGTCATCCTCGGGGTGCCCTACTTCGGCTACGTGTGGCCAACCACCAACGGGACCATGGCCGCCACCGCCATGGGCACAGGAACGCCCATCTCCTATGCCCAGGTCATGACCAGTGGCGATCCCCTCTACTGGGACCCGGTCACCGGATCGGCCTGGACTTCCTACGAGATCGGCCACCAGTGGTACGAGGCATACGTGGACAACCCGTCGTCCGTGTACATGGTGGCCCAGCTGGCCCAGTCCAACGGCTTCGCGGGCGTGGGCGCCTGGGCCCTGGGCATGGACGGCAACAGCGCCGCCATGACCGCGGCCCTGGACGGGAACGCCCCGCCCGCCCGGGCCGGGATTGCCGGTCCGGCGTCCACGTCCTCTTCTGCGTCCAGCGGCTCGACCCCTGCGGTCACGCCCTCGACCGCGTTGCCTGGCATCCCTGTCGTGACGGTTCCGGGGTTCCCCCCGCCGACGGTGCCCGGCTCACCAGGCTCGGGCGGATCGGCCGGCTCGGGGGGTTCGTCCGGAGGGGGATCGGCTGGCGGGGGAACGGCCGGCTCGGGAACGGCCGGCTCGGGGGTTCGTCCGGCGGGGGAACGGTAGCCGCCGGCCGCTACGCCGGCGTCTGGGGTGGCCAGGCCGTCACGCTGACACTGCAGCCCACAGTGAAGCCGTCGGGGACAGGCACGCTGCTCGGCACCCTGTCCGGTTTCTCCACCACTGACCCGGCGCTGTCATGCCTGGTCCGCACAGCGGCAGGGTTCGCTGTATGGCACTACCCGGGCGCCGGCACCGACCTGGCCGTCGCCCGGCAGCCCGCCAACTGCGTGGACGCCGAATTCACCTTCACCCCTGTCACACCGCCCGTCGGGGCGGCGGGCGGTGTGGTGGCGAGCCGCGGCGGACCGAGCGCCACAACGGCTGCGGCCCCGGCCGTAGGCGCTACGGCCGGAGGGGTCACGGCCGGAGGTCCGGCGCCAGCGCCGGCGGGCACGTCGGGCCTCAGGCACCCGAGTCAGGGGTAGAGCTGGCGGGGACGACGGCCGGCCACCGCCTCGAGCAGGTCGACCGCCATGGCATGCTCGATCCCTGAAGCGCCGTCCAGGTGGAGCTGGCGCGTTCCGGTCTGAAGGTCCACATGGCCCAGGCCAACCGTCGTCCGTCCTGGCCAGGCGAATGTCGCGTACATGCGGTGGTAGCCCTCGCTCCGCTGCTCCTTTCCGATCAGGATCGCCGCGGACCGCACCCGGAGTTGGGCCAGGAGCCGCCCCGAGGGGATGTCCAACGGCACACCGGGCAGGTCGTCGGCGGGAAGCGGGGCATTGGCCGGCCCGGCCGCCCGGAGGATTGCGTGGGCAAGCTCGCGGTCCTCCCGGGCGCGCACCAGCACCGTGCCGCGGCCCACGTCCTTCCAGCCCAGCTCCGACCCGTCCGGGCCACGGAGGCAGAGCTGTGCCCGCCTTCCGACAATGCGCGGAAGCAGATAGAACAGGCGGACATTGCGGTCGATCCACGCGGCGCGCCGCGCCCGGTCGCCTGTGCCCAGTGTCCTCTGCGCGCCCACGATCCCCGGTGCAGCGCTGCCCACTGCGTCCCCCATGGTCCCTCCAGCGTGGCCACTCTCGGCGCCCTCTAACCCCGGCGCCGTCCGGCGACGCTCCCCGTACAATACTTCTGCAGTCACGCTGCTGCTTCATGATTGCAAGCCGGTGTTGTGAGGGTGGCTTCGGTTGCCGGCCCGCTTCGACCGCCCCGGCCCGGGGCCGTAGGCTGGGGTGCCGTGCCTGCCGTGCCGAGCGCCATCCGGACGCCGGCGGGGGGCCGCGACCCGGCAAGGACCCGATGGCCGCACCCGTGATCCTGATCGCCCGGTCGCTGAGCCCCCTGGTCCCGCCGGTGCACGCGCTGGTTGCCGTGCTCCCGCCGTTCACGGGTCACAACCTGCTTCGCACGTACCTGCCCGCCGGACCGGTGGCGGTCCTGGCGGCGGCGGCGGCCCTCTACCTGGCGGGGGTGGTCCGCCAGAACCGGCTCCACCCCCGGCACCGGTGGCCCCTCGTGCGCACCGGGGCGTTCCTGGGGGGTGTGGCCGTCACGGCCGTGGCCGCCTTCAGCTCGATCGGCCTCTACGACGCCACGCTGTTCTGGGTCCACATGGTCCAGCACCTCCTGTTGATCATGGTTGCGGCATCGCTCTACGCCGCGGGCTCGCCCGTCGCCCTGCTCTGGCGGGCGACGGCGGGGGGGGCCCACCGCCGGATCGGCCAGGCGCTCCGGTCCCGTGCGGGACGGATCGTGGGGCACCCGGTCACCGCGTTCGTGCTCTACGGCGTGCTGGTCCCGATCACCCATCTCACGGTGTTCGTGAACTGGGCGGTGCAGAACCGCGCCGTGGACGAGCTCGAGCACGCCCTCTTCCTCGCCATCGGCTACCTGTTCTGGCGCCAGCTGTTCGGCGCGGACCCCAACCGCTACCGGGGCCAACCCCCGATCCGCGCCCTGCTTCTCTTCTTGGCGGTGCCGGTGGACACCTTCGTGGGCGTCACCCTCAACTCGGCGAACCACGAGATCTTCCCCGCCCTGGCCGCGATCCATCGCACCTGGGGGATGTCCCTGGTGGCCGACGTCCGGCTGGGCGGGGTGCTGATGTGGGTGGGGGGCGACACGTTGATGATGGTCGCCCTCGTTCCCGTGGCCGTGGCCTGGGTGCGCCGGGAGGAGCGTGCCGCCCAGCGTTTCGACCGGGAGCTGCTGGACTACTTCCCGGCGCCAGCGGGACTGACCGGCCAGCCGACAGCCGGGTTCGCCCTGGGCACCTACCGGCCGCGCCGGCACACCGGCCGTCGGGTGCCCGTGCCCGGTCCCGCCGCAGGTGGAACCGACGGCGAGGCCCCAGGTCGGGGAGGATGACGGCGGTCGGCGAGCCGGACGTGCCCAGGGTCCACCGGCGACAGCTGCCGGCGCCCACGCCGGGTCAACTTGTGGCCCGGGGGGCCGAGATCGGCCTGGCCGGCGCCCGGCGGATGACGCCGCTGCTCCTGCGCCAGGCGGCGGAGCTGCGGCGCGGTCGCGGCTTGCTGTCGCCGGCGGTGGCCGCCCGACCGCTCCGGTGCATGTGCGAGGACTTGGGCGCCACCTTCATGAAATTCGGCCAGCTCGTCGCCTCCTCCCCCGGGCTGGTGGGCGAGGAGGTGGCCGGGGAGTTCCGGGCGGTGCTGGACACCGGGGCCCCCGTGCCCTTCGACGCCGTGTGCCGGAGCATCGAGTCCGGGCTGGGCATGGAGCTGGGCGAGGCGTACCGAGAGCTCGACCCTGAGCCGATCGGCCGGGCGTCCATCGCCGTGGTGTACCGGGGCGTGCTCCACGACGGGCGCGAGGTGGCGGTGAAGGCCTTGCGCCCGGGGATCGCCCTGCAGGCCGCGGCCGACCTCCGCCTCATGGTGCCCCTGGCCCAGCTGGTTGCCAAGGAGACGGGGGAGCAGGTGGCAGGCTCCGTGCTGCAGCTCCTGGACGGGCTGGGCCAGCAGCTGGGGGAGGAGCTGGACCTTCGCAACGAGGCCCGCGCCCTGGCCCACTTCCGGACCATGATCGCCGGTGCCGGGCTGGGCCGGATCGTCGTACCCGAGCCCTATCCCGCGCTCTCGTCGCAGAACGTGCTCACGATGGAGCTGCTGCACGGCGTGGCCATCGACGACCTGGCCGCCGCGTCCCGCCTGGGGTACGACCCGGCTCCCCTGGTCGAGGAGGTGGTCCGCGCCTTCTTCACCACCACCGTGCGGTGGGGTGCCTTCCACGGGGACCTCCATGCCGGCAACATGCTGCTGCTGCACGACGGCCGCCTGGGCATCATCGACTGGGGCATCGTGGGCCGCCTGGACCCCGACACGCACCGGTTCGTCATCCGGCTCTTGGATGCCGTGCTGGGCGACGAAGCGGCATGGCCGGACATCACGGCCCATCTCACCCGCGTGTACGGGCAGGCGATCCAGGTGGGGCTGGGGCTTTCCGACGCCGAGCTCACCACCTTCCTGCGGGGGATCGTTGAACCTGCCCTGACGCGGCCCTTCGGGCAGGTGAGCCTGGCCGCCATGCTCGAGGCCCCCCTCGTCCCGGCGGCCAAGGCCCGCGGGGCGGCGGCCCACGAGCGGCGCCTCCGGACCGTGGCCCGGCGCGTGCGCACGAACCGGCGGATGCGGCGGATCGCCGACGAGGCCGGCGGGATCATGTCCGAGTTCACACGGGGCACCTTCCTCCTGGCCAAGCAGTTCATGTACTTCGAGCGCTACGGCAAGCTCTTCCTGGCCGACCGGCCGATCCTGGCCGACCGGGCGTTCCTGGGCGAGCTGGTGGCCGCCGCACCCCGCTGATCAGCCGGGCGGACGTGTCCGGGTCAGGTCTCGGCCACCGGCAGGGTGCTGGCGCAGTACCTGCACTTCGTGGCCTTGAAGGGCACGTCTGTCGACAGGCAGTACGGGCACGTCTTGGTGGGGGCCGGGTCGCCGAAGACGCTGACCCCGCGCCGGGCCTGCATGCGGCGGTAGGGGACGACGATGGCGAGGTACACCACCGCCAGGAATATGACGAAGTAGATGATCGCCGAGATCAGCGTGCCGAAGTTGAGGAACGTGCTCTGGTTGCCGTGCGCTCCCAGCTGGACGCCCAGGCCGATCGGGTGGTTCCCCTGCGCCCGGTTGACCAGGGGCAGGATGATCGCTGTGGTGAAGGTTTTGATCAGCGTGCTCAACGCCAGTGCCATCACCAGACCAACGGCCGTGACCACCACCGAATGCTGCGCCATGAACTGTTTGAAGCCCTTCATCGGTCCTCCTCCCGTCCGAAGAGGCGCCGCGTCGCGACGCCGCCAGCTCCATTCTGATGCGGAGCGCGTGGCGGAGGCCGGTATGCTGCGGCCGGCTCGGTCCTGACGTGTGCGACCGGGCGGTCGCCGATCGGGAGGTTGCCGGTGAAGGTCGTGGTCGATTTCGACGTCTGCACGAGCAACGCCGTGTGCATGGGCATCGTCCCAGAGGTGTTCGAGGTGCGCGACGCCGGGTTCCTCTACGTGCTCGACGAGCATCCGACCGAGGCTCTCCACGCCAAGCTACGCGACGCGGTCATCAGCTGCCCCACCGGCGCCATCTCGCTGGCCGAGGACGACTGAGGGGCGTGGGGCCGCCGAGGGTCCGCCTGGCGCCGTCGCCCACCGGCTACTTCCACGTCGGGACCGCGCGCACGGCGCTGTTCAACTGGCTGTTCGCCCGCCGCCACGGCGGGATCTTCCTCTTGCGCATCGAGGACACCGACACCGAGCGCAACCGCGAGGAGTGGGTCGACGGGATCATCAGCGCCCTTGCCTGGCTGGGCATGGCTCCGGACGAGGGCCCCTCCCGCCAGTCCGAACGCATGGAGCGCTACGGCGTGGCGCTCGACGCCCTGTGGGAGGCCGGTTTGCTGTACGGCTGCGACTGCACCCGTGAGCAGGTGGTCGAGCGCACGAAGGACCGCCCCACCCCGGGGTACGACGGCCACTGCCGGACGAGGAGGCTCCCCCGGGAAGGCAATGCCCTGCGGTTCCGGGTCCCCAGCGAGGGGGAGACGGTGGTCCACGACATCGTGCGGGGCGTCGTGACCTTCCGGCACGACGCAATGGAGGACTTCGTGGTGGCCCGGTCCAACGGCGAGCCCCTCTTCGTGCTGGCCAACTGCGTGGACGACAGGGACATGCAGATCACCCACGTCATCCGGGGCGAGGAGCTGCTGCCCAGCGCGCCCAAGGGCATCCTCATCTGGAGGGCACTGGACGCCGCGGCGGAGGGCGAGGCAGGGTGGGGCGAGGCAACGGCACTGCCGGCGTGGGCGCACCTGCCGACCCTCGTCAACGAGCAGCGCAAGAAGCTCTCCAAGCGCCGGGACCCGGTGGCGGTCGAGTCCTACCGGGACCAGGGCTACCTGCCCGAGGCCATGCGCAACTACCTGGCGCTCCTGGGCTGGAGCCCGCCAGCGGGCGAGGAGAAGGTGCCGGTCGCCACCATGATCGAGACGTTCGCGCTGGAGGACGTCAACCACTCGCCGGCCTTCTTCGACATCAAGAAGATGGCCCACATGAACGGCGAGTACATCCGGGACCTGCCGATCGACGAGTTCGTCGACCGGGCCCGGCCGTGGCTCGAACCGGCGGCCGAGGCGGCAGCCGGCCGGTGGGCGCCTCAGAGCATGCCCCTGCCGCCCTGGCGGCCCGAGCGCTACGACGGGGCGGTGTTCCGCCGCATGGCGCCGCTGGTCCAGGAGCGGGTCACGACGATGGGGGAGATCCCGGCCATGGTGGACTTCCTCTTCCTGGACACCCCGGCGATGGACGAGCAGTCCTGGGAAAAGGCCGTCCGCCGGGACGACGGCGCGGTTGCGCTCCTCCGGTCCGCGATCGACGCCTACAGCTCGTGCCGGTGGGACGCCGGATCGCTGCGGGAGGCGACCGTGGCGGTGGGCGAGGCGGCTGGCAGGAAGCTCGCCAAGGCCCAGGCTCCCATCAGGGTGGCGGTGACGGGGCGCACGGTCGGGCCCCCGCTGTTCGAGTCCCTCGAGGAGCTGGGACGCGAGCGAGTGGTGGGGCGCCTCCAGGCGTCCCTCGACCGGGCCGGGGAATCGGTCGCCGCTGCCCCGGCCGGCGGTCAGGCCGGCGGCGCGGTTGGCGGCGCGGTTGGCGGCAATCCAGGGCCGGAGTAGGCGTTGCAGGGCGGTCCGACGGCCGTGCAAGCCGGATGACCTGGATCCTGCGCATCCTCACGGCGCCCCTCCGGTGGGTCACGGCGCCCCTGCGGTGGTTCCTCAAGATCGTGCTGATCCTTGTGCTGGCCATCGCCGTCTATTACGGGGTAACGCTTGCACAGGTGTGGCTGACCTCTCGGCACTACGACCCGGTGCAGGCCCAGGCCATCGTCGTCATGGGGGCGGCGCAGTACAACGGTGTCCCGTCTGCGGACCTGGAGGCCCGGCTCAACCAGGCGCTGATCCTCTACCAGGCTCACTACGCACCGCTGATCGTGTGCACGGGCTCCAAACAGCCCGGGGATGCCTATACCGAGGCGCAGACCGGCGCCGCGTACCTGGAGGCCAGGACAGTCCCTGCTGCCGCCATCCTGCAGGCGGGGGGCGGCACCACCTGGACAAGCCTCTCGCTGGCCGCCCGGGAGCTCAAGGCCAGGGGTGACACCAACGTCCTGATCGTGACCGACCCGTTCCACGAAGACCGGTCGATGGCCATCGCCTCAACGGTGGGGTTGACTCCCCACCCGACGCCCACGCAGAGCTCGCCCATCAACGGCACGGCCGTCGTCCCGTACTTCCTGGGCGAGGCGGCCGGCGTGGCGGCGGGCCGGATCATCGGCTTCCAGAACCTCCACTCGCTGGCCTCGCTCCCGGTCTTGCGGAGCATCTTCGGGACAACGTAGAAGCGCTCGCAGGCCGTGGTGCGTCCGGTCCCAGCAGTCGGCTAACCTGGCAACTCGCCCGTTCGGGGGTGGTGTAATCGGCAACACGACAGGTTCTGGCCCTGGTATTGGGGGTTCGAGTCCTCCCCCCCGAGCTGAGCAGGCGCGGTCCCTGGGCCGTCCTGCCCACGGCCCCATCGTCTAGAGGCCTAGGACACCACCCTCTCAAGGTGGAGACACGGGTTCGAACCCCGTTGGGGCTGCCGCTGAACTCCCAGCTCAAGCGCCCATTCGACAGCCGAGGTCCTCCTGATCCGGAGAGTTGTCCATCCGTTTGTCCTTCCTGGGTCTGCAATGGACGGAGCAGACGCGGAGGGCGGCCATGGCCGGATCGATGTGACAGCGGAGAGCGACTCCTGGCAGCTCCGCGTGCACGCCGGCCGGGACCCGCTGACCGGCGGCAAGCGCTACCTCGAGCGGACCTTCCACGGCACGAAGCACGAGGCGGGCAACGAACTGGCCAAGCTCATCACCGAAGCTGACCCACGAGTGCCTTCTCCCGGCCCTTCCCGTCCCCTGTGCTTCTCGAGAACAGCTTCTCGAGAACAACAGCCCATGAGAGACTTTGCTCAGCATCAGCCCGATGCCGATCGCCTCGGATTCCCACATGTCGATGACGGCCGGTGGCCCCACCAGCGCAGTGAGGTCGCGGCGGACACGACCTGTGCGCCAGAGCCGATCTCGCACGGCACGCAGGAGGTGCGCCCCATCCGGAACTTTCCCGATCCCGTCGCATCTGCGAGGAGAACGCTCCCGACGTTCTTCGTGATCCACAACGCCTCTGCGATGCCCGAATGCTGGGACGGCCACGGCGTCTGGGCCTCGGGCTCCCCGAGGGCCGACATGTAGCGTTCCGCCCACTTGCCTTCGAGGAGGTCCACGCACGCCCGGCCCAAGGCCTCCTCCCAGCTCACCACGCGGAGGAGCTCTTCTAGGAGGGTTCGCAACTCCCCGCCCCAGTCATCGCCAGCGTCCCAGTAGTTCTCGGCAATTGCGCTGAGCTCTCGGTAGCGTCGTGCGTCACTCGCCGCCTCGAACCGGACGTTCGCCTCGAGTTGCTGGCCGAGCCCGAAGGCGGTGAAGTTGCTAGACCCGACGGTGGCGGCGGCATTCCCCCGGTAGATCTTGGCGTGCAGGTGCTGCGTGCCATGGATGAACCGGGCCTCCACCGCCCCGCTGTCGAGCGCCTCGATGGCTTGGAGGACCTTCGCCGAAGATCGCAGCGAGATGCCGCGTTCTTCCAGCCAGTAACGCCTGGCTTCGTCGGTGAACTCTGCGCGATCGGAGCGGAACGTGTGGCGCTGCGTGCCGAACGGTTCGGCACCGAGGACGAGGCGGACCCGTCCCGCTGGAGGCTCCGAACGGGAGCCCCAGTCAGAGATCAGGTCGATGATCTCCCCGATCGAGGAGTACCCCGCGATCAGGAGTGGATTGTCGGAACTGACGAGGTCCTCCCAGACGACGTCTCGGACGTGAGCGCGCTGGCGGTTGACCGGGAAGCGCTCCGTCGAAGGCCACTCGCTGAGTTCCAGCTTGTTGGCGGCGCGGGTCGTGAGTCCGACCTCGAACGAC
>DAHUZE010000080.1 GCA_027306755.1 Acidimicrobiaceae bacterium | reverse complement strand
AGGCCAGCATGGCGGCGCGGAGCTGCTCCGCGCCCAGCGCGACGGGCGGTGTCATGTCGGGCGATGCTAACCTCCCGCACGTTCGTGACGACATGTCGCTCGTCGCACGCGCCCTTGCCTCGGACGGCGCGGGGCGGCGCGGGGCGGGGCGAGGGAAACAGGCTGGGAGGCAGTGGCGATGGCATCGGTGTGCGAGATCTGCGGCAAGAAGCCGTCGTTCGGCATGAGCCTGAGCCACTCGCACCGGCGCACCAAGCGCAGGTGGAACCCCAACATCCAGCGGGTGCGTGCAATGGTCGGCGGCAGCCCCCGGCGCCTCCACGTCTGCACGTCCTGCCTGCGGGCCGGGAAGGTGCAGAAGCCGCCCCGTCGGTCCATCCCCGCCTGATCCGGCGCGGATGAGCCCGCCGCGGGCGGCGCGGCACGGCCGCGGCCGCCACTACAACGGCCGGCCGCCCTCCAGTCCGGCCAACCCAGCCCGGGCCGTGTTGGCCGGACTGGTGATCGTTGCCGCCGTCGCCTTCGTCCTGGTCCAGCTGGTGCGCCCGGCTCCGGGGGTCTCGGCCACGGACGCCGCCCCCGCACCGCTGCTCCGGGGCGCCCCTGCCTCGCCGGCGTGGCCTGCACAGGGCCAGGCGGCGATCGGTGTCCAGGGCGTCGGACTGCTGGCCGAACACGGGAGCCAGGTCGCCCAGCCGATCGCCAGCGTGACGAAGCTCATGACCGCGTACCTGGTCCTGCAGGACCACCCGTTGGGTCCTGCGGTCACAGGCCCTGCGGTCACCATCACCGCTACAGACGTCGCCACGTACCAGGCCGACGCTGCCCAGGGGGACTCGGTTGTGGCCGTGACGGCGGGGGAGCAGCTCAACGAGCGGCAGCTGCTCGAGGGCCTCCTGATCCCGTCGGGCGACAACATCGCCGCCCTCCTCGCGGCGTGGGACGCGGGCAGCGAGCAGGCGTTCGTGGGGAAGATGAACGCCACCGCCCGCCGGCTCGGCCTCCTGCACACGCACTACGCCGACGCCAGCGGCGTCTCGACGCAGACGGTCAGCACTGCAGAGGACCAGCTGCGGCTGGCCATGATCGACATGACGAACTCCGCCTTCCGGTCCATCGTGAGGCTGACCCAGGCCACACTGCCCGTAGCCGGACTCGTCTACAACGTGAACGCCGAGCTCGGGACCGACGGGATCATCGGGGTCAAGACCGGCTACACGCCGGCGGCCGGTGGGTGCTTCACCTTTGCGGCCACCACCACGGTGGACGGCAAGGCGCGCACGGTGGTGGGTGCGGTGCTCGGTCAACCGGGCACGGCCGCCCAGCCCGCCCCGCTCACAGCGGCGTTCGCCGCCTCGACGACCCTGCTCACCAGCGTCGAGCCGGCGATCGTGCAGCAGACGGTGCTGCCGGCCGCCACCGTCCTGGGGCACCTGGACGCCCCGTGGGCCCAGCCGGTCCCCCTCGTGACCACGCGCCCGGTGTCACTCACCGGACTGGCCGGCGCCCGGGTCCGCACGGTCGTCACCATCCCCGGTCCGGTGTCGGCTCCGGTGCCGGCCGGCCACCAGGTCGGCTACGCCGTGGTCCGGCTCGGGAGCCAGCGGGTGCGGGTGCCGCTGGCCGCTGGCCGGGCCGTGCCGGGCGCCTCGTTGGGATGGCGGCTGACCAACCTCTGACCGGACGGCTGACCGGGCGGTGCCACGGGCGGGGTCGGTCACTCCAACCGATGCTCGTATCCGAGCGGGGGCAGCGGGCTCCCGCGCAGGGTTCGCACAGAAGCGTCGGTCGTGCATCGCCCGACGGCGATCGGCGGGCGCAGTGTGGCCGCGGCGAAGGAGGACGCCATGCGGCGCGGATCAGCCACGGCCACCAGTAGCTCGTAGTCCTCGCCGCCCCCGAGCGCCTCCTCCTCGGAGGCTCCGGCGGCAACCGGGACGTCGTCGAGCTCGATGCCGACGCCCGACGCCACGGCGAGGCGGTGGGCATCCAGGGCGAGGCCGTCGGAGATGTCCATCATCGCCGTCGCTCCGGCCGCTCGCGCCGTCTGACCCTCGGTCAGCCGGGCCAGCGGGCGGCGGTGGCTCGCCACCAGCGCCGCCTCGCCGGCGTTGCCCGGGCCGCCGGCGCGCAGGATCCGGAGACCGGCCGCCGACCCGCCGAGCGGCCCGGTCACGAAGAGCTGGTCACCGGCGGACGCGCCCGACCGCAGGACGGGAGGTCGGGTCCCAGCCAGCGCGCCGGTGGCGGCGACGCTCACCATCACCTGGTCCGCCGCCGTGACGTCGCCGCCCACCACAGGGCAGGTCCAGCGGGCCGACGCCTCCGCCACGCCCCGCATGAGGTGCTCGAGATCGGTTCCCGCAGGGGCGCACACCGTCACGAGGGCGTGGCGGGGGCGCCCTCCGACTGCCCCGATGTCGCTCACGGTTGCCGTGAGCGCTTTCCAACCCAGGTCGTCCAGCCCCACGAGCGCTAGGTCGGCGTGGACGCCCGCCACGCTGGCGTCGGTCGCCAGCACGAGCAAGCCGTCTCCTGGCGCCACGATGGCTGCGTCATCGCCCACCCAAACCTCACCGGCGGGGGGCGGCCCTGACGCCGCTTCCACGATGGCGGTGATGCGCACCACGAACGCATCCTCGCTGGTAGGAGCACTGAAACGAGCGAGAATTGGGCCTGCCACACGCGAATGCCTAGCATGCGTCTCGCATACAGAATCTCACGATCGCCGCGCGGGCGACGCTCGGCACGGGTCCGGGCCGAGACCGTGCACTGACGGGCGGCCGGAGAGCGGACCGTTGCGACAAGGAGGAGGAGCGAATGGCCCCCATGGACAACGCGGCTCCGACGGACAACCGCAAGCTGGCGGAATGGGTCGAGGAGGTTGCGGCGCTCACCACGCCTGCGCAGGTCGTGTGGTGCGACGGTTCGGCGGAGGAGTACGACCGCCTCTGCCAGTTGCTGGTCGACAACGGCACCTTCACCAAGCTGTCCGACGCCAAGCGCCCCAACAGCTACTGGGCCCGTTCGGATCCGGGGGACGTGGCCCGGGTGGAGGATCGCACCTTCATCTGCTCGGAGGAGCGGGAAGATGCCGGTCCCACCAATAACTGGGTGGATCCCAAGGAGATGCGGGCTACCCTCATTGAGCTGTTCCGTGGGTCCATGAAGGGCCGCACCATGTACGTGGTGCCGTACTCCATGGGCCCGCTCGGCTCGAGCATCGCCCACATCGGTGTGGAGATCACGGACTCGGCCTACGTGGCGGTGTCCATGCGGATCATGGCCCGTATGGGCGCGGCCGTGCTGGACGTTCTCGGGCCCGATGGAAGCTTCGTGCCGTGCCTGCACTCGGTGGGCGCCCCGCTGGCCGACGGGCAGACGGACGTGGCGTGGCCGTGCGACCCGGACAGGAAGTACATCGTCCACTTCCCCGAGACGCGTGAGATCTGGTCCTACGGCTCGGGCTACGGCGGCAACGCCCTGCTGGGCAAGAAGTGCTTCGCCTTGCGCATCGCCTCGGTGATGGCCCACGACGACGGCTGGCTGGCCGAGCACATGCTGATCGTCAAGCTCACGTCGCCCGAGGGCGAGACCCGCTATGTCACCGGGGCATTCCCCTCCGCCTGCGGCAAGACCAACCTGGCCATGCTCATCCCCACCCTGCCCGGGTGGAAGGTCGAGACCGTGGGCGACGACATCTGCTGGATGAAGTTCGCAGCCGACGGGACGCTCCGGGCGATCAACCCCGAGGCCGGCTTCTTCGGCGTGGCCCCGGGGACCAACTCGCACACCAACCCCAACGCCATGGTCTCGGTCGGAGCCAACTGCATCTTCACCAACACGGCGCTCACGGACGACGGTGACGTGTGGTGGGAGAGCATGACGGACGAGCCGCCCGCCGGGTGCACCGACTGGAGGGGTGAGCCCTGGACCCCCCAGAAGGGGACGGCCGCCGCCCACCCCAACGCCCGGTTCACCACCCCGGCGGCACAGGACCCGGCCATAGCCCCGGAGTGGGAGGACCCGGCCGGCGTGCCCATCTCGGCCGTGCTGTTGGGCGGCCGCCGGGCGTCGGTTGTCCCCCTGGTGTTCCAGTCGTTCGACTGGGCCCACGGGGTGTTCCTCGGGTCGATCATGGCATCGGAGACGACCGCCGCCGCCGCCGGGGCCGTAGGCAACCTGCGCCGGGACCCCTTCGCCATGCTGCCCTTCTGCGGCTACAACATGGGCGACTACTTCGCCCACTGGCTGCGGATGGGCGCCGAGGCACCCGATCCCTCCCAGCTGCCCAAGATCTTCTACGTGAACTGGTTCCGCAAGGGGGACGACGGCCGGTTCCTGTGGCCCGGCTACGGCGAGAACTCCCGCGTGCTCGAGTGGGTCTTCCAGCGGGTGGCCGGCCGTGCCGAGGCAGTCGAGACCCCGATCGGGTTCGTGCCCGCCCCCGGCGCCATCGACATCGAGGGCACCGGCGTCTCCAAGGAGGACATGGACGAGCTGCTCCGGGTGGACCAGGACGAGTGGCGCACCGAGGTGCCGAGCATCCGCAAGCACTTCGCCCAGTTCGGAGACCGGCTGCCCCCGGAGCTGGTCGGAGCCGTGGACGACCTGGAGCGACGGCTGGGCTGACCCCTTCCGGGCCGCCCGCGCCGTGCACCGGCTGGCCCGGTCATCGGCGAGGATGGAGCGGTGCACCCGCGCCCCTCCCGCCGGCCGAAGGCGGCACGGTTCGGACTGGCCGCCCGGCGCAGCGCGCGCACCGTGCGCGACCGGCTGGTGCCGGTGCTGGGAGGGCGGGAGCGGACCAGGGTCATCTTCGTCCTGGCCTGCGTGCTGGCCCTGTCCAGCGCTGACACGGCCACCGTGGGGGCTGCCGCCAAGCCGCTGATCACATCGCTCCACATCACTAACACCGACATCGGGCTCCTGGTGGCCGTGACGTCGGTCGTGGGGGCGGTGTTCGCCATCCCCTTCGGGGTGCTCGCGGACCGGATGCGCCGCACGTGGGTGCTGGGGACGGCGATCGGCCTGTGGGGCATCGCCATGGTCTGGGGGGCCACGGCCAGCAACTTCTCCGACCTGCTCCTCTCCCGGGTCGCGCTGGGCGGGGTCACGGCGGTGGCTGGTCCGGTCGTCGCCTCGCTGGTGGGCGACTGGTTCCCCGGCGGCGAGCGGGGCCAGATCTACAGCTACATCCTCACCGGCGAGCTGCTCGGCGCGGGCGTCGGCTTTGCGTTCACCGGCGAGCTGGCCGCCCTCTCCTGGCGCCTGGCCTTCGTGTTCCTGGCCATCCCCGCCTTTGTCATCGGCTGGGCGGTCCTGAGGCTTCCCGAGCCCCAGCGCGGCGGCCGGGGGGCGCTGGCGCCAGCGCCCGGCACGAAGCCCTGGGTCGCCGCACAGGAAGCCGAAGGTGCGCAGCCCACCGCCATGTCGCCCCAGGGCCGCGACGAGCGCGCCGGGGCGGAGGCCGCGGGCCGGGCCGAGGAGGACGACCAGCGAACCGACGCCCAACGCCTCGCCCTCGAACAGGGGATCCTCCCGGACCCGGCGCTGCTGGCCCGTGCCCGTCCGGCCATGGGCTTCCTCGAAGCGGTCCGCTACGTGCTGGCCGTCCGGACCAACGTGATGCTGATCGTGTCGGGCGCCTGCGGTTACTACTTCCTGGCCGGAATCGAGACCTTCGGCGTGGTGTTCGTCTCGGGATGGGGCGGGTACGACGTGGCGCCGGCGTTGGCCAACATCCTGCTCATCGTGGTGGGGGCGGGGTCGGTGCTGGGCACGCTCGTGGCCGGACCGCTCGGGGACCGCCTGCTCAAGCGGGGCCGCCTGTCCGGGCGGGTGAACGTGGCCGCCGTGGCGGCCTCGGTGACCGTCGTGCTGATGGTCCCGGCCCTCATCACCCATAGTGCGTTCACCGCGCTCCCCTACCTCATCATGGCGGGGGCCGGCCTGGCGGCCCAGAACCCCCCCCTCGACGCCGCGCGGCTGGACATCATGCCGGCCTGGCTATGGGGGCGCGCGGAGGGCGTGCGCACCTTCGTGCGCACCGCCGCACAGGCGCTGGCCCCGCTGCTGTTCGGCGCAGTCTCCGACTACGTGTTCGGCGGCCAGAGCCACGGGCACGAGGGGCTCCGCTGGACGTTCGTGGTGATGCTGGTGCCCCTTGCCGCCAGCGCCTTCTACCTCTTCGTGGCCGCCCGCCGCTATCCCCGCGACGTGGCCACCGCGGCCGCGGCTCCGCCCGCCCCGCGCCCGGGGACACCGGCTGGTCGGGGGCCGCGCCGGCCGCCGGGACGACCGGACGGCGACGCCCGGCCCCTGCCCCGCCCCCTCCGTCCGCCAGGACCGGGCGACGCGCCCACGAGCGTCATGCCCCGGCCGCCACGCGGCCCCGGCATCCGGCGGGTCGGGGGCTGGGGGCCAGGGTCCCAACGGGCACCGTGACCACCACGCCCCGCCGGCGGTCGGTCAGTGGCGCTGGCCCACGACGGCGTCCCGGCGCAAGGTGGCGATCCGATCGGCGCCGATCCCCCAGGACTGCAGGGCCCGGTCCGGGTCCGCGGGAGGGCGCACGGCAGACGGGGTCCGGTCGAACCGGGGTGCCGGCGCGGGCTGGACGGCGCCGCCGGGCGCGATGAACGCCTCACGGGCCCGGTTGTGCGGGTGGTCCGGCGCCTCCCAGGGCGCCAGCACTGGATCCACGCAGGCGTCGGTCCCCTCGAATTGCTCGGTCCACTCGGCCCGGGTGCGGGTGCGGAAGGCCGCAGCGAAACGGCGCTTGGTGCCCTCCCATCCTCGCCGGTCGAACTGGGGAGGCAGCCCCTCCGGGTCGATCCCCAGCCCGGCGAGGAGGGCGGCGTAGAACTGCGGCTCGATGGCCCCCACGGCCATGTAGCCGCCATCCGCCGTCTCGTAGACCTCGTAGAAGGGCGCCCCGGTGTCGACCACGTTCGCCCCGCGCTGGCGGACCCAGGCCCCGGCCCCGAGCAGGGAGTGCACCATGGTGGTCAGCGACGCGGACCCGTCCACCATGGCCGCGTCCACCACCTGCCCCCGGCCGGACCGCCGGGCCTCGAGCACGGCGGCCAGCACGCCGAAGGCCAGCATCGCACCGCCGCCGCCGAAGTCGGCCACCAAATTGAGCGGCGGCACCGGCCGATCGCCGGCCCGTCCCACGGGCCACAGCGCGCCCGACAGTGCGATGTAGTTGATGTCGTGGCCGGCGCGGGACGCCAGGGGGCCATCCTGCCCCCATCCGGTCATCCTCCCGTACACGAGCTGGCGGTTGCGGGCCCAGCAGTCCCCCGGACCCAGGCCAAGCCGCTCGGTCACGCCTGGCCGGAAGCCCTCGACCAGGACCTCAGCCGCCCCGACCAGGTCCAGCACCAGGGCCACGCCCTCGGCAGCCTTGAGGTCGACTCCGACCGACGGCCTGCTGCGGGCGAGGAAGTCCTCGCCCTTGACGCCGTCGGCAGCACGCACCCCGCCAACGAACCCGGACACCCGGGTCAGGCGGAGCACGTCCGCTCCGGCATCGGCCAGCAGCATGCACGCGTACGGGGCCGGCCCGATGCCGGCCAGCTCGACCACGCGCAGCCCAGCCAGCGGGCCGCTTCCCGTCGGTTCGCTCACCATCGGGTCGATCGTGGCCTGCGGCGGAGCGAAAGGTCAACACGGGGACCCACGAGGCGGCATCATCAGGCGGTGATCCGCCTGGACGATGACCCGGGGCGCCAGGGCGTGGTCGTCCTGGGCGACAACGCCCGGGTGCTCCCGGCCCTGCCCTCCCGGACGTTCCAGCTCGTCTACATCGATCCTCCCTTCAACACCGGGGTGACCCGCCGCCGCCGGACGCTGCGCACCGTGCAGGCGGACGACGGGGACCGGACCGGGTTCGGCGGCCGCCGCTACCGTACCGACGCAGGTGACGGTGACAGCGGAGATCACGGTGAGCGCTCGTACCCCGACGCTTTCGGCGACTACCCGGCCTTCCTGGCTCCCCGATTGGAAGAAGCCCGGCGCCTGCTGACCGCGGACGGCACCTTGTACCTCCACGTGGACTACCGGGAGGCCCACTACTGCAAGGTCCTGCTGGACCAGCTCTTCGGGCGCGACTGCTTCCTCAACGAGATCGTGTGGGCCTACGACTACGGGGGGCGGGCTGCCGACCGCTGGCCGGCCAAGCACGACACCATCCTCGTCTACACCAGGCATGCAGCAGGCCACTACTTCGACCGCACAGCCGTGGACCGCATCCCCTACATGGCACCGGGTCTGGTCACCCCGGAGAAGGCGGCGCGCGGCAAGCTGCCCACTGACGTGTGGTGGCACACCATCGTCCCCACCGCGGGCACGGAAAAGACGGGGTACCCCACGCAGAAACCCTCGGGAGTGCTGCGGCGGATCCTGCAGGCCTCCTCAGCCCCCGGCTCATGGGTGCTCGACTTCTTCGCCGGGAGCGGCACCACCGGAGCTGTCGCCCGGGAGCTCGGCCGGCGCTTCGTCCTGGTGGACGACAATCCCGAGGCCCTGGCCGTCATGCGCCGGCGCCTGGGCGAGCACGGCGTCACCTACGTGACGGACGGCACCACGCCCTGCTCGAGCTGACAGCGGCCCCGCAGCGGATCAGGAAGACGTATCCGGCTGGAGCGTGCTGGATGCGGCCAGCGACTCCAGCGCATGCAGCGCGCGACCGGAGTCGACGGCTTCCGCCGCCTGCGCGACGCCCCCTGCCAGGTCGTCGGCCAGGCCGGCCACCAGGAGCGTCGCGGCGGCGTTGAGGACGCCGATGTCGCGCCGGGAGCTGCGCTCGCCCTCCAGGACGCGGCGGATGACACCGGCATTGAAGGTGGCGTCCCCACCGCGCACGTCCGCCAGCGTGGAGGGTCCGAAGCCCAGATCCGCCGGATCGACGCGCCAGGTCCGGACCTCGTAGTCCGCACCGTCGCCGATCACCTCGAGCACGGTTGATGGCGACGCGATGCTGAGCTCGTCCAGCCCGTCGTCGGCGTAGGCCACGATGGCCCGGCGGCTGCCGTTGGCACCGAGCACGCGGGCCATGGTGGAAGCCATGGCCGGCTCGCTCACCCCCACCAGCTGGCGCCGGACCCGAGCCGGGTTGGCCAGCGGGCCCAAGAAGTTGAAGACGGTGGGGACGCCCAGCTCGCTGCGCACCGGCCCGGCGTAGCGCATGGCGGGGTGGAAGCGGCGGGCGAAGCAGAACCCCATGCCGGCCTCGCCGATGCACCGGGCCACGCCGGCCGGGCCCAGGTCCACCGCCACGCCCAGCGCCTCGAGCACATCGGCGGTCCCCACCGACGAGGACGCCGCCCGGTTCCCGTGCTTGCACACCTTGGCACCGGCTCCGGCGGCGATAAGTGCGGCCAAGGTGGAGACGTTGATGCTGGCCAGCCGGTCCCCGCCGGTGCCGACTACGTCCACCAGCTGGTCCACGAGCTCCCCCTCCACGGGGAACGGCGTGGCGTGGTCGAGCATCGACCGGACGAACCCGGCCATCTCGTCGACCGTCTCCCCCTTCATCCGAAGTGCCGTCACGAAGGCGGCGAGCTGGGCCGGCGTCGCCGCGCCGTCGAGGACCTGGCCGATGACGGACGCCGCCTCGTCGGTCGAGAGCGAACCTCCGGACATCACCCGCGCCAGGACGCCGGGCCAGCCGCCCAGCACCTCGAACTCGGCGCCGGCGGCCTCTTGGCTCAGTCCCACCACAGGGTGCCGTCGAGGACTGCCCGGCCGATGAGGTCGAGCTGGACTTGGGAGGTTCCCTCCACGATGGTGAGCTGCTTGGCGTCCCGGTACCAGAGCTCGGTGGGGTGGTCCTCCATGTAGCCCGCTGCCCCCAGGAGCTGTACTGCCAGACCGGACGCCCGTACCGCCAGCTCGGTGGCGTAGTACTTGGCCATGGAGAGGAACGGGACGTCCTCCTTGTGGAACCGGCCGGCGTCGGACATGGCCGCCGCCCGGTAGGTGAGGAGCCGGGCCGCCTCGATGTCCACAGCGCACTTGGCGATCTCCCAGCGGATGCCCTGGAAGTCTGCGATCGTCCTGCCGAAAGCGGCCCGCTCCTTGACGTACGCGGTGGCGTACATGAGCGCTCCCTCGGCCAGGCCGATGCCCCGTGCCGCCACGATCGGGCGCATCGAGTTCAGGCCGAGCATGGCCAGCCGGAAGCCGCCCACCTCGCCGATCACGTTCTCCGGAGGCACCCGCACCCCGTCGAGGAGAAGCTCGCCGGTGTCCACTCCGCGGACGCCCATCTTCTTGTCGGTGCGCCCCACGGCAACGCCGTCGAACCCGCGCTCGACGATGAACGCGGTGATCGAGTCGTGAGCACGGCTCTGCGGCTCGGCCGTCTTGGCGAACACCGTGTACCAGTCGGCTTCCCGCACGCCTGACATCCAGCACTTGGTGCCGGTCAGGATCCATCCGCCTTCCCGATCGGGGTCCGGCACGGCCCGGGTGCGCATGCCCATGACATCGCTCCCGGCCTGCGGTTCGGAGAGGCCGAACGCCGCCCGCAGGCTCCCATCGGCGATGCCCGGCAAGTAGCGGTGCTTCTGCTCGTCGTTGCCGGCGATGAGCACGGGGCCGGTCGGCAGCCGGGTGAGCAGCAGCATGAGTGCCGCCGTGTTGGAGTATTTGGCCACCTCCTCGATGGCGATGGTGAGGCCGAGCACGCCGGCGCCCGCCCCTCCGAGCGCTTCGGGGATGCACAGCCCGAGCAGCCCGGCGTCTCGGAAGGCGTCGAACAGGTCCGCCGGGTACTCGCCCGACTGGTCGATCTCGCGCGCTCGCGGGCGCACCTTGTCGCCGGCCAGGCGCCGCACGGACGCCTGGAGCGCTTGCAATTCCGGGGAGAGCTCGAAGTCCACGGCTGGTGACGCTATCTCTCGGCGACGGCGGCCACTCCGTGGCCGTTCCCGTCGAGCAGTCTCCGGGCAGTACCAGGGCCGTGCCCGACGCGCTTCGAACCCTTGAGCAGCGTCGTCGGCGCCGGCGGTCGCCCTGAGCGTGGTATCGGCCCTGGTTGCCGCCTGCTCGACGCCTGGGCTGTCGGCCTGGGGCTGAGCGTGGCGTCGGCGGCCGGGCTGGTCATCACCCGCACCGTCGGGGATTGCCGGGCGTCGCTCTACGGCGTGGCGACCGGCATCGAATTCGGGACGACCGCCGCGCTGATGAAGGGGGCCGTCCGATCCCTGTCACACGGCCACGTCGCGTTGTTCACGACCTGGGAGACCTATGCCATGGTGGCAGCCGGGATCGGGGGCCATGTACCTGCTGCAGAACGCCCTGCAGGCCGGCCGGATCGTGGCTGCGCAGCCCGGTATCACCCTGCTCGACCCGTTCGTGGCCATCACCTGGGGGCTGTTCGCGTTCGGCGAGCGGCCAGCGGCGGGGTTGCTCCGCCTCGGGCTGGCCGTTGCCGGCGGCGCGGCCATGGTGACCGGCGCCCTGCTGCTCAGCACGTCCGGTGCTCGGTCACGGTGCCGATCTCCGGACCCCCGAACGGTGTCAGGCAGACTTCCGGCGCTGCCTGAGGATCCGGCGACGCTCACGCTCGGTGGCGCCTCCCCAGACGCCTTCCCGCTCACGATGGGCCAGGGCGTGCTCGAGGCACGCCTGGCGGACAGGGCACTCGGTGCAGACGGCCTTAGCCGGCTCTGCGTCAGCGTCCTCGTCCGTTGCCGGGTAGAAGATCTCGACGTCGATCCCCCGGCAGGCCGCCCGCTTGCGCCACGTGGCGATCATGGAAAGCACATCCCTCTGCATTGGTCTGGTGTGGGCCTGCCGACAGTCCTGGCCCGCCCGAGGCTCCCCAAGCGCCCGGCCAGGATGCGACAGAACGGCAATTATGGCGCGCCTGGCGTCGCGCTGTAAAGACCGGGGGGCCCTGCCGAACACCTGGCCAGGGACGATCGGCGATACGGCCCCGCGAACGCCGCCCCGGAATCAGGCGACGGGCAGCGGCTCGGTGCGTCCCTCCAGGTCGCCCAGCAGCTCTGCCCGGGTCGCCTCGTCCAGCGGCGTCCGGGCCTCGTACTCGAGGTGGCGCGCGGCCAGCGCCACAGGCTCGGTGGCGAAGCGGCGAGCGGTGTCGCCGTCGAAGCGGAACCGCAGGTAGTGGACGGCCGGCGTCACCGCCTCCCGGGTCAGCGCCGCAGCGTGCGCAGCCTCGGGCTCGCTGGTGACGACGGCCAGGGCTTCCCCGGGTGAGCCAACCTCCACAGCCAGCCCCCGTTCGATGCCCACGAGCCGGGGAAGCCAGGTGCGCAGGTCACCTTCGGTGGTCAGCTCCAGAAAGAGGGTCGCCGACAGCTCCCCCGGCCTCGGCAGCAGGCGGTTGTAGACGTCGAGCTCCTGCTGGATCCCTTCGTCCGTGGCGATCCGCTCGGCCCGGGCCATCTCCTGGACCTGGAACCGCACGGTGTCGACACACTCGAAGAGGACCGTGGCGATCGGGCCCAACGGTACGCGCCGCCGCCGCTTGCGGGCCATGACCCGCCGCCGGTAGTCCCCACGGACCCGCTCGTACTCGCGCAGATCCACGATGTCCCTGGGAGTGAGCTCGCCCGTCACGGCGCGGCGGGACCCCTGCTGGCCACCGCGCCGCTCGCGATCCCGGCCCCTCGACCGGTGCCGCCCGTCAGGAGACCGACTCGAGACCCTTGGCGAAGCGGCCCGCGTGCGACTTCTCGGCGCGCGCCAGCGTCTCGAGCCACTCGGCAACCTCGTCGAAGCCCTCGTCGCGCGCCGTCTTGGCGAAGCCCGGGTACATCTCGGTGTACTCGTAGGTCTCGCCCTCGATGGCACTCTTGAGGTTGTCGACGGTGGGGCCGACCTTGGCGCCGGTCACCGGGTCCCCGACCTCGCGAAGGAAGTCGAAGTGCCCGAAGGCGTGGCCCGTCTCACCCTCGGCAACCGAGCGGAACAGGGCGGCGACATCCGGGTAGCCCTCGACGTCGGCCTTCTGGGCGAAGTACAGGTAGCGGCGGTTGGCCTGGCTCTCGCCGGCGAACGCCACCTTCAGGTTCTCCTCGGTCTTGGAGCCCTTCAAATCGGCCATTGGTCCTCCTGTGTTGGTTGTGACTGCTGTGTTGGGACCGGGGTCCGGCACCGGTCGCAGGTCCCCCGGAAGATCACCTCTGCGCTGTCCACGTCGTAGCCGTGCGCGGCGCTCTCTGGCAATTCCAGGCCGGCGATGTCCGTGAACACGTCACGGACCTCCCCGCAGCCGCGACACACGAGGTGGTGGTGCGGACGCTCGACGTTGGGATCGAAGCGCAGGGCGCCGGTGCCGAGGTCCAGGGCCTGGATCTCCCCGAGGTCTGCCAGGTCGTTCAGCGTCTGGTAGACGGTCTTGAGCGAGATGGTCTCCATGTGCGACCGCACCGCCTCGAACACCATCTCCGCCGAGGGATGCCGGTTGTCGTCCTCGAGGGCCCGGATGATGCCCTGGCGCTGCGGGGTGACCTTGCGTCCGCTGGCCCGCAGGCGGCCTGCGAGCTGCTCGGGGGCGTGCACGGTCGCGATCCTAGTCGTAAGGCATTGTCACCTGACATTGGTTGTGGACGGTCGGGATGCAGCTCCGTAAGCTCCACGCCGTCGCCGGCCCCACCGGGAACGGTTCGGACACGGTGTGGCAGTCTTTGCCGATGTCCGGGTTCGACCGCGCCGGCGCGCTCGAGCGCCTGTCGTCCGAGGAGTTCGACGTCCTGGTGATCGGGGGCGGGATCACCGGAGCCGGTGTGGCCCTGGACGCGGCGAGCCGCGGTCTGCGGACCGCACTGGTGGATCGGGGCGATTTCGCCTCGGGGACGTCGTCCAAGTCGTCCAAGCTGGTCCACGGGGGCCTCCGCTACCTCCAGCAGCGCGAGGTCGGCCTGGTGTACGAAAGCCTGGCCGAACGCCAGGCCCTGCTGCACAACGCCCCCCACCTGGTGGCGCCACTGCCCTTCCTGACCCCGCTGTTCGGCCACGACGGTGTCGTGCAGAAAGCGGTGGCCCGGTCCTACGCGACGGCCCTGTGGCTCTACGACGCCACCGGCGGCTGGCGCATCGGCAGCCGGCACCGCCGGATCGACCGGCAGGAGGCCCTGTCCCACCTGCCGGGGCTCCGGGCCGACGAGCTCGTTGCCGGCTTTCTCTATATGGATGCCCATGCCGATGACGCCCGGCTGACGCTGTCGATCCTGCGAACCGCTGTCGTCCTGCACGGGGCGGTGGCCGCCAACTACGTCCCGGCGGTGGGCATGTGCACCGGACCCGCCGGCTTCGTGGCCGGCGCCCGCGTCAGCCCCAAGGTCATGCCGGGAACCGCCGGCTCGTTCGGGGACGCCGCCGAGGGGCCGGACTTCGACATCCGCGCCCGGGTGGTCGTGAACGCCACCGGCGTCTGGGCCGATGAGGTGCGGGCCCTGAGCGGGGGGGACACCCGGGCGACGCTCCGCCCGGCCAAGGGCGTGCACGTCTCGGTGCCGGCCAGCCGCCTGCCGTGCGACACCGCTGCGGTGCTGCCGGTGCGCGGGGACCGGCGGTCCATCTTCGTGCTTCCCTGGGCCGGTGCCGACCGCACGTACATCGGAACCACCGATACCCCCTACGAAGGCTCACTGGAGGCGCCCACCTGCACGCCCGAGGATGTGGATTACCTCCTCGATGCCGTCAACCGGTCCACGACCGCCGACCTCGGCCGGGCTGACGTCACGGCAGCGTGGGCCGGCCTGCGCCCGCTGCTGGCCGGAGATCACGGGCGGCGGGTCTCCACGCGCACCGCGGACCTCTCCCGGCGCCACTCGGTGCACACCGCCGCCAACGGGCTGGTGACTGTCACCGGTGGCAAGCTCACCACCTACCGCCGCATGGCGGAGGACACCATGGACCAGGTCCTGGCGGTGCTGGGCGCGGACGGGCGCGCGGCGAAGCGCTCGCGTACCAAGCAGCTCCGCCTGATCGGCGCACCGGACCATCCGGTGGGTGGTGATCACCTCGGGTCCCGCTACGGCACCGAGGCCGACGCCGTCCGGGCACTGGCGGCGGGTCGTCCCGAGCTGCTCGAGCCCGTGGTGGACGGACTGCCGTACCTGCGGGCCGAGGTGGTGTATGCCGTGCGCGCGGAGATGGCCCAGTCGGTGGACGACGTCCTGGGCCGCCGGACCCGGGCCGCGCTCCAAGACGCCCCGGCCGCGGCCGCCGCGGCCGGCACCGTGGCCCGGCTGATGGCGCCGGAGCTGCACTGGACCCAGGAGCAGGCCGCCCGCCACGCCGGGCAGTACGCCGCCACGGTCGCCGCCGAGCTCGAGGAGGCCGGGATCCCGGTCCGCGTGCCCGGGCGATGACGGCGTCGAGGACGACGGGGTGACCCCCCGGCCCGTGGTCCCCCCGATCGCCGTGGCGGGCGGGGCTGCGGGCGCGGAGGAGGAACTGGGCGGTTCGCGGGTGCCCGTGCCGACGTCGGTGCTGGAGCGGGCCCGCAACCTGGGGGCGTCGGTGGACGTGGACGGCGCGGCGCGGGCCGAGGCCGGGCGCGACTGGTGGCCCATCGGCATCGGGTGGGCCTCCGCCGGCCGGGTAGCGGCGAGGCCGGGAGCAGTGGTCCGCGCGACCACGGCGGCGCAGGTGGCCGGCGTCTTGGCCGCGTGCAGCGACGCCCGTGTGCCGGTCACTGCGGCGGCGGGCCGCAGCGGCGTGTGCGGCGGTGCCGTCCCGGTCTTCGGCGGGGTGACCCTGGACTGCACGGGGTTGACGGGACCGGTCACCGTGGACGGCGAGTCGCTGGTGGCCGACGTGCCAGCGGGAACCAACGGGCGAGATCTCGAAGACACCCTGCGGGCCACGGGTGCCGGCTACACGCTCGGGCACTTCCCCCAGTCGATCGACCTCTCGACGGTGGGAGGGTGGGTCGCCTGCCGCAGCGCCGGGCAGTACTCCACCCGCTACGGCAAGATCGAGGACATGGTTGCCGGACTTGAGGTCGCCCTGGCCGACGGCCGGCTGGTCCGCACCGGCGGCCAGGGGCCGCGGGCGGCCACCGGCCCCACACTGAGCCAGCTGTTCGTCGGCAGCGAGGGCACGCTGGGCGTCATCACCCGCGCCTGGCTCCGGGTGCATCCCTTGCCGGCGGAGGAAGGGCACCGGGCGTTCGGGTTCGACTCGTTCGCCGATGGTCTCCAGGCGTGCCGGCGCGTCCTGCGCCGGGGGGCGACCCCGGCCGTCCTCCGCCTCTACGACCGGGGCGAGTCCGAGCGGAACTTCGCGGTGGCCGACCGGTGCCTGCTGCTGGTGCTGGACGAGGCCGACCCGTCCGTCCTGGCCGCCACGCTGCAGATCGTGGACGAAGAGTGCGCTGGGACCGCGCGGCTGGACGACGCGCTCGTCGGTCACTGGCTCGCCCAACGCAACGACGTGTCGGCGCTGGCCCCGCTGTGGCAGGCCGGCATCGTGGTCGACACTGCTGAGGTGGCCGCCCGGTGGAGTGCCCTGGACGGATTGACCTCGGGCGTGCTTCACGCGCTGGGTGCGCTGGACGGCACGATCGCCACCTCCGTCCACCTTTCCCACGCCTACCTTGACGGAGCCTGCCTCTACTTCACGTTCGCCGGGCAGCCCGCCCCCTCGGCGGAGCTGTACTACCGCCGGGCCTGGGAGGCGATCGGAGCCGACGTGGTAGCCCGTGGCGCGGCCATCAGCCACCACCATGGGCTCGGCATCAACCGGGGCCGCTTCGCCGCCGCCTCGCTAGGGCGGGCCCACGAGGTCCTGGTCACGTTGAAAGAGGCCCTGGACCCGGCCGGGGTGCTCAACCCCGGCAAGCTCGGCCTGCCCAGCCCGTTCGGACCGGTGCCGTGGCCGTGAGCCCGCCGCAGCCGGGCAGCCGCGGCGCCCCGGATGCCGTCCTGGTGGTGGACGTGGGGACGAGCAGCGTGCGGGCGGCCGCGGTGGATGCGTCCGGTCGGGTGTCCCACGTGCGGCAGGCCCCGCTGGCCATGGCTGCGCCCGCCCCGGGGATGGTCGAGCTGGACGCGGAGCGCCTGGCGACGAGCGTGCAGGAGCTGGCGCGCGAGGTGCTGGCCGGCGCCGGCCCGGTGGCCGCGGTCGGGATCGCCAACCAGCGGGCGACCACGGTGGTGTGGGAGCGGGCAAGCGGGCGCCCGGTGGCCCCGGCGATCGGCTGGCAGGACCTCCGCACGGTCCTCGCCTGCCTCACCCTCCAAGCCGACGGGATCCGTCTGGCGCCCAACATGTCGGCCACCAAGGTGGCGGCCGTCCTGGATGCCGTGGACCCCGGGCGGCGCCGCGGCGGCGAGCTGTGCTTCGGCACGCTGGACAGCTGGGTGGCGTGGACCTTGTCCGGAGGCCCCGAGGGCGGGGTCCACGTGATGGACGCCACCAACGCCGCGGTCACCGGGCTGGTAGCCCCGGGCGATGCCGGCCGCTGGGACCGCTGGGACGGCCGGGTGCTCGAGGCCTTGCGGATCCCCGAGGCGATGCTGCCGCAGATCGTGGACACCGTGGGCATTGCCGGCACGTGCACCGTCCTGGCTGGCGCGCCGCCGCTCGGGGCTCTGTGCGGGGACCAGCAGGCGTCGATGGTCGGCCAGGGCTGCACCCGGCCCGGCCTGGCCAAGGCCACCTTCGGGACCGGCGGGATGCTCGACCTCTGCACCGGCACCGCGGCGCCGGACCACGCGGGCCGCGGACCGGCCGGGACCTTTCCCATCGTGGCATGGCAGCGGGACGGAGCGGTCACCTGGGGTGTGGAGGCCATGATGCTGACCGCAGGCGCAGCCGTGAGCTGGCTCAACGACGACCTCGGCATCATCGCCGACGCCGCCGACTCGGCCGCGGTGGCCGGGGAGTGCGAGACCACCGGCGACGTGTGGTTCGTGCCCGCACTCCTCGGTTTGGGCACGCCGGTCTGGGACTTCGGCGCCCGGGGCACGCTGGTGGGCGTCACCCAGGGCACCGGTCGCCCGGAGCTGGTCCGGGCGGTGCTGGAGGGGGTCGCCCACCGCGGCGCGGACCTCCTGGAGGCGGCCGAGGCTGACGCCGGCATCGCCGTCCCGGCCCTCCGGGTTGACGGGGGCATGAGTGCCAACCCCGTGTTCGTCCAGGCGCTTGCCGACGCCTGCGGCCGGTCCGTGGAGCTGTCCCTCGAGGTAGAGGCCACCACGGGGGGAGCCGGCATCCTGGCCGGGCTGGCCGCCGGCACGTCCGGCCACATGGAGGCGGTGGCTGACGCCTATCTCCCTCGGGCGACCATTCCCCCTAGGCTGTCCGAATCCGACCGCCAGGCCGCCCGGGCCCGGTGGCTCGACGCTCGGGACCGGGCCGCCCGTACCATCCCCGAGCTGTCCGGGATCGAGTTCTGAGAGGTGTCGGCGTGACCGCAATGCCCGGAACGGCGGTGGGGAGGAGCACGGAGCCCACGCTCGTCCCGCCCGTCCCGCTCGCCCCCGGCACGACGCCGGACGCGTCGGCGGCGGGGTGCCCCGAGGACGTCATGAGCCTGTCCCAGGCCTCCGAACTGGCCCGGGCCCTGCGCGACAGCCTGGGCCGGGTCGTCCTCGGCGCTCCCGGTCCGGTCACGGTGGCTGCGCTGGCCGCCGTGTCGGGTGGACATCTCTTGGTGGAGGACGTCCCCGGCACGGGCAAGACCGTCCTGGGCCGCACCTTGGCCGCGGCTCTGGGGGGCGCCATGTCCCGGGTCCAGGGCCACGCGGACCTTCTGCCCTCCGACGTGACGGGCGTCTCGGTGTACGCCCCCGAACGTGGCGAGTGGCAATTCCACCCGGGACCGGTCTTCGCCCACGTGGTGCTGCTGGACGAGCTCAACCGCACCCCGCCGCGCACGCAGTCTGCGTTGCTGGAGGCCATGGCCGAACATCAGGTGACCGTGGACGGCGAGCGCTGGCCGCTCCCCGAGCCGCACCTCGTCATCGCCACGCAAAATCCCGCGGAGCAGCTCGGTACCTTTCCGCTCGTGGAGAGCCAGCTCGACCGGTTCGCCCTGGCCACCCCCGTCGGCTACCCCGATGTCGGCACCGAGGTGCGCCTGGCCATGGGCGAAGGGGGCCAGGCCGAGCTCGACCGGCTCGTCCCGCTCTGCAAGGTCGACGACTGGGCCCGCCTGGTGGCCGCCACCGGCCGCGTCCGCGTGGACCGGGCGGTGGCGGCCTATGCCGTCCAGCTGGCGCGCTCGACCCGGGAGGCGTCGGGCGTGAGACTGGGGGCGAGCCCCCGCGCCTCCATCGCCGTGGTCCGGGCGGCCCAAGCCCACGCACTGCTCGACGGGCGCGCCTACGCCACCCCGGGGGATGTGCAGGCCGTGGCGGTGGCCGCACTGGCGCACCGGCTGGTCATCGACGGAAGCTCGGAGCAGCGCCCGGCCATCGTGGAGGAGGTGGTGCGCACCACCCCCGCTCCTCGGCCGTGACCCGTTCCGGCCTCCCCCGCCCGCGGCGGGCGGCGGCGCCGGGGGCGGCCAGCGCGGCGGTGCTGGCGGTGTGGGGGGCGGTGGCCCGGGGCAGCGGCGTCGGGTGGGTACAGACGGTCGGAGCACTGGTGGCGGGCCTACTCGTGGTTGGGTTGGCCGGACCGGCGCTCGCGGTATGGCGGGTGCGGCTGGCGGCACTGGAGGTCCCGCCCGACGCCACCGCCGGATCGGCGCTGGCGGTGCAGCTCGGCGTGCGCGGCGCCGCAGTCCTTGCTCCCCGCTCGCCCCCCGGCCCCGACGTGGCCACCGGCGGGGCACGTCGGGTCATCCTGGAGGTCCGGCCGCCCCATCGGGGGGTCCTCGAGCACTGCACCGTGGTCGTGTCCAGTGCTGCCCCGTTCGGGCTCCTGTGGTGGACGCGCGCGGTTGCGGTGGCGTTGCCCGGCCCGGTGCTGGTGGCGCCGGCCGCCGGCGGCCCCGATCCGGCCGTGGTGGAGCGTGGGGCCGACGCTGGCCCCGGCTCAGGGCCCGAGCGATCCGGGACGGAGGTTCGCGGCTTGCGCCCCTACGCGCCGGGCGACGGGCGGTCCACGGTCCACTGGCCGGCCTCGGCCCACGCCGGGAGCCTGATGGTCCGGGAGCACGAGCGGCCGCACCGCCGCACGGCGGTGGTCCGCGGCCACCTGCCCCCGGGCCAGGAGGCGGCCGAGGAGCACGCAGGGCGGGTGCTCGGGACCGTCGCGGCGCTGCTGGCCTCAGGCATCGAGGTGGAGCTGGCCACGGTCCACGAGGGCGGCGAGGTGGTCGAGCCCGTGCCCACGGTCCGGGACGCCGGAAGGCGGCTGGCGCGCTCCCTGCCTCACCGGGCGTTCGGCCCCTCACCCTGGGACGGGCGGGGGCGGTGAAGGCCCTGCTCGGCCTGCTCCGGCATCCCGGCCGCTCCCTGCCGCCGGAGCATTCGCTGCTCCTGCGGGCGTCGGCGGCAGGGGCGGTGGGTACGGGGATCGTCGCCTGCCTGCTCCAGGGACTGCTGCAGGCCTGGATGGCCGGGCCGGCGCTGGCGGCGGTGGCCGCCGGCGGGCTGTGGTCCTACCGGCGTCGGGCCCGGCCGGTCCCGTACCTGCGGGCGGCGTTGGCGGGCCTGATGATCGGTGCCTTCACCTGGTTCTTCATGACCGTCGCGGCGGACGCGCCGGCTGGCGCCCTGACCGCGGTCGAGGCGGCCCTTGCTGCGCTGTTCGCCATCATGCAGGCCGTCCACTCCTTCGACCTTCCGACCCGGCGGGACCTCGGATTCTCCATCGCCGGCTCGGCCACGCTGATCGCACTGGCCTCCACCCAGGCCGTGTCCATTGACTTCGGGCTGGTGGTGGCCCTCTGGTCCACCTTCGTGGTCCTCGGGCTGGCTGCCGCGTGGGCGTCGATGGCGGGCGGCGCTCCGGTCCGGGCCGCCGCGGTCGTCCCGGCCGCCCTGGCGGCCCTGGCCGTCGCCGCGGTGATCGTCCTGGTGCTGCCCGCTCCGGCGCCACCAGCCTTCGCCCCCGCGTCCCCGGCATCGGGGACGGGTGGTCCCGGTGGCTCCCAGCCGTCGCACCTGGTCCCGGCCTCCTCGAGTGCCAGCCTGCAGACGGCGTCGGCCACCGGGCCGACCGGGGTGGGCGGCTACCTCGGGTTTGCCGGCCCCCTCAACACCGCTCTGCGTGCCTCGCTCGGCAACGAGGTGGTGCTGCGCGTCCGGGCCGATCGACCCTCCTACTGGTTGGCGGAAACCTACGATGCATGGTCCGGGCAGTCCTGGACCCAATCGGCGCGCGCCCTGCACCCGGCGACACGAGCTGGCACCACGAACGGCGGTCCGGTGACAAGCGACGGCACGCGTTGGGAAACCGTGACCGGGGGGCCGCCGCTCGTGGTCGGCACCTCGCAGCCCGCCGAACCGGCCATGCCGACCCGGGCTGCGGGGCCGGTCGGTGCGGGTTCCGGGAGCACCGCTGGATCGGCCCACCCCGGGGCCGCGAGCGACGGCTCGGACGGCTCGGCGGCCACACCCGCCGGCACAGGCGCCTCGGCACCCAGCACCGACTACCAGACCTTCTACCTCGCCAGCTCCGGCTCGAACCTGGTGCTGCACGCGAGCCAGGCGATGCTGGTCTGGTTCCCGACCCACCGCCTCTACGTGAGCGCCGACGGCACCATCGAGTCGGCCCAGGCGCTCGGCGCCGGGTCGGTGTATACGGTGGTGTCCTCGGTGCAGACCCCGTCGCCTGCCACCCTGCGTGGCGCCAACGGGACCCAGGGGCTGACAGCCGGCGTGCGGACCGAGGATCTCCGCCTTCCCCATCCCTATCCCCGGGTGGCCGCCCTGGCCCGCCGGGTCACCGCCGGGCAGTCCAGCGTGTACGGCGCGGTGACCGCCCTGGAGCGGTGGATCGGGCGGCACACCACCTACACCACGAGCATCCCGACCCTTGCGGCAGGGCAGGACGCGGTGGCCCAATTCCTTTTCGGGTCCCGCCGCGGCTACTGCGAGCAGATCAGCACGTCGCTCGCCGTGATGCTGCGCACGCTCGGCATCCCGGCCCGGGAGGCCGTCGGGTACGTGCCGGGCCCCTACGACCCGCTCACCGGCACCTACGACGTGCTGGCCAAGGACGCGCACGCGTGGGTGCAGGTGTGGTTCCCCGGGTACGGCTGGCAGAGCTTCGACCCCACGGCCTATGTCCCCAACGCCACCCCATCGTCGGGCTCCAGCCTCCAAGGAGTGGTCCTCTCCGAGCTGAGCCGTATCCCGCTCGTGCCCACGATGCCCCTGCTGGGGCTGCTCGGCTTGGCCGCAGTCCTGGTCCGCCGGCACCGCAGGCGCCCGCCGACGTGGCGGGCCGCAGTGACCCGGTCCGTGGAGCGGGCGGCACGCCGCAGCAGGGTGCCCACGGGGCCGTCGGACACGCTCGGCACCCTTGCCGCACGGGTGGACGTGGCCACGGGCGCCCGGGGGCCCGTCACCGCCGTGGCCGTCGCTGGCGCTGCCGAGCGATCGGCCTGGGAAGGGTGGGAGCCGGATCCCGACACCGCCCGCCGCCTGGTCTACGGCGCCCGCCGGCTGCCGCGGCTCGCGTCCCGGGCCCGGGCCCGGGCCATCCTCTCCCGGCGCTGACAGCCGGTCCCGGCGGGCGAAATCCCAGGGTGGCGCACCCGGCGGATCATGGCGCGAGGACGGCCAGCGCCTCGTCCAGCGCCTCGGCCCAGCGGCTCAGGGCCGGAGAACGGCCAGCGCCTCGTCCCAGCCGGCCCCGGCGACGAGGAGTGGCCGGAAGGCCATCAGGAGGCGGGGCCGGCTGACGGCGAGGGCCGCGGTCAGCCGGCCGCCCCGGCCGTAGAGGGCGACGAACTTGCCGTCCTGCGCGTCCAGGCTCCCCTCCACCACGGCCACCTCGTCGGTGGGATCCGGGCGCCCGAGCACCTGGATGCGGAGCCCGTACTGGTCCGACCAGAAGTAGGGGACCGGGTCGAATGGTGGGGCCTGATCCCGGCCGGCCAGGAGTGCGGCCCCCGCCGCCGCCCCCATCTGGGCCGCCGTCTCCCAGTGCTCGATGCGGACGGATCGCTCCTCGCCCGCGTGACGCCACTGCCAGCGCGCCAGGTCGCCCGCGGCCACCACGCGGTCGGCGGCGAACAGCCGGTGGTCGCACACGACGCCGTCGGCGACGGTCAGGCCCGAGCCCGCCAGCCAGTCCGTGGCCGGCACGACCCCGATGCCCACCACCACCACGTCCGCCGCCAGCCTGTCGCCACCGGCAAGCACCACCTCCGCGCCGCCTCCCGCCGGTCGGTCAATGCCCTCCACGATCGCCCGCGTGCGCAACGTGACGCCGTTGCGAGCGTGCATTGCTCCCAGTGCCGCGCCGACGTCTTCCCCGAGCGCCGGGGCCAGCGGGGCCGGCAGTCCCTCCAGCACGGTCACGCGGCAGCCGAGCCCGGCGCACGTAGCCGCCACCTCCGAGCCGATGAATCCGGCTCCCACGACGACGACCCGGCAGCCGGGTCCTGCTTCGTCGAGCGCGTGGCGGAGCCCCCGGACGTCCTCCAGCGTCCTCAGGACCGTGACGGCCGGGTGGTCCTCGGTCCCCGGCATGCGGCGCGGGCGGGCCCCCGTGGCGATGACCACGCCGTCGGCCCGGAGCTCGCTCCCGTCGTCGAGGGACAGGAGCCGGCGGCCGGCGTCCAGGGACAAGACCCGGCACCCGAGCCGCAGCTCCAGCCCCATGGCCGCCAGCGCGTCGGGAGCGGCCAGCGCCGTGCGCTCCGGCGGCCAGGCGCCGGCCAGCACCTGCTTGGAGAGGGGCGGCCGATCGTAGGGGGGGTGCTGCTCCTCCCCCACCATCACGATGGACCCGGCGAAGCCGTTGTCCCGCAGGCCCTGGGCCGCCCGGAGGCCCGCGAGGGACGCGCCGGCGATGGCGACCGTGCCGTCCGGCGGCAACGACCCGCCGGTCACCGGGCGAACATGTCCAGCCACTCCTGGGCGGAGCCGGGGCGGAAGCACAGGTTGTCGCGCCGGACCTCGCCCATGGGCGCCGAGGGCTCCGGAGCGTACTGGTGCCCCGGGTACACGATCGTGCCGTCCGGCACCTGGGCCAGCCTGGACGTGAGGGAGTCGTACATGGCGACAGGATCGCTCCCGGGGAGATCGGTCCGGCCGCAACCCTGGAGGAACAGGGTGTCCCCCGAAACGAGGGCGCCGTCCACGAGGAAGCACTGGCTCCCCGGCGTGTGCCCCGGCGTGTGGACGAGGGTGACCACCAGGCTGCCCACGGCCAGCCGGTCCCCGCTTTCGTGCGGCACCAGATCTGCAGCCGACACCCCGGCGCCGCGCACCACCCACGGAAGCTCGTCCCGCTGGACGTGCACGGGCACCTGCAGGTGCTCGAGCAGCACGGCAACGCCGTCGATCGGCCACCCGGCAAGGGAGCCGCCCACGTGGTCGGCGTGGTAGTGGGTAGCGAGCACACCGGCGCACCGCATACCGTCCGCCTCCAGCACGTCCAGGAGCTCGGCCGGCGCGTAGGCGGGGTCGACCAGCAGCGCCTCACCCGTTACCCGGTCACCGACCGCGTACACGAAATTCGCCATCTGGCGGGCGACGTCGTTCTCGCAGGCGAAGTCCCGGCCGGCCAGGAGCTGGCGGAAGTAGCGCCGGTCGTCGGGAGCTGTGGGGGCAGGGGGCGCGACCATCAGAAGAGCCCGGGTGCGGGGCCGAGGTCATCTTCGTCCGCGTCGTCCGCGCCCTCATCTCGGTACGCGCCGTCGTCCGCGCCGTCACCGCGGTACGCGCCGTCGTAGGCGTGGTCCGCGCCCTCCGGCCCAGCATCGCCGGCATCCGGGGCCGGGTCCGAGTCCGCCTGCGGCAAGCCGGAGGAGCCCGGCGCGCCGGATGGGGAGTCGGACAGCACAGCGGTGAGGCGGGGCACCAGCTGCTCCACTTGGAGGCGGGTCTGGCGCAGTCGGCTGTCCAGCTCCTCGACCAAGGCGGTGGCGCGCACGAGCCGGCCGACGAGCTGGTCCACATCCACGTCTCGCTGCTCGAAGAAGTGGACGATCGAGTCCAGCTCGGTGCTGGCCTCGCTGTAGGACAGGCCCTCCACGGGCACGTCCGGGTCGCGATCCTGATGGTCCCGCGGTTCCGTCATGACCTCTCCTTGGCTGCCACCGACTTACCGTCTGCCACCGACATACCGTCTGCCACCGACATGCCGTCTGACACCGATGCACCGTCGACCACCGACGTGGCGGTCCCATCGGCGAACCGGGTGACGAGCGGCGTCCCCACATGGACATCGGCGGCGCTGCGGACAACGGTGCCCGTGGCGTCCAGAGTCAGGGTGTAGCCGCGCTCGAGCTGCCGCTCAACGTCATAGGCGGCGATGAGCCGCCGGAAGCCGACCAACTGCTCACGCGACCGCTCGAGGTGCGCGAGCGCCAGCGGGCCCGTGCGGCAGCTACGGGCGACGACAGACGTACGGGCCGCCTCCACCAGTCGCGGAGCGCACCGCGCGACCGAGGCGCCCCGCCGGCCGACAAGCTCGGACTGGCGGTCCAACAGGTGGCGCGCCATCGCCGTCAGGCGGTCCCTTGCCCCGTCGTGCTCACGCTGCGAGGCGGCCAGCCGCTCTCCCGCCCGGCGGCCGACCGCGGCCGCAGGACCGCCGACGTGGGTCCCCCACCACGACTGGACCCGCTGGACGAGCTCACGGCCGCAGTCGGTCGGCGTGATGCAGGCTCGGCTGGCGACGATGTCGGCCACCGACTCGTCGCCGGTGTGCCCGATGCCCGTCCACACCGGAACGGCGGCCGTGGCGATCGCCCGCGCCACCGGTTCGGCGTCGAAGGCAGCCAGGTCGGCCTTCGATCCTCCGCCACGGACGACGACGATCACGTCCAGCCCCTCGGGTCCGAGCGCCGACAGCCGCCGGACCGCGGTGGCGACCGCGCCCGGAGCGGCCCGCCCCTGCACCCGGGCCGGAGCAACCGTCACCCGGAACGAAAGGCCGGAATCCTGGAGCTGACCCAGGAAGTCCCGGTAGCCCTCGGTGCCGGGGCTGGCCACCAGGCCCACCCTCAGAGGCACGGGACAGATGGGAATGGCCCCGTTCCGGCCGACGAGGCCCTCGGCCTCGAGGGCTCGCAGTAGGGCGGCGCGCTGGGCGGCCATGCGCCCCAGCAGCGCGGTGACGTCCAGGTCGCTCAGGATGAAGCCGATCTCGGCCTTGGGACGGTAGAAGTCCATGGTCCCCCGCAGGACGACCACCATGCCCGGGGCGAGCGAGATCCCCTCCCGTCCAAGGGTGGTCCGTAGGGGAGCCCACGTGGACTGCCAGCACTTCACCCGGAGCACCGGGGCTTGGCGGGCCCTGGCGGTGTCCGGGTCGACCAGGTCGATGTAGCAGTGCCCGCGCCCGCCCCGAGGGTCGACGATGTGCTGGATCTCGCCGCGGACCCACACCGATCTCCGCCGGGGGAACGCCCGGGCCAGCGCCAGTTCGACCTGGTCGTACAGATCGGCGATGGACAGCACGTCGGCATGGCCGGCGGTGACGAGCTCATCGGGTCCTCGCGCCACGGCGCCCACCCTAGCGACGGGGTGGTTCCGGGCCCCATGACGTGCCCGGCTCGGAAGCCTAGGAGTGCGTCGACGTCCGCGTCGGCAGGGTAGGCCGGACGCTGGCAAACTGGTGGAGACGGTGAGCCGGCCGGGTGGCCGCGGCCCGGGTCGTTCGCTCGGCACCGGGTCGAGGAAGGTCGGGGCTCCACAGGGCAGGGTGCTGGCTAACGGCCAGTCGGGGCGACCCGCAGGACAGTGCCACAGAAAACAGACCGCCGATGGCGGGGAAACCCGCTCAGGCAAGGGTGAAACGGTGCGGTAAGGGCGCACCAGCGGTCCGGGCGACCGGGCCGGCTCGGCAAACCCCACCCGGAGCAAGGCCAAGCGTGGGACATGGGCGGCCCGTCCGCCCCGGCATCGGGGCAGTCCCCAGGTAGGCCGCGTAGATGGATGGCCACCCAGGCCTCCTCGGAGGCTGGACAGAACCCCGCCTACAGGCCGGCTCACCGTCACCACTGCCAGCCGAGCACACCAGCGTGGGGACCATCCTCCCCGTCCTATGGCTCCTCGCGTCGCCGGCGCCCGGGTTACATGTAAATGGGCTCGCGCGTTTGCTGCGCGGCCCTGGTCAGAGGCACAATTCCCGGGTAGCTTTGGCCATTCAGTTGGGCGTCAGGCCGAGTATCGGCGTGTGGGACCCTTGATGAACACAGGCCCGAAGCCCTTTGCGATGGCGTAGAGCTTGTGGAACTTCGCACCCGCAGCCACGTCGCAGTAGGCGGCAAATGTAGTTGTGGACACGCCGGAGAAGGCTTGGGGACGGGCTTGGTAAGTCAGGTCCGTCCGTGCGGGTGTCCGCACATTGCCGACAGAAGCAGGTCCCGCTCCGAGCAGTCTGGAACCGAACGCCGCATGACAAAGGCGCATGGCTTCAGCCTTTGCAGCGGCGTAGGAGTGCGGAGCCGGATTGGCCGGCACTTGTCCCTCGACGGCAGCGAGCGAAGCTCCGAGCGCCACAAGAGCAACAAGTCCAACCATAAGGACAGCAACAGTTCGGAACCTCATACCTCGTATAGTAACCATTGGTTGGCCGTCTGCAATGAGGTGCGGCGCCTTAGCGCACCGGCTCGGAACTCGGCAGTTCAGATAGCGGGGAGAACGGTGTGGGCGGTGCCTCGGTGTCGTCGAGCTCGGCCCAGGTGAAGAGCTCGTCTTCGACCAGCTTCTGGTTCGCAGCATCCTGCTTGCGCTTGGAGGTCTTGAGCGCGCCGCTCGCCTGTGTGCCTGTTGTAGCGGGCTTCGGGAGGGGCACTCGATGGACCTGTGGCCTGGTCACGTACGCGTCCCGCTCTAACAATCCCTGGAGCACCCGGTAGAACACGAGCCCTCTCGACCAAGAGTGCCGGCGGTTGAACCTGAAGACGAACTCGTCCATGTAAGGGTCGAGGTACTGAGGGTGGATGCCGCCGTGGTGGGTGCCCAGTATCCAACGTTTGGAGAGGCTGGCGATGGTGTGTACCCGTGGGAACACGACGTGGGCGGGATGGGGCGACTGCGTCATGGACGTGACTATGTGGCGATAGCCGAGGGTCTTCAGGTTGACGTAGCCACTGTGCCCGTCAGTATGGATGGCCGACCCTTTCTCCACATGACGCTGCATCCAGGGTTCGAGCGACGTGTGGGTGGAGTCCTCCAAGCGCCCCATACGAATTCGGCCAATGACTTTGCCCCGTTTGCACTCACAGGCGATGACCACGCAGGCTTTAGTCGCCAGGCTCCTCCCCCTGCGGTTGTTGCCGAGGTCTTGACCGCCGAGGTACATCTCGTCGATCTCAACGAGTCCAGTGAGCGGATCTCGGTCTTCTTGGGAGAAGGTGAGTCGGACCTTGTGCAGGATGTGCCAGGCAGTGCGATAGTCGATGCCGAGGGAGGACGCAAGGAATGTGGCGCTCACGCCCCGCTTGTCGCTCGACATGAGCCAGACCGCCAACAGCCACGTCTGGAGCGTGACGTGGGTCTGTTGCACGGAGGTGCGGGTGGTGACAGAGGACCAGCGCCGGCAGGAAGGACACCACCAACGCATGCCCGTGCGGTGGCCGCCGACCTCCTCGCACAACGGGCAGACGAAGCCGTCATGCCAACGCAGGTCGCCGAGGTAGTCGTGGCATCCTGTTTCGGTGGCGAACCAGGCGATGAACTCCTGCCAGGTCCCCGGGTAGTGGCGCCCCGCCTTGAGGCGCCTGGGAGCCAGGTTCCAGCGCCCCGCCGCGTTTTCCATCTACAAAGTGTGCCTCTGACCAGGGCCGCGTAGCAAACGCGCGAGCCCATTTACATGTAACGTTGGAATCGGAGGAGATGATCCTCGTGTCCGACACCGGATCGAGACGCCGGGTGCGCGAGTACCGACCCGGGCCTCGGGAGCAAGGTGTGCGCCCAATCCAGATCTGGGTCCCTGACGACTGGACCCCAAGATTCGCCGAGGAGGCCCACCGCCAGGCGCGTGCCGTCGCTGCCAGCGAGCGTGACGACGACGACCAGGGGTTCGTGGACTCGGTCTCCATGTGCCTCTTCACCACCGACCCGACCGAGGCGCCGTTGTTCCGACTGCCCATCCCGGCTTCACCTGGCAACGGACTGCGCGATCCTTCCCGACTGATGGTCGACAACCTCACCACGGTGCGTCGATCCAGGCTCGGTGAGCGTCCCGGGATACCCGACGATGCGGAGGTCGTCCGCGTCAACCGGGCCCTGGTCGCCTTCCTGGGCATTGCGTCCTCGAGCGGTTAGACGCTAAGCACCAGAGCGCCAGATGCCGAGGTCGAGTTGCCGCCAGGCGGAGGGCGTCGGGCCGGGTGTCGTAGCGGGCGGAGGTCGCATAGCCGCAGAGGGGGCCGGTTGTGGCACGGGGTTCGGACCTGCGGGATTGCCTCGAGCACCTACATCTATGCCGGGAGACGGTGAGTTCCCTACTCAGGCAGTCATGCGCCGACTTTGTGGTGACCCTGGTTCGTGGCCCGCATGAGAGCCAGAGGGGAACAACGGAAGACGTTCATCGATTTGTTTGATACGTACCCCCGCCAAACGTGAACACACCGACTTGTGACGTACCGTTGCTTGTGTAGACCGGGACGCTTCTCGAAGGAGCTACGTAGTCTCCCTGGGTGTTCTTGGGATAAGACTTGACCTGTGTCGGAGTCGGCAACGCTGGACCCAAATAGGCCACTTTAGTGATGTAGCCAAAGACGCCATTTGTCGCGCGAACCCGAATTAAGTCAGGCAGTCCAGCAGACGAGCTCGCTCCTACGGCAGAACCGTAGGTTTGCCCATTCGCATTAACGCTAACCGGCATTACCTCATCGCCTACTGGGGCTACGGCGCCCGCGCCAGAGGCGGCAGGATGAACGTTTGGGGTGCTCCCTCCGGACCATCCGACCGCAACGGCAACGCTTGCTCCCGAAGCAATCATCATCGCTGCCGCAACTCCTGCCATTCGCTTAGAACGGTGCTTCATGTGTTCGGTCCTGTCCTCTAGATGCGGGTCTACGTTGTATCATTTGGGGTCGGAAGGGTGTGGTACTCGTCATAGCCACTTCCGTTCCAGAACCAAGTCAACCCCTCACTGAAGTACAGGGGACCAGCACCGCATGCCGGCGAATCTTCAACACCAGCTCCGCTCGCGACGCCAAAGACATGTTTTGTGCTAGCCCTACAAAGCGTCCCTGTTGAGTAGAAAATGCGCGCCTCAATTTCCACCCACCCCGAGGGCCATCCGATGCCCTGTGCCTCTGTAACGTGAGTGCCGAATGAAGCAGACTTGCCGGGTGACGTTGTAATCCAAGAATACATGTGATATGTATAGCCGTTGACGTAGACGCCGCTGGTTGTGCTTGATTCGTACTGCCCAGCGGCTGCCACCCCGGGAGTCAAGAAGGCGATACAGAGCGCACCAGCCAAAAGAATCGTCAAGCGCAGGCCGAGCCAATCATCAAAACTCAGCCGCTGGCGACAAGAGCGACGCTCCATCACTGCCTCCTGGCTCGCCCACGCGTAATCCTTCGACCAACGCAGTGCGAATCTCGACGCAAGGTCGATTGTAGACCCGTAGGGAAACTAACGCAACCCCTGTAGGCAAATGGTGGCGTAGCCAGACCATCCAGCCGCGTAGCGGCATCGCCAGCGCGATCGCCCAGACTCATCGCCGGCCCTGTGACGCGCCACGTGCACGGCCGTCGCTGGTGGTCGAGCCTGGTCGTCTCCGCCAGACGAGCCCAGGCCACGAGACGCAGCGTCACGTCTGCCGCGCACCCCCGGGGCTCCGGTGCCGCCAGCGACCGGGCGACCCCGGTCCATTAGGTTGGCGGCGAGATGTCCACCCTTGCCGCCGAGCGGCGCCGCGGGGGCCTGATCGACCGCCGTCTGGCCGCCCGGGTCGCGGCGACCCGCCGCTACCTCGTCTTTGCCGTCGCGGTCGGCCTGGTCGCCACCGTCAGCGTCGTGGCCCAGGCCGTGCTGTTGGGAACTGTGGTCTCCGACGCGATGCTGCGCCATGTCCGGCTGGGCTCTCTGGTTCCGGAGCTGGTCGGGCTGGCCGCGGCCTTCGCTGCCCGGGGCCTGGCCGTCTGGGCGGGTGAGTCGTTCGCCCAGCGGACGAGTGCCGCGGTCACCTCGGCGCTCCGGCGCCAGCTCCTGCGCCACGCACTGGCACTGGGGCCGACGTGGCTGGCCGGCGAGCAGGCGGGGGAGCTCTCGCTGGTGGCCACGCGAGGCATCAGCGCGCTGGACGTCTACTTCGGCCGCTACCTCCCCCAGGCCATCTTGGCCGGGCTCGCCCCTCTCGGCCTGCTGGGCTGGGTGGCGTGGGAGGACTGGCCCTCGTTCCTGATCCTGCTCGGCCTGGTGGCGGTCGTGCCGCTGGCCATGGTCAGGTTCGGACGGGCGTCTGCGGCCCGGACCCGCCGCCAGTGGCGACGCCTGTCGTCCCTTTCCGCCCGATTCCTCGAGCTGTTGCGCGGGCTGCCGACGCTGAGGGCGTTCGGGCAGGAGGCGCAGGGACGCCGGGAGGTTGCCGCGGCCACCGAAGGACTGCGCCAGACGACGCTGGGCACGCTGCGGATCGCCTTCCTCTCCGCGCTGGCTCTCGAGTTCGTGGCCGGCATCGGCACCGGACTGGTGGCCATGGTCCTGGGACTTCGCCTGCTGGGGGGGACCGTCAGCCTGTACACGGCTCTGGCAGTGCTGCTCGTCTCCCCCGAGGTGTTCCTGCCGCTCCGGCGTGCCGGCGCCGAGTTCCATGCCAGCGAGGAGGGCCAGGCGGCGGCCGAGCGCATCCTCTCGGTCCTCGACGCCGGGATCCCCGCCGGCGGCCCTCCGGCCGGAGCGGGGGCCACGGCCGGACTGCGCCCCGCCTTCCGCCTCCGGGAGGAGGGCATCCGCATCGAGGGGGGACGCGTGACCTTCCCTGGTCGTGCTGCGCCTGTGCTCGACGGGCTGGATCTGGCGCTGGGAAGCGGCGAGCACGTGGCCCTGCTGGGTCCGTCCGGATCGGGCAAGTCCACGGCGGTCGCTGTGCTGCTTGGGTTCGTCCGGCCCGACGCCGGGCGGGTCCTGGTGGGAGGGCTCGACCTGCAGTCGATCGACCCCGGGGCCTGGCGCCGGCTCCTCGCCTGGGTGCCTCAACGCCCCCAGCTCGTCCACGGGACCCTTGCCGACAACCTGCGGCTGGCCCGACCGGACGCCTCTGACAACGCCCTGGAAGAGGTGGCCGAACTGACCGGGTTGGCCCCGATGCTCCGAGGGCTCCCCCAGCGTCTGGACACGCCGGTCGGGGAGGGCGGCCTCACGCTGAGCGCGGGCGAGCGGCAACGGGTGGCGATCGCACGCGCGGTGCTCCGGGACGCACCGGTCGTCCTTCTGGACGAGCCCGTCGCCCATCTGGACCGGTTCAGTGAGCAGCGGCTCCGGGCGTCACTCGACGGCTGGCTGGAGCAACGGACCGTCCTGGTAGCCGCCCACCGAGCCGAGCTGGTCGGCCGCATCGACCGCAGCCTCGAGCTCCCCGGGCGCGAGGCCGCAGAAGCCGGCACGGATGGCAGCGCGGCGGCCCTGGGGGGAGCGGCCGGGAACGGCGGCGCGGCCCTGGGGGGCGAGACCCTTGGCGCCGCGACTGGACTCGGCGGCCCGGGCGGTCCCCTCGGGGTCGGAGGCGGGCTGCGGTGACCGACCGCCCCGATCACCTGGCGACGCGGGTCGTCGTGCGGCGCCTCGTTCAGGTGGCGTCCCCGTCCTGGGCCCGCCTGGCCGGAGCCGTCGGGCTCGGCGTGGCCGGGGCCATGGCCACCGTGGGCATCCTGGCCGGCTCGGGCTATGTCGTCGACCGGGCGGCCTTCCGGCCAGGCCTAGGGGCCATCGCCGGGCTGTTGGCCGCCGTGGAGGTGCTGGCCTTCCTGCGGGGACCTCTTCGGTACGCCGAGCGCCTCGTGGCCCACGACGCGGCGTTCCGGTCGCTGGCGCACTGGCGCGTCTGGCTGTACGACCGGCTCGAACCGCTGGCCCCCGCGGCCCTGCGCGACTGGCGCAGCGGTGACCTCCTCGCCCGGGTGACCGGCGACGTGGACACGCTCCAGGACCTCTTCCTACGCTGCCTGCTGCCGGTCGTGGTGACCGCGGCTGCCAGCGTTCTCGCCGTGGCGCTCTCCGCGGCCCTCCTGCCGGCCGCCGGCGCGGTGCTTGCCGTCTGCTTGGCCGTGGCCCTGGTGGTGGCCCCTGCGCTCGCCGTTCGAGGGGGGGCCGCCCGGGGCGCCGAGGCCGCCCTCAGGGGTGAGTTGTCGGCCGAGGTGGTCGACCTCCTGCGTGCGGCGCCGGATCTCGTGGCCTACGGCGGCGACGCCCGTGTCCTGGCCCGGGTCGAGGCCCTGGACCAGGAGCTGACCCGCCTGGCCCGGCGGAGGTCATGGTCCTTCGGGGCGGCGGCGGCCGTCGTGACCGCGTGCCTCGGTGCGGCCGTCGTTGGGACCCTGGCCGTCGGCATTCCCGCCGCTGGGCACCACCAGATGGGGGCCGTGCTCCTCGGCGTCCTCCCGTTGGCGGCCGTGGGCGCGTTCGAGACGGTGCCGGCAGTGGCGCTGGCCGCCGTCCGGGCATCCGATGTGGTGGCAGCCGGCCGGCGGCTCCTGGCCATCGACGCCGTGCCCGTTCCCGTCACGGACCCCGGGAGGCCCGAGCCGCTTCCCGGGGCGCCGTTCGACGTGGAGGTGGCCGACGCCCACCTCCGCTACGGGCCAGGCCTCCCCTTCGCTCTCGACGGCCTCAGCCTGCGGGTGCCTGCCGCGCAGCAGGTGGCCGTCATCGGCTCGAGCGGCGCCGGCAAGAGCAGCCTCGTGCACACGTTGCTGCGATTCTGGCCGCTCCAGGCCGGCTCGGCCTCCCTGGGGGGCATGGACCTGAGCCGGCTGCGCCAGCGGGATGTGCGCCGGGCTATCTCCCTCGTGGACCAGGACGCGCATCTCTTCGGAGGGACCATGCGCGCCAATCTGACGCTGGGGCGCCCGGACGCCAGCGACGCGGAGATCGCCGATGCGCTGCGTCGGGCCCAGCTGGACGAGTGGGTCGCCACGCTGCCCGACGGGCTGGGGACGCCGGTCGGCGAGGGGGGCCTGCAGGTGTCCGGCGGGCAGCGGCGGCGTATCGCCATCGCCCGGGCGCTCCTCGCCGGGGGAAGTGTGCTCGTCCTGGACGAGCCGACCGCCGGGCTGGACGCCTCCTCCGGGCAGCGCCTCGTGGAGGAGGTCTCCCGGTCGGCCCGGGGCAGCGGGACCGGCGTCCTCCTCGTGACCCACCGGGAGTCCGAGGCCGTCGGGATGGACCGTGTGGTGGAGCTCGAGGGCGGGCGCGTGGTCGCCGACGGGCCGGCGGGCGCCGCCCCTGCAGCTACAGGTTGACCCGGGCCATCTGCGCCTCGGGATAGCGCGAGCCGGCCGCAACCCCGATGGGCGCCACCTCTTCGATGGACGCCAGCTCCTCGTCGGTGAGGTCGAGCTCCACGGCGGCCGCGTTCTCCTCCAGGTACGGGCGCCGCTTGGTGCCGGGAATCGGCACCACGTCATGGCCTTGGGCCAGCACCCAGGCCAGGGCCAGCTGCGCCGGGGACACGCCCTTGCGCTCGGCCAGTGCCCGCACCCGCTCGACCACCGCCCGGTTGGCGGCGAAGTTCTCGTCGCTGAACCGGGGCGCGGCACGGCGGAAATCGTCATGGGCCAGGTCGGCCGGGTTGGAGATCGCCCCGGTCAGCAGCCCCCGCCCCAGCGGGCTGTAGGCCACGAACCCGATGCCCAGCTCGCGCAGGGCACCCAGGAGCTCGGCCTCGGGATCCCGGCTGAACAGTGAGTACTCCGTCTGGACGGCGCTGATGGGATGGGTGGCGTGCGCGCGCCGGACGGTGGCGGGCGCGGCCTCGGAGATGCCGAGGTAGCGAGCCTTTCCCGCCTCCACCAGCTCCGCCATGGCCCCCCAGGTGTCCTCGATCGGCACCTCGGTGTCGACCCGGTGCTGGTAGTAGAGATCCACGTGGTCGACGCCCAGGCGGCGCAGCGAACCGTCGATCGCCTGGCGGACGTAGTCCGGTTTCCCGTTGATCCCGACGTAGGACCCGTCTGCCCGGCGCTCGTTGCCGAACTTGGTCGCCACCACAACCTCGTCACGGCGCCCGGCGATCGCCCGCCCCACCAGCTCCTCGTTGGTGAAGGGCCCGTACATGTCCGCGGTGTCCAGGAACGTGATCCCCAGCTCCAGGGCACGGTGGATGGTCGCCAGGGACTCCTGCTCGTCCGTCGGGCCGTAGAAGTCGCTCATGCCCATGCAGCCCAATCCCATGGCCGAGACCACGAGTCCCTGGCTCCCGAGCGTCCGCTGCTCCATCGCGCCTCCCTGCCGGTCGTCCTCCGCCACCCACCGCCTTCGGCGGGTGAGCCTACGGGCGCGGCGGGCGCGGCCCCGCGCCACCGGCGGGCGCGCCGGGTGCCAGACTGCTTCTCCGTCGCGGTCCGTGCCGAGCTTCACGCACCGCTTGCGAGTAGTGGTGGTGCAACTGAGTTGCGGTTTGGTAGCGTCAACGCCGCATGTCGCACGTCAACGGGAGACCATCGCTGCAGCCTCCCGCGCACGAGTCCCATCACCCGGCCCGGGCGGGCTACGGTTCCGGCACACGCGTGGCGCCCGCTCACGGGAGTGCTCCGGACGAGTCCTGCCACCCAGTTCCGGGTTGCGAACGCCCCCGCTACGGCGCGGGCAAGGCTTCACCCCGGCAACGCGACCTGATCCGGGCGGCTTCGGTCGCCCCCGCATCCGGGCGTGCGACGTCGCCTGGCCGACGACACGCCGGCTAGCCACCCAGTCGACAAGCCCAGGAGGGCACATGAACGCACAAGCCTCATCGAGCCGCGCCGCTGCGGGCTCCCGTGCCCGCACGAAGCCCCCTACGGGCCGGGTCACCGCCGGGCGCGCAGCCGCCAGCCGTGGCACCGCCAGCCGGGCCGCTGCCAGCCGGGCCACCGTCGGGCGTGGCGCTGGCAGGCGGGCCGCTCTCGGGCGTCCCGCTGCGAGCCGGGTCACTGCGAGCCAGCGGACCGCTGCGACGAGTCCTGCGGGCAGCAAGCGGGGCGAGACCCCCAAGGCGAGGGGCGAGCGCACGAGGGGGCGGGTAGCCGACGCGCTTGTGTCCCTGCTCGAAGGGGGCGATCCCGCCCCGACCGCCAAGGCCGTTGCCGCTGAGGCCGGCGTATCGGTGCGGCTGGTCTTCCACCACTTCGAGGACATGGAGTCCCTTTACCGCACCGTCATGGCGCTTCAGGCCGCGCAGTATTGGGACGCCGTGGAAGCCGTGCCGGCCGACCGGCCGCTCGAGGACCGCATCGACCTGGTCGTCGGCCAGCGAGCCAAGCTGTTCGAGTCGGTTAGCGCGGTGCGCCGAGCCGGGATGAACCTGGCTCCGCGCCAACCCGACATCGCCGAGTGGATCGCTGACGCGGACGGCCGCCTCCGTGGATGGCTGGAGGAGACCTTCGGGCCCGAGCTGCGGTATGCCGGAAGGGAGCGACGCGAGCTGCTGTCGGCCTTGGACACCGCCGCCTCCTGGGAAGCCTGGGACCGGATGCGCCGGGCCGAGCACCTCTCGGTGGCGGCCGCGCGCCGGGTCACGGGCCGGATGCTGCGCAGCCTGCTCGGCTGACCGGAACGGGGCCGCGGAAAGCGGCAGAGCTTCCTACATGACCGGCCCTCCCCCTGCTGGCGTCGTTGGCGCCAGGTACTCGTGTGTCACCGCACCCGGTGTTGTCGGGCCTGTCGGGTGCCGCACCCAGATGGCTCCCTGGTCTACTGGTCCAGTTGTGCTCGAGCTTGTCACCGGGGTCCCACCTGCGTAGACGATGATGCGCTTGCCGCCGAAGGTGCCGTCATAGGAGTTGGCGACCTCGAACTTTCCGGGCGACCAAGTCAGAGCTACCTGTCCTCCCCCCGTGAAGATCCCTGTTGTCTGGCAAGACCGCTTCCCGCACGGCGTTGCCGACCTCGGTGTGGGTGGCGGCGCCACCACCGCACTGTCCAGGACCCGCCACGGCTCCTGGCGTCAGAACCTGGTTCTTCTTCCACGCCGGGAGTGTCTTGGTCAGCGCCGCGTACGCTGTATCGAGCGCGGCCGATGAGACCAGCCCACGCTTGACCCGGCGTGGTCTTGGAATGGGAGACTTTGGCGAGTCGTGCCGGCTCCCGCCGATCCGGCAAGCCGCCGAGCGGGGCCGCCACCGGTGGAACGAAGCCATCGATCCCCTTTCGGCCGATGCAGACCCACGGCGCCGCGACGACGACGTGCCGCTCAGCATCGAGCTCGACTGCGGCGACGCTGATCCGCGCACTCCCGCCTCCGACCACGACGACGCGGCGGTGCATGCCTCCGCCTGTGCGACGCCGACTAATCTTTACTTGTTTAGTACACATTACACCTATTGCTCGACGTCACCCGCCTCCATGGCTGGGGCTTCCTGGAGCATCAACGTATAGTTGTGCACTTGACAAGTGCGGGGACTGCTGGGATGCTCGCCCAGCCGTGGTCCTTGACTGCGAATTCCGACCGAATCCGGACAGCTGCACCGATCCAATCCGGACAGCGTTCCGATCCAATCCGGACAGCGTTCCGACGAATCCGGACGCGCCAGGGGTGAACCGGAGGATCCACCGCTGAGCTGAGCCGACGCAGCACCTTCGTCTCGTTTCCCCCCGCCGTGGGGGCGACGAGAGGAGGAAGCGGTGTCACCACGTCCCCGCAGCGACATGCGGAAGATCCGAGACGTTCTCCGGCTCACGTTCGCGATGGGCCTTACCCGCCGGCAGGTGGCCGAGGCGCTACGCCTGGCGCCGTCCACGGTCAGCGACTGCGTGAAGCGCGCGCAGGCTGCCGGCCTCTCGTGGCCGCTGCCTGCCGAGCTCGACACAGCCGCCCTCGAGCGCCGCCTGTTCCCCTCTGCGGCGCCGCCGGTGACAACGCGTGCCGTGCCGGACTGGAACTACGTGCGAAAGGAGCTCGCCAAGGTCGGGGTGACCAAGTGGCTGCTGTGGGAGGAGTACCGCGAGGTTCATCCCGACGGCTACGCCTACAGCCAGTTCTGCAACCTCTATCGCGAGTGGACGAAGACCCTCGGCGTTGTCATGCGCCAGGAGCACCGCGCCGGCGAGAAGCTCTTCATCGACTACGCGGGTCCGACCATCGCGATCTACGACTACCTGACCGGTGAGGTGCTCCTCCGAGCCCAGCTGTTCGTCGCAGCCCTGGGCGCGTCCTCCTACGTCTACGCCGAGGCGACGGCGACCCAGGGGCTCACAGACTTCGTCACGTCCAACGTGCACGCGTTCGAGTACATGGAGGGTGCGGCCAAGATCCTCGTCCCCGACAACTTGCGCAGCGCCGTCAAGAAGCCCAACCGCTACGAGGCCGAGATCACTCGGACCTACGAGGAGATGGCTACCCACTACGGCGCAGCGGTGATCCCGGCCAGAAGTTACAAGCCGCGTGACAAAGCCAAGGTGGAGGCGGCGGTGCTCCTCTGCGAACGCTGGATCTTGGCGAAGTTGCGAAACGATCGCTTCACCTCGCTCGGCCAGTTGAACCGCAGGATCGCTGGGCTGGTGGAGGCGATCAACGACAAGGCGTTCAAGAAGCTGGACGGTTCTCGCCGCACCCTCTACGAGGCGATCGACCGCCCGGCGCTCACGCCCCTTCCGCCGACGCCCTACGTGATCGGTCGATGGAAGGAGGTCACCTGCAACATCGACTACCACGTCGACGTGGAGCGCCATTACTACTCCGTCCCCCACCAGCTCGTGGGACAGCGCCTCGACGTGCGCACGTCTGCATCGACTGTCGAGGTGTTCTTCAAGGGCAAACGAGTGGCGACGCACATACGATCCTTCAAGGTCGGCGGGTTCACCACGACACCGGCGCACATGCCCGAGTCCCATCGCCGCCATGCCGAGTGGACGCCGTCTCGGATGATCGCCTGGGCGGAGAAGACCGGCCCTGAGACCGCGGCGTTCGCCAAGAAGCTGATCGAGCTGCGTCCCCACCCAGAGCACGGCTACCGCTCGATCCTCGGAGTGATCCGCCTCGCCAAGCACTACGAGCCCAGCCGCATCGAAGCGGCGTGCAGGCGAGCCAGCGCGCTCAACGCCTACTCCTACACCTCGGTCCGCTCGATCCTCGAGCACGGCCTCGACCGCCGGCCACTGCCCACCGAGACCACCACCCAACCCCATCACCGCCGTCAGCACCGCAACGTGCGCGGCGGCGACTACTACCAATGAAAGGAGCACCATGTTGATGAGCCCCACGATCGAGGGACTGCGCGAGCTCAAGTGCACAGTCATGGCCCGATCGCTCGAAGAACAACGAACGAGCACCCTCTACGACGGCTTGGCTTTCGAAGAGCGGCTCGGCCTGTTGGTGGACCAGGAGCTCTGTGAGCGCAAGAACCGCCGGCTGCGCCGGCTCCTCCAGCTCGCCAAGCTCCGCTGCGACGCGGTCATCGAGAACATCGACTTCAGCGCGCATCGGGGTCTCGACCGATCCCTCGTCCTGTCCCTGGCCGAGTCGCACTGGGTCACCTCGCATCACAACGTCGCCGTCACGGGTCCGACCGGCGTGGGGAAGACCTACGTCGCCTGCGCCCTCGCCAACGCGGCGATCCGCCACGGACATCCAGCGCTCTATGTCCGCGCCCCGCGCCTGTTCGAGGATCTGGCGATCGCCCGCGCCGATGGACGGCTGGCGAAGCTCATGGCATCCCTCGCACGGGTCGAGGTCCTCGTCGTCGACGACCTGTTCCTCCGGCCCTGTGACACCCAGCAGGCGGCAGACCTCTTGGAGGTGGTCGAGGACCGCCACCAGCTGCGGACGACGATCGCCTGCTCCCAGCTACCGGTCGCCCACTGGCACGAGTCGATCGGCGATGCGACGATTGCCGACGCTGTGCTCGACCGCGTCCTCTCGAACGTCCACCGAATCCAACTCGAAGGGGAGTCACTCCGCCGACAGCCGTCGGTGGAGGCGAAGACCCGACGGCCGCGCTCGGAGGCAACGAAGAGCCATTCGCAGACCGACAGCGTGAAGGGGGTGAAGCCGGGAGACCGTTGAACACCACGTCGGCCGCTACGCGGCCTCCGACAGCCCGCGTCCGGATTCCGTCGGTGCAGCTGTCCGGATTCGGTCGGAGTGAGCGTCCGGAATCATCGGAATCAGCACCTTGACTCCTTCCCAGCGGGTCCCCGTGACTCCCGGCCGGCCGGCCGGCACGCACGGAGGGGGCTCCCACGCTCGCAGGGCGTGCTTCGGACTGTCGCCGTGGCAACGCTCGGCGCAACCTCTTGCCTCCTCGTCCTCGGCAGCACCGTCCGGGTTACCGAGTCCGGGATGGGCTGCCGCAGCTGGCCGCTGTGCAACGGCCAGGTCGGGCCGGCCACCGGGTTCCATGCGCTCCTCGAGGAGTCGCACCGGTACCTTGCGGCGGCGGTGACGGTGGGCGTCGTCGCTGTCATCCTCATCGCCTGGCGCGCCGGGGCCGGACGGCGGGTGCTCGTCCCCGCTCTCTGGGCCGGCGGCCTCGTAGCCCTCCAGGTCGCGCTCGGTGCCGTCACCGTCTTCACGCACAACGCTCCCTGGACCGTGGCTCTCCACCTCGTGGGTGCGCTGCTGCTGCTCGCTGCCGTCACTGCCACGGTCGCCGCCGCCTTCACTCCCGCGGTTCGGGGAACCTCCCCCGAGGTTCGCCGGCTGGACCGGCTCAGCTGGAGCGCTCTGGCCACGACCTTCGCCCTCCTCGTGTCGGGCTCGATCGTCGTCGAGGGCGGAGCCGCGGGCGCCTGTCCGAGCTGGCCCGGCTGCGAAAGCCACTTCGGCGTGCCATGGCGCGTGGTCGCGCTGCAGCTCGCCCACCGCGGTTTGGCCGGGATCGCGGTCGTGCTCCTCGCCTGCCTCGCTGGTCGCAGCCTGCTGAGCCGCCGGTCCCTGCCGGTAGGGGTGGCGCTCGCCTGGCTTTTGGCCGCCCTGCTCCCGGCCCAGGTCGCCGCAGGGGCGATCAGCGCAGTCCTCCGCGCTCCGGAGGCTGCCCAGGACGTCCACTTCGCCCTGGCTGCCGCCATCTGGTCCTCGGCAGTGGCCCTCGTCATGCGCCGCAGGATGGCCGCGTGCACGCCTACCCCGCCCGCCGGCGCTGGGACCGCCGCCACGGTGGGCAGGGCAGCCTGATGGGCGAGCCATCCGGCCGGATCGCCGGAGAACAGGACGCCCCCAGGTTGTCGCGCCACCTGCGCTTCGACGTGTCCACGCGCCCTTTCCTCGTCCTGGTCGAGCTAACCCGTGCCTGCGAGCTCGCCTGCCGGCACTGCCGGGCCGAAGCGGTCCTCGAAGCAGATCCCGGCGAGCTCACCACCGCCGAGCTGCTCGCCGTTCTCGACAACCTCGGCTCGCTCGGGGCGCCGAGACCGGTCGTCGTACTCAGCGGAGGCGACCCTCTCCTTCGCGACGACCTCGAAGAGCTCGTCCGCTACGGTGCCGCCCTAGGACTCGCCATGGCAGTCTCACCCGCAGGCACGTTGCGAGCGAGCCGGGAGCGCCTCGCCGGCCTGCGCAGCGCCGGGGCGTCTGTGGTCTCGTTCTCGCTCGACGGGGCGAGCCCCTCGGCGCACGATGCCTTCCGGGGGATCGATGGCTCCTTCGACTGGACCCTCGCTGCCTGCAGGTCCGCCAGAGCGACGGGGCTGCGTGTGCAGGTCAACACGACGGTGAGTGCGGAGACCGTGACCGCGCTGCCCGGCATTTGTCAGCTGGTCACCCGGCTCGAAGCGAACCTGTGGAGCCTGTTCTTCCTCGTGCCGACGGGTCGCGCGCGGCTCTCGTCCGCGCTCGGCCCCGAGGAGACCGAGGACGTGCTCCATTTCCTAGCCACGGTCGCGGCCAGCATCCCGCTCAAGACGACCGAGGCTCCGGCCTACCGCCGGGTCCTGCTCGAGAGGCGAATAGTCGGGGAACCGGCAGGGCGGGGCCCGCTCTACCACGAGCTGCTGGCCCGATGGGAGTCGCTGGCCCCGACAGCGCCTCGAGGCTCGCCGCGGCGCGCACCGCTCACGATCGGGGACGGGCGCGGTGCGGTGTTCGTCTCCCATCGCGGCGAGGTCTGCCCCAGCGGTTTCCTCCCGCTCGTCGCCGGCAACGTGAGAGAGGCGCCCCTCACCACGATCTACGCCTCGTCGTCCCTTTTCGAGGCACTCCGCGACCCGGGCCGCCTCTCGGGACACTGCGGACGCTGCGAGTACCAGGGAGTCTGCGGAGGCTCGCGCGCCCAGGCGTTCGCCCGCCTCCACGACCCGCTCGGGGAGGATCCCACCTGCACCTACCGTCCTCGGATCGCCGCGGGGGCGACGCCATAAGCGACACGGAACTGGCCAAGGGCACGCTGCGGCGCTTCAGGGGCCCTGGCGTGGACTTCCTCGAGGCCGGAACCGGCGCCCCGGCGCAAGAGCAGGCGCAAGCCGGCGAGATCGAGGGGGAAGAGCGTCCGGCCATGCGTCGTAGCGGGCGGCGAGCGCCTCGAACGGCGAAGGCCCGTGGCCGCTTCGTGCCGTCGGGCCCGCTTCTTCAGTGACGATCGGCGCCGAGATCGGCGAGCTCGCTCGTCACCGCGGCGAGCGCCTCCTCGAGGTCACGCTGGCGCTCCTCGAGCACCCGTCGCCGACTCGCCCTCTCCTCCTTGTGCCCGAGGTGCGGACCTCGCTCGTGGCCGCCACAACAGCCGGAGCCACCGCAGCAGCCGTGGCCACGGCCTCGCGGTCCACGCTCGACATCGCCTTGTTCCATCGCCCTCATCGTGGAGCTCCTCCTTGGTCGTGACCCTGGTCGATTGTGTCGTCTCGGGGGTAGACGGGTTTGTCGACTGCCCCGTAGCGCGCGAGCAGCGCGCCGATCCGCTCTCGTCGCGCACTGAGCGACGCCGCCCAGGCGTCGAGCAGGGCGGCGCCCTCGCCGGTGAGCTCGTAGACGCGCTTTTGCGGTCCGGGAGCCTCCTCGTTCCACGTCGAAGCGACGAGTCCCTCCTCCTCGAGGGCACGCAACAGCCGGTAGAGGTTGCCGAAGTCCACCCGGCCGTCTTCCACCAGCTCCTCGAGCTGGTCGGCGAGCTGGTAGCCGTGGCTTCGGCCCTCGGCCAGCAAGAGCAGCACGGCCGGCTCGGCGAAGCGCTCGATGCGGGCTCGGACCTCGAAGCGGCCCGGGCCGACCCGGCAGCGGCACCGTGGCTGGCGATCGACTTTCATGGTGACCCCACTATAGGTGACTTACATGGGTAAGCGCGCTGCACCTTGACACAGGAACGGCTTGCGCAGGCCGGCGCACTCTGTTATCCATAGATCTGTGGAATATGAGCCCTGGCTTGGTGAGCGTGACGACCTCTACGAGCAGTTGGCTCGGATCGGCAAGGTCGTCGTCCATCCCAAGCGCATCGAGCTGCTGGAGTTGCTCTGCCAAGCCGAACGATCGGTGGAGGCCCTTGCGGCCGCCACCGGCCTGAAGCTGACGACCGCGTCGGCCCACCTGCAGGTGATGCGCCAGGCCCGGGTGGTGACCACGCGCCGGGAGGGGACCCGCGTCTACTACCGCGCCGCGGGCGCGGAGGTCTGCCGGTTCGTGACTGCCCTCGGGGACCTCGCCCGGGCGCGCCTCGCAGAGGTTGAGCAGATCCTGCGCGACATCGGCGCAGCGGACGGTGAGGCCGAGCGGGTGACCCGGTCCGAACTACTAGCCCGGGTGCGCGCCGGCGACGTGGTGGTGCTCGACGTGCGCCCGCCCGAGGAGTACGAGGCTGGCCACATCTCCGGGGCGGTCTCGCTGCCCCTGGAGCACCTCGAGGCACGCCTCTTCGAGCTCGATCCCGACGTCGAGGTCGTCGCCTACTGCCGTGGGCCGCTGTGCCTGCTCGCCCCCCAGGCCGTGGCGCGCTTGCGCTCAGCGGGCCGTAGGGCGCGCTGTCTCGAGGACGGCATGCCCGAGTGGCGCCAGGCCAGGCTGCCCGTGACCACCGGAGCACAGGCGTCGAGGAGGAGCCCGCGATGAAGATCCTCGTCATCTTGAACGATCCCCCCTATGGCACCGAGCGCTCCTGGAACGGCCTGCGCCTGGCGGGCACCCTCTCCAGGCGCGAAGGCGTCGAGGTGCGGGTGTTCCTCTTCGGCGACGCGGTCGGCTGCGCGCTCGCCAACCAGAAGCTGCCCGACGGCTACTACCACCTCGATCGCATGGTGACCGCGGTCATCCGCCACGGCGGCGAGGTCGGCTGCTGCGGCACCTGCATGGACGCCCGGGCCTTTGCTGACGAGGCGCTGGTCGAGGGCGCCCGTCGCTCGAGCCTCGAGGAGGTGGCGGAGTGGACGATCTGGGCCGACAAGGTCGTGAGCTTCTAAGCACACCGGCGCACCCAGTCGCTCCTGTCGCCGCCGCGAGGACCCGGGCGTGGTGTCCGTGCAGGAGTGCCGACCAGGACGAGGTGGGGTGATGGCCGTGCGGGTCGTGATCGCCGGCGGCTCCTTCGGCGGCCTCACCACCACTTACGAGCTGCGGCGCCACCTCGGGCCCGACCAGGCAGCGATCACGGTGATCTCCAAGGACCGCCGCTTCACCTTCGTTCCCTCGCTCCCATGGGTGGCCATGGGCAGGCGACGCCTCGAGCAGATCTCCTTCGACCTAGCCGAGCCGCTTGCCGCCAAGCACGTGGGCTTCGTCCACGAGACCATCACCGGCGTAGACACCGAGCGAAAGCTCGTCGCAACCCAACGAGGCGAGCATCCCTATGACTTTCTCGTCATCGCCACCGGGCACCGCAGCGCCAACGAGGCCGTCGAAGGCCTCGGCCCCTTCGACGGGCCGGGGCACTCGCCGATGTCGGCCCCCGAGGCCGAGGAGCTGCGCTCTGCGGTCCAGTCCCTGTTGGAGGCGCCCGGACCGGTCGTCGTCGGGGCCGCGCCGGGTGCGAGCTGCATCGGACCGGCCTACGAGCTCGCGTTCGAGCTCGACCACCTACTGCGTCGGCGCAAGCTGCGCCACCAGGTGCCGATCACCTTCCTCACCCCCGAGCCGTTCCTCGGGCACATGGGCATGGGCGGGGCAGGCAAGATCCGTCAGCTCCTCGAAGGCGAGCTCGAAGAGCGCGACATCTCCTATGCCACCTCGGCCGCGGTGAGAAAGATCACCCGCGAGGCCGTCGAGGTGGCGGGGGCCTCCCCGGTCCCCTCGGTGCTCTCCATCGTCATCCCGCCGCTGGCCGGGGTCGAGGCGGTGGCCAACAGCGCCGGGCTCGCCAACCCCAAGGGTTTCCTCCCCGTCGACGCCCACTACCGCCACCAGATGGCGGGCGGTGTCTATGGCGTCGGGGTGGCCGTCGCCATGGCGCCAGTGGGAGACACCCCGGTGCCGGTCAACTTCCCCAAGACCGGGCACATGACCGAGCAGATGGCGCAGATCGCGGCCCGGGACATCGCGGCGCGGATCGCCGGCCATGGCGAGGTGACCCCCGCCGAGCTGTCGGCACGCTGCGTGCTCGACATGGGAGATCGCGGCGCCTATATGTCCGTCAACCCGGTACGCCCACCGCGCAACACGATCCCGACCGTCTCTGAAGGCCGCCACTGGCTGCTCGCCAAGCGGGTCTTCGAACGCACTTACCTCTGGCACGCCAGGCGCGGCCGGCGCATGCCTACCACGTTCGGCTGGTAGCGCCTGGGTCCCGATCGAGCGCCAGGCGCGAGCGCCGGTATTCCGCTCGGCGGGATGTCTCGCCAACAAGAGTGTTCAACGCTACGAGCGGCACCTGCGCCACCCTCCCCGTAGCGAGGGAGGTTCTGGCCGTGTGCGCCCATCCCGACGACGAGTCTTTCGGCTTGGGCGGCGTGATCGGATCCTTCGTCGAACAGGGAAGCACGATCCGCGTGCTCTGCTTCACCCACGGGGAATCCTCGACGCTGGGTGCGAGCCCCCGTCCGAGAGCAACGGTGCCTCCTACCTGATGGCCGTCGGCTTCCTCGTGGCCGTCGCCAGCTCCGTCACCGAGCTCGTCTCGGTCAGGTGAGGTCAGGTGAGGTGAGGTGACCAGCGTGGGCTGCGCCCCGAGGAAGAACCACGGTGAACTGGATCAAGATCGTCCCCGCACTCGCTCTCGTCGTCGGTTGCGGCTCCGGCGCAGGGGACCTCGCCGTGGCCGACAGCCACGGGACCAGCGCCTTGCCGTCGTCCTCCACCGGCTCCGAGCAGCCATCGACCGGATCGAGCACACAAGGCGGCGGGGGCATGATGGGCGGCAGGTCCGAGATCGCCAACGGCGCCTACGGCGGACCCGAAACGAGCGAGCTGGCCCGTCCACGACCTCACGCGCGGCACCGAGAGCAGTGCGGCGAGAGCATTGCCCGGAGGACAAGGAGCACGCGATGCGTGAGACTACCGATGCAAACGTTGCTCGCAGCGGCCTCACCCGCCTGCTCGGCCAGGGCGAGTCCGCGCCGTGCGTCGACGGTGTCGAGCGCCCTTACGTCGATCTGGATGCGGCGGCATCGACCGCCCCACTGGTCGAGGTGGTGGCGGCGGTCAACGACTTCCTCCCGGGCTACGCGAGCATCCGCCGTGGAGCGGGGTGGCGGTCGCGTACCTCGACCGCCGTATATGAGCAGGCGCGCCAGGCCATACTGGCTTCGCCGGCAGGGAGCGCTCCGACAACGTGGCTGTCATCTGTCGCAACACCACCGAAGCCAGAGCAGGTGGCACCGAGCATCTAGGCGTCGAAGACCGAGGCAGCAGCGGGGTCCGTCGTTCCCGGGCATCTATTGGTACGTCAACAGGTCACCGTTCGCGGGCAATTCGGCGTGAGTCATCGATAGGCGCATACCCCTGGGCCACTTGGCGTGGGACTGCTCCGTGCGCGTCACCAGGGAGGGTCGCCCCGATTAGCGTTCCCTTGCCGGGGCAGCTCTTCACCTCCAGGTGACCGCCGAGCAGGCTTGACCGCTCGATCATGCCCAACAGGCCGAGGTGCCCCGAAGCGAGGCTGTCGGCTTCCTCCTGGACGAAGCCTCGGCCATCGTCCGCGATCGTGAGGCTCAGCACCTTGGGCGCGAAGCCGACGAGGATGTGCACGTGGCGCGCCCGGGCGTGACGGACCGTGTTGCGTACCGCCTCTTGGACGATCCGAAAGCCAGCGAGCTCGACGTCGGGGGCAAACCGCGCCTCGACACCGGCAACCTCGATATCGGTGTCCAGACCCGTCTCATCCTCCACCTCGGCGAGGAAGCTCGAGAGCGCGGCCACGAGACCGAGCTGGTCCAGCGCCGGCGGGCGCAGGTCACGGGCGAGGCTCCGCAGGCGGACCGCCGCGGCGAGAGCTTGGGCACGTGCTTCGGCCAGACCGGTGGTGCCCGTCTCTGCCTCGAGGCTCTCGAGGCGCCGCGCCAAGTGCAGGAAGAGCTGGAGGGGCTCGTCGTGCAGCTCGCGGGCAAGCCGTCGGCGCTGGTCCTCCTCGGCCGCGACGACGAGGGCCGCGTAGCGCGTCGCCCTCCTTCCTTCGGCACGCTCTTCGGTGACATCCTCGAAAACCAGCTGAGTGGTGGCAAGGGTATTGCCGATCGGGAGGGCCACGAGTCCAACCCGGTAGTCCCGGTAGTCCACAGTGACCAACTGGCCCCCGGCGACGGTACCCTGCTCGTCCAGGAGGTCAGCGCAGGGGGTACCGACCACCTCGTCGCCGAAGAGGGTGCGAGCGGCCGGGTTGGCGCCGGTCACGACATCGTCGGCGTCCAAAGTCACGATCGGGGCGCGGTTGGTCTCGAAGAGCTGGCGGTAGCCCCCCTCTGCGACGAGGAGCTCGGCGGTCGCCTCCTCGATGCGGGTATGCGCGAGGCGCTCGGCCTCGATCTGCTGACCGAACACGAACGCGACGGCGTCGACGAGGGCCAGGTTGATCACGTCGGACGGCGCGTGGCCTTCGCTGAAGGGCAGGAGCAGGTCCGGCAGCCACAGCACCGTGGCCCACAGCCCGGTCGCGGCCGAGCCGGCCAGCCCGAAGCGCAGTGCGGCATAACCGACGGGGACGACCAGCAAGGCGACGGGAATACCGCCTGGGAGGGCCCCGGACTCGATCGACGTGTTGAGGTCGACGAGAAGATGGAGCCCAGCGAGGAGGACGACCATCGCCTGGATGGACCAAAAGCGCCATTCACCGAGCGGGGGATGCGCCGCCCGACGCACGACGTCGCCGAGTGCAACCTTACGGGCGCGATTCACCGCGGCGACTCTCCGGCGAGACGAGACGATGAGAGAGCGCGTAGGCGACCGCCTCGGTACGCGAGGCGACGCCGAGCTTGGCCAGAAGGCTCGAGACGTGGCTCTCGACCGTGCGAACACCGAGGGCGAGCTCGGCGGCGATCTCCTTGTTCGATCTTCCCCGCGCAAGCAGCGCGAGGACCTCGGTCTCACGGGAGGTGAGCGCAGCCGCGGCTGGCCGCGCGGAGCCGTTGCGGCTCCTGCGCCCGAGACGCACGGACACTTCGGCGTCCAACACAACGACCCCGTCGGCGACTGCGCGCACCGCATCGACGAGCTCACGCGCCGACGCGGTCTTGAGCAGGTAGCCGCCCACGCCCAGCTCCAAGGCCTCGCTCACGTAGGCGTAGTCGTCGTAGGCACTGACCACGAGCACCCGGCAGCCGAGCCCGCGCGCGATCATCTCGCGGGCGAGCTCGAGGCCGCTCATTCCCGGAAGGGCGACGTCGACGAGGGCCACGTCGGGAGCGACCGCCTCGAGCAGGCGGAGCGCCTCTTCCCCGCTGCCCGCTTGGCCGACGACCTGCAGGTCCAACTCCTGCTCCAAGAGCTGCACGCTGCCCTCTCGCACAAGCGCGTGGTCGTCGACGACCACGACCCGGATCGGGGTCCGCCCCCCGGCTCCACCTCCGGGAGCTCCTTCGCCGGAGGCAAGACCTGAGCCAGAGGATTCGATGGGCGCGTGGCGCACGGCCCCAGTCTGCGCCCGCTGGGGCCGTGCCGCCACCCTGGACTGCATTGGACCGTTCCGGGATTCCACGGAGGTGGCGCGTAGGATCACGACCCTGGGTCCCTGGGTCTCCGGGTTCCGCTCGGACGGCGATCCGTTCACGATTGGCTCATGGTCGAAGTGCTGCGGGATGTGCTGTTCTCGTTGGTCGTCGTATCGCTGGGCACCGTTCTCCTCTACATGGTCGGCTTCGCCTCGGTCGCCGTGGTCACCAGCTGCCGG
>DAHUZE010000072.1 GCA_027306755.1 Acidimicrobiaceae bacterium | reverse complement strand
CGGTGGCCCCGCACAGTGGACGGCGCAGGGTCAGGGCACCCCGCCCTGGCGGCGACTGGGCGGCGGCGCTGCCGCAACACCCGGTCCGAGCTCGGCGTGGGATGCTCCCTCGGCAACGGGACGCTCCCGGGGTGATGAGGCCGGCTCGGCGTCAAGCCGACGGGCCACCACGGTGGCGATGCGGCGCTTGTCCATCTCCTGGACCGTGAGCTCCCAGCCGTGCACGCGGAGCGCCTCTCCGGCGACGGGGATGTGCCCCAGCCCGTCCAGGAGGTAGCCGCCCAGGGTGACGTAGTCGCCCTGGGGCACGGCGATCTCCAGCCGCTCCCGCACCTCGTCCACGTTGGTCCGGCCGTCGACCAGCCAGCGGGCGCCGTCGACGCGCACGATGGACGGCCCCTCGTCTGCATCGAGCTCGTCCTGGAGGTCGCCCACGATGGGCTCGAGCAGGTCCTTGACCGTGAGGACCCCGGCCAGGCCGCCGTACTCGTCCACCACAACGGCGAATCCGCGGCGGTGCCGGCGCATCTCGACCAGCGCGGCCAGGATCGGTCGTGACTCGGGGATGACGTAGGGCTGGCGGATGCGGCGCGACACCTCGAGCGGGGAGAGGCCGTCGGCCTCCGTGGCGGCGGAGGTGATGGCGTCCTGCACCCGGCGAGCGGCGCGTTGCGGGGCGGAGCCGGTGAACAGGGCGCCCCGACCGCTCCGGCGGGAGCGGAAGAGATCGTTCACGTACAGCACGCCGATCACGTCGTCCAGGTTCCCTGCCACCACCGGGAAGGCGCTGTGCCCGGACTCCCGGACGGCTTGGGCCACGTCGTCGGCGGTGACGGGGATGGAGACGGCCACCACGTCCATGCGGGGCGTCATCACCTCTCGCACGTCCCGGTCCCGAAGGTCGGTCAGGGCCTCCACGATGACCCGCTCCTGCTCGGCCGCGTCCGACTGCTCGTAGGCCGTGCGCGTGCGGGAGCGCCGGGACGGCCGGCGCTGATCGGGCCGGGACCAGGGGAACCGCCGCCGGCGCGACGGGCCTTCAGGTGGAGGCTGGCCCTGCGGTCTGCCGGTCACACCGGCGGGTCAGCCAGGCTGGCCGCCCTGCTGCGGCGGCGGCGGCGTTCCCACCAGCACGGGGACCGGTTGGTAGGAGTCGTCGAAGTAGGTGCCCCCCCGGAGCAGTGCCTGGACGGCGCGGCGGAGGCGGAGGGGATCGAGGGGCTTCACGAGCCATCCCTCTGCCCCCGACCGGCGGGCGAGGAACACGTCGGGACGCCGGTCGAGCAGCATCAGCACGGGGACGTGAGGGATGTCCCGGTAGGACTCCTCCAGGCGCAGCTCCAGGCAGACGGCCATGCCGCCCATGTTTCCCATCTGCATGTCCACCACGACCAGGTCCGGAGGATCCTCCAGGACGGCCTGCACCACCGCTGGGCCCGAGACTGCCTCACGGACCTCGGTGTCCCGGCCGGCGGTCACCGAGGCGATGTCGCGCCGCAGGCTCGGGGCGTCGCTGGCCACGACGATGACCGTCATCGTGCCGAGACTACCCGACCTCCACGGATCGCCCGGTGGAACGACCGCCGGCGCCGAACAGGTGGTCGGCCACCATCGCCAGGCCGTCCAGGTCGTGCACGTCGCTGCCGAGCAGCGGCACCCGCCCGACCGGAGCGGGCGCCATGCGGGCCGCCAAAGCGGCGAAGGCCTGCTCGTCCCGGCCGGCGACCTCGTCGAGCTCCCGGAGGTTGGCCACCAGGGCCTCCAGCCCGGAGCCGCCGGGCGGATCGGGCAGCGCCAGGCCGTCCCGGCCGAACCGGGGGTGGATCCGGTTGACCACGAGCCCGGCCGGGCGAACGTCCCGCTCGGCCAGCCGGTCGGCGAAGTACGAGGCCTCCTCGATGGCGTCGCCCCGTGGCGACGTGACCACCACGTACGCCGTCGCGGGGTCGGCCAGGATGGCCCGGACGGCGCCGGCCCGCTCGTCGAAGCCGCGCTCCATTCCCTGGAAGGCCTGGAAGAAGGCCACGGCGTCCTGCACGATCTCCGCCCCCGCCACCCGGGAGACCGTCTTCAGGAGGGCCTGGGTGGCGACGTTCACCGCCCGCATCGACAGCCGCGTCGGCATCATCAGGGCACGGAAGAGCCGGTTCTCCAGGAACTGGGTCAGCCGTCGCGGCGCGTCCAGCAGGTCCAACGCGTTGCGGGTGGGCGGCGTGTCCACCACCACCAGGTCGTAGTCGCCCGAGGCGGTCAGCTCGTAGAGCTTCTCCATCGCCATGTACTCCTGGGTGCCCGACAGGGCGCCCGTCAGGTTCTGGTAGAGCCGGTTGGCCTTGATGGCCTCGGCCTGGTCGCCTGTGCGCGCATAGCGCTCTACCAGGTCGTCGAAGGTGGACTTGGAGTCCAGCATCACGGCGTGGAGCGTCCCGGGCCAAGGGCCAGCAACCTCGGTCGGGGTGTTCGGCAGGGATTCCACGCCAAGTGCGTCGGCCAGGCGCCGGGCCGGGTCCACGGTGACGACGCACGCCCGCCGTCCCAGCCGGGCCGCGCCCACGGCGAAGCTGGCGGACACCGTGGTCTTGCCGACCCCGCCGGGACCGCAGCAGACGACGATGGCCCGTGTCCCGACGACGGCGTCCAGCGCCCCGGGCTCCGAGCCCTCGGGACTGCTCATCACGGCGCCGCCACCGGATCAGGGAGATCGGCCACCGAGCGGGAAAGGGCGTCGGCCAGGATCGCGCGCTCGGCCGGCCCGATGGACGGCGTGTAGAGCCGCGGGATGCGCAGCTGGGGCAGCGGCAGCTCCCGCGCCAGCCGCTCGACCTGCTCGGCAACGAGGTGCAGCCGGCGGCGGCGGAACTCCTGTGCCGCCACGAGCGCCTGGCGTGCCGGCCCGTCGAGCTGCACGCCCGCGTCCGCGGCCACCCGGTCCACGTCCGCGTCGAGCGCCGGATCGGGGGCCTCGTAGCAGTTGACGACCACCGGACCGAGGTGGATGCCGACCCTGTCCTCGAGCTGGAAGGCCGCCTCTGCCGCCTCGCTCACCGGCATCTCCTCGGGAAGGGTCACCGGCAGCACCCGGCATCGGGCGGGGTCCTGGAGCAGCTCGACCACGTCGGCCGCCTGCGATCGGACCGGGCCCCCGCGGGCCGCGTCGAGTAGCCCGCTGGCCGAGGTCAGGAACGTCATGGCGTGCCCGGTGGCCGGGGCGTCCAGGACCACCATGTCCGCCATGGCTGCCCGCTCGACCTGCTTGACCTTGCCCAGCACGAGCACGTCCCGGATGCCCGGAACGGCAGTGGCCACCACGTCGAGCACCCCGCTCGAGACGAGGCGCCGCGACACCCGGTGCAGGCCGTGGTCGGACAGGTACTCGAGGAGCGCGTCGTCCGGCGTCAGCCGCCGGGCCCACACCTCGCCGGGCGGGGGGCCCGAGGGCCGGGGTTCCGACAACGGGGGGTCCGCCGGTCCCGGTCCCGGCGCCTCCGTGTCCCGGCCGATGAGGACGACCGGTTCGTAGTCGACCGGTCCGGTGCGGTCGAAGGCGGCGCCCAGTCCCGGCTTGCCCTCGAGCTCGATGACGAGAACCGAGAGCCCGACGGCGGCCGCCGCCGTGGCCAGGGCTGCGGTGACGGTCGTCTTGCCGACACCGCCCTTCCCCGCAACCACCCAGACGCGGCTCTGGCTGCACCACGCACCGACGTCCATCTCGCCGGAGCGTAGCCTCCGCCCGGCCCGTTCCGGACGGCTCTCGGGAGAAATCCCTGCTCAGCGGCCTTGTCCGGGCGCCGGAGGCCACGATACCCTGTCACCGCGCGTGAAGGGGGGTCCCTCGAGGGTGGCTATGCGGAGCGCAGGAGAGGCATGGCAGGCGAAAGCAGCCTGCCGGGGCCCGCAGTCGGCGGCGTACTTTCCACCCGCCTACGCGGAGCGCAAGGACGAGCGGGTGGCCCGCGAGAAGCGGGCCAAGAGCATCTGCGCCGAGTGCATCGTGCGCACCGAGTGCCTGGACTACGCCATCAGGATCCGGGAGCCCCATGGCATCTGGGGTGGCCTGAACGAGGCGGAGCGCAAGCAACTGCTGGACCGCCGCGCCGGCTGAAGCGCCGGCCCGAGCCGCCGGGCTGGCGCTCTGCCCGAGCCCGCGCTCTGCCCGAGCCCCCGGGCTGGGCCTCGGCCATCACGGGGCCAAGCCCAGCGCCGACGAGGCGGTCACCACGGCGTTTCCTGTGCACACCGAGGAGGGTCGCTGGCCGTCCGAGCTGCAGATCACCGCGGCGATCTCGTTGGCAGCGGACACGATGGCTTGCGTGGATGGGTCCTTCGGGTCCGTCAGGGCGCTGGCGATCTGCGCGCTGCTCAGCTGCTGGAGGATGGCGGGGGAGAAGGCGCCTCCCGCCAGCACCGCGTGGTTGGCGATGTCCAGGAAGGGCAGGATGGAGCCACCGCCGCCCGACCCGTCGTAGCGGGCCAGGAGAGCTTTCTCGGAGCTGCTGAGCCGCTCCAGCACCGCGTAGCCGGTGCCCTGAGCGTTTTTCTGGCTCCCATAGTGCTCCACCAGCGTGGCGGAGATGTACCGGCTCGAGTAGGTGGCGCCGGCGAAGCTGAACGTGGGCGTGCCCGGGAAGGCCTCGTTGAACCCGGACTGCGACTCTGCCAGCCCTGTGAAGCTCCCGAAGCGGGACAGCGCGGCCACGAGCGCCCAGCGCTCGGCCGCGCAGTAGGGGCAGAACTCGTTGCCGACGAACACGATCTCGGGCTTGCCGTGCGCCTCGAGCGGGCGGGCGCCCGACAGGAGCGTGGGCGGCGTGACCGCCGCGACGGGGGAGGTGACGCCCACGGTGTCGTAGACGGAGGTGGGGATCTTGGTCACGGCCTGGACGACGGCCGGGGGAGCGGGCGGCGGCGGAGCGTTCGAGTTTGTCGTTGTAGGAGAGGTCCCCGTGACTTTGATCACGACCAGCACGACCACGATCAGCAGCACCAGGGCGACGATCCCCCAGGTGAGGAGGGCGGCCGCCGGCCGGCGCGGCGCGTGGGCGATGGGGACGGGCGCAGGGCCGGTGTCCGGGGCGACCAGCGGGTCGTCCGGGTCCCCGGTGTCGGAGTGCGCATCGGCCCGGAGGCTGCCAGCGTCCTCGGGAAGTGTGCCGGGCGGGTCGGCCTTCATGTCGTCGTGGTCCTGTCCGTCGTCGTGCACGGTCGTCCTGCTCGAGCCGGCCCGGGTCAGGCAGCGGGCGTGGTCGGGCTCACGCCTCTGATCGCCGGCCGGCGGGCCGTCCCAGCATCGGGGGGATCGTCGTCATGAGGAGCACGAACAGGGCGAACGTGAGGACGTGCACCGACGTGCACCACAGGCAGATGTTCTTGATGATGAGCAGCTCGGCGGAAACGAGGTAGAGGACGAAGCACATGCCGACCACCGCCATCCCCAGACGGATCATGTGGAGCCGGCGGTCGCCGGTGCGCCAGAGCACGGGCAGGTTGAGCGCGGTCATGGCCGCAAAGAAGAGCAAGCCGAGGAAGGCGACCGGGATCCCCAGGAAGTACGACTGGGCGCTCGTCGTCACCCTCTCGCAGTTCACGATGCCGCTGGAACTGCACACGAGGGAGAACTTGGCGAAGTGGGCAATCGTGAGGTAGGTGGAGACCCCGAGCCCGGCCACGGACAGGATGAGCGCCAGCACCGGGCGCCAGGCGGCCGGTGCTGCGTCTCGGCGCTGCACCAGGTGATCCGTCGTACCGGGGCCGTCCGATCGCCGGCCGCGGGTTGCATGCGTCGTGGTGTCCCGGGGGCCACCGCCGCCGACCTGCCCCACGCCGCCGACCTGCCCCACGCCGCCCGCGGCGAGCGGGCGTCCGCGGGAGGGGCGCCCGGTGCGACTGCTGGAGCGGGTGTCCGTGCGAGGCATGAGGTGCTCAGTTGGTCAGGTGCTCGGATGGTGAACTGCTTGGCGGTTCAGGGCTCAGATGGTCAGGTGCATGGCCTTGGCCGCGGCCTGGACCCCGGAGCTCTGGCACACGGATCCCGGTTTACCCCCGTCGATCGAGCAGATGGACGCCGACAGGAAGTTGGACGATCCGATGATGAGCTGGCCCACGGGGTTCTTCGTTGTCGAGAGCACGGCGGCGATTGTCGCCCGGGACAGGTTCTGCAGGGGGGCAGGGTTGTAGCTCACCCCTTCGGCAACCAGCTTGTTGCCGATGTCCATGAACGGGATGGACGTGCTGCCGCTCGTCGACGATGTTGTTGTGGCGTGGTCGTACTTGACGATCAGCTTCTTCTCCTGCGTGGTCAGCGGGGTGATCACGCGGTGGGCCCCTGTCTTGTTGTAGTCCTGGCCGAAGTACTCGATCAGCCGAGCCGTGAAGTAGGGGCTGTGGTAGTGCGCTGTCTTGAAGGTGAACGTCTGGGTCTTGGGGTACACGTCCACCGGTGAGGACTGCATGGTCTTCAGGCCGCTGAACGTCCCGAAGCGGGAGAACGACGTGATGATGGCCCAGCGCTCGGCGGCGCAGTACGGGCAGAACTCGCCGAGGATGCCGAGGACGCCCGGCTTGCCTGTGAACCGGAGCGCCGGTTGGCCCGACTTCAGCTTGGGCGGCGCGATCTGCCCGGAAACACCGGTGCCCACGGTGTTGTACACGGACGCCGGCACGTGGGTGATCTCAGAGACGACCTTGGCCGGCACGGGCTCTGGGGTGTAGATGATCGCGTTCGGCGTGCTGGACGACAGGTTTATGCCCACCAGCACGGCGACGATGACCACCACCAGCCCGATCGAGCCCCAGATGTAGAGGCTGGCCCGGGCCCCCCCACGGGCGACCGGGCGCCGGGCGGGCTGCTTGGCGCGCGGGCCGGGACGCTGACCGGGCCGGGGGGCGCGACCACCTCCGGGTGCTGCGCTCCCGCGTCCGCCCTGGTCCCGTCCCTGCCCCGGCCGGGGTGCCCTGCCGTTCCCGCTCTTCCCCGTCTTGGCGGGGCCACCGGGCGCCACCGGCTGCTGCCCTGGCCGGCGGTTGCCGCCGGTCGTCCGGGCCGCGTCCTTCCCGCTCACGGTCCGGCTCATCTGCCGGCTGCGCTCCTTGTCGGCCGCCGATCGCTGCGGCTTGTCGTTGGAACTGTCCGCCATGGAGTTGGAAAACCTCGGGTCGTCGATGGAGCACGGGCCCAGACCCGAGCCGGACTGGACCGCCCGGACTGGACCGCGGAGCGCCCCCGCACAGATGCAGGGGAAAGCCTCGCAAGCGTAGACCAGGGCCGCCTCGGGCGGGTACGCACCGCCGGCAGTAGCCTGCCTGCATGGCTGGCCGGACCGAAGCGTCCGGGGGCGGGCCACCGCCCCGACCGGCGTCGACCGTGATGGTGGTCCGGGACGGCGAGCACCCGGGATCCCCGCTGGAGGTCCTGATGCTGCGCCGCAACGCACGCGCCAGCTTCGTAGGCGGGGCGCACGTCTTCCCCGGTGGGGCGGTGGACCCTGCGGACGGTGGGGAGGACGCTTTGGCGCTCTGCACCGGAAGCGATGCCGACGCCAGTGCCCGGCTCGGCGTCGGACGGGGAGGCCTCGCCTTTTGGGTCGCCGCGGTGCGTGAGTGCTTCGAAGAGGCCGGGATCCTCCTGGCCGTGCCGGCGGCCGGCGGGGAGCTGGCCGTGGACGGGGAGACCGCGGCGCGGTTGGCCACCCGCCGGCGGTCGATCAACGCCGGCGAGGGGTCGTTCGCCGAGCTGTGCCGGGCCGAGGATCTGCGCGTGCCGGTGGACCGGCTGCACTACGTCGCCCACTGGGTCACCCCCGAGGGCATGCCCCGGCGCTTCGACACCCGGTTCTTCGTGGCCGCCGCGCCGGCCGGGCAGGTGCCGGCCCACGACGCAGCCGAGACCGTGGCCGACGTGTGGGTCCGGCCGGCCGACGCCCTGGCCCGGCACCGGAACGGTGAGATGGAGCTGATCCTGCCCACGATCCGCGCTCTGGAGTCCCTGGGGCGCCATGCCACCACGGCCGCCGCGCTCGACGCAGCGGCCCTGGTGCGCGACGTGCCGAGGCTGATCCCCCGTCTGGTGCACGACGGCACGGGACCGCGCCTCCTGGTGGAAGGGGACGACGGGTACGAAAGGTACGACGGCGGCGCTGGATACGACGGCGACGATGAGGTCTTGACCTCACCCGCGGGCACCCCGGAGGCGGCGGCCGTGGCCGCCCGCATGGCGTCGCTGCGGGCCAACGTGGCCGGCGACCGTCCCGAGCCCGGCCGAGGCCGCTGGTGAGCGCCCAGCCGGCGGACCAGGCCCCGCTGCCGGTCCCCGACACCGCAGAGGGACCCGACCCCCGGCCGGGGCGGCTCGACCGCCTCGCCCCCGGCCTGGCCCGGCTCACCGCGCCCAACCCGGGGGTGATGACCGGCCCGGGCACCAACACCTACCTGGTGGGATCGGCGGACCTGGCGGTGGTCGACCCCGGGCCGGACGACCCCGGCCACCTGGCGGCCGTGGAGGAGGCGGCCCGAGGCCTCGGCGGCGCTATCCGTTGGGTGCTGGTGACGCACACCCATCCCGACCACGCGCCCGGCGCAGCCAGGCTGGCGGCCCGGACCGGCGCCCAGGTCATCGGCTTCGGGCCGAAGGCGGGGTTCGTGCCCGACCGGACCGTCGGGGACGGCTGGGTGCTCGACGGGGGCACCTTTGCCCTTACTGCACTGCACACCCCGGGCCACGCCTCGGACCACCTCTGCTGGCTCTTGGAAGACGCCCGGATCCTGCTCTCCGGGGACCACGTGATGGACCGGGTCACCGTGGTGATCTCTCCGCCGGACGGCGACATGGCTGCCTACCTGGCCAACCTGCAGCGCCTGCTCGACCTGGATCCGGCCCTGACGGCCATCGCCCCCGGCCACGGCCGGCTCCTGGGACGCCCGGCCGAAGTCGTCTCCGCCGTCATCGCCCACCGGCTGGCCCGCGAAGCCCGGGTGGCAGCGGCGTTGGCTGACGCCGGCGAGGCGACCGTGGACGAGTTGGTGGCCCGGGTGTACGCCGACGTGGACCCCGGCCTGCACGCCATCGCCCGGGCCTCCCTGTGGGCGCACCTTCGCAAGCTGGTGGCCGACGGCAGGGCGGAGGACCTGGCGCCCGACGGCGACGTGCCGGCCTACGGCCCGGCGACCCCATTGCTCCGGGGGGCCGGCGGCTCCTGACCGCTCGCACCGCCGTGGCCGCTTCCCGGTTCCCCACCGGTCGCGCCTCCGGCCGCCGCCTCCAGGTGGTCCAGGAGCCGGGCGGTGCAGGTGGAGGCCTCGAAGAGCGGAGCGATCTCCTCTCGCACGGCGGTGGCCATGTCCGAGAAGACCTTGGCCAGCGGGCCGTCCCCCAGCGCCACCGGGCTGCCGGCGTCGCCCGCTGCCGCCATGTCCGGGTGCAGCGGGATGGAGCCGATGAGCGGGACCCCCAGCGCGGTCGCCAGCCGGGCTCCTCCGCCCGACCCGAAGAGCGCGTAGGACGTTCCGTGCTCGCAGGTGAAGTCGCTCATGTTCTCGACCACCCCGGCCACCCGCAGGTAGCCCCGCCGGGCCATGTCCCCGGCCCGGGCGGCCACCTGTTGGGCGGCGACCGGCGGGGTGGTCACCAGCACCATCTCGGTGCGGGGCAGGAGGCGGGCGAGGCCCATCGCCACGTCGCCGGTGCCGGGAGGGAGATCGATCACCAGGTAGTCCAGCTCGCCCCAGTGGGCGTCCTCCAGGAACTGCTGGACCGCCCGGTTGAGCAGGAGCCCCCGCCACATGATCGCCCGGCCCTCGTCGGCCAGAAAGCCCATCGAGAGCACCCGCAGCAACCCGGGACCCGCCCGGCGCTCCAGCGGCACCATCTTCCCGTCCCGGGCGTCGACCCCGTCAGCCTGCATGCCGAGCAGGCGCGGCACCGAGAACCCCCAGATGTCGGCATCGAGAACCCCCACGGTGCACCCGGTCCGGGCCAGAGCGGCCGCCAGGTTGACCGTCACCGACGATTTCCCGACCCCTCCCTTGCCCGAAGCGATGCCGAGCACCCGCGTGGAGGGGGGGACGGAGGTGGACGGTGCCCGACCGGACGCCGCCCGCCGGGCCCGGTCCATGGCTACCGCCCGCTCGCTGGGGTCCATCTGGGCCATGGAGATATCCACGGACCGCGTCCCGGTCAGGCCGGCGAGCCGACCCCGCACGTCCCGCTCGATCTGGGATCGCAACGGGCAACCGGCGATGGTGAGCGCCACTGCCACGTGCACGTCGCCCTCGGGCGAGATCGTGACCGACCGGACCATCCCCAAGTCAACGATGTCCAGGCCCAGCTCGGGGTCCACCACGGCGCGCAGCGCAGCGCGCACGTCGGCTTCGGTCGGCGGTCCTCCTGGCCGGGCCGCGGGCGCCACGATGGCCGGGCCTGCCGGAACGTCGCCGCCGCCGGCTCGGGGTGACCGGGCGACCATGGAGCCGATCCTACCGGTCGCCTCTCCGCCTCTCCGCCTCCCCGCCTCCCCCCGACTCCGGCCCGGCCGGCCCGACCGGCCCGGCCGAGACGCCGCAGCCGACCGGCGCCTCCCGCCGCCGCGCACGGCCGCTGTCCCGCTCACCGGTAACATGGGGGCCACGTCCCGGGGCGGCCGCCGCCGACCGGGCTTCGCGGGCAGCCGCCCGGCAGGATGGCAGCACACGACGCAGGGATGGGCGCAGGCGGCCGGGCCATCTCGTGAAGGAGGCGCAGCGGTGACGACGATGACGACGTCGGTGCAGATCGGCAAGAAGCCGGACCCGGTCACGTTGACGGAAGGCGCTTCGGCCAAGGTGGCGCAGCTCCTGATCGAGGAGGATGGCGGCGCGGAGCTGTCGCTGCGGGTTGCCGTCAAGCCGGGCGGGTGCTCGGGCTACAGCTACGAGATGTTCTTCGACGCCGAGCGGGCGGAGGACGACATCGTGCGGGAGTTCGGCGGCGTGAAGGTGGTGGTCGACCCAGCCAGCGCGGAGCTCCTGAGCGGGGCGACGCTGGACTACAGCGACGGGCTCCAGGGTGCCGGCTTCCACATCACCAATCCCAACGCCTCCCGCACGTGCGGGTGCGGGTCCTCGTTCAGCTGAGCCCCTCGGGCGCCGGTCGCTGACCGGGCCCGCCACGCTTCCGGGTCCCGTGGCCATTCCCCTGCGCGTCGACGGCCGCGACGTCACCGTCAGCGACGACAGCCGCTCGCTCCTGGACGCTCTGCGCGAGGAGCTCGGTGCGCGCGCCCCCAAGGACGGCTGCAGCCCCCAGGGGCAGTGCGGCTGCTGCACCGTATGGGTCGACGGATCGCCCCGCGTCTCGTGTGTCACGCCGGTGCGCCGCGTGGCAGGGAAGGACGTGACCACCTCGGAGGGATTGGACGACGGGGTGGCCCGGCGGTGGGCCGACGCCCTGGTGGCGACCGGAGGGAGCCAGTGCGGCTTCTGCACGCCTGGCATCGTCATGCGGCTGGCCGCGCTCGGGGAGCACCAGCGGTCCGGGCGGCGCCGGGTGGACGAGACGGCGATCCGGACCTCGCTGGCAGCGCACCTTTGCCGGTGCACGGGCTGGCAGTCCATCGTGGAAGCGGCGGGTGCGGTGCTGGGCGTGCCCGTGGGTCCCGGCGGGGACGACCGGCCACCGGTGCCCGATGGGCTGGCAGGAGACACGCCGGAGAGCGCACTGACTGGAGCGCCGGCCCGGCCGGGCGCACCGCCACGCGACCCGCTCCTCGCGGCTTGGCGGGCCCAGCTCGAAGGGCCGGCATTCCAGGCCACCTCGGCGCTCACCGCGCTCGGCCAGGCCGGCTTCGCCGAGGACACCGCGCCGTCGGGGGCACTGGTGGCCGTCCCCCGCGCCGACGGGTCGCTCGCCCTCGGGGCCGACCTCACCGACGCCCGCCGCAAAGCCGGCAAGGTGCAGGGGCGCAACTCTCCGGCTGGCCTCCGGCACCCCCTGGAGCTTCCGGAGGGGGACTGGGAGGTGTGCCTGCGGACCACGTGGCTGGAGCCCGCCTACCTGGAGCCGGACGCCTCGTGGTGCCGGCCGTCCGGCCGTCCGGCGACGCCGCTGGCCAACGGGGGCGCGTTCGGGGGCAAGCGCCGATCGCCCGTGCCGGCCGACGCGCGGCGGCTGGCGGACAGCGAGGGCACCGCGGTGCGCGTCGTGTGGTCCCGGGAGGACGTCGCCCGGTTCGGCCCCAAGCGACCGCCGGTCGCCATCGGTATCCGCGCCGACGGCACCGGCGTGCTCCGGCTGGCCCGGACCCCGCGGTCGACCGGGCTGGACGTCGTGGCCCGGCGGGTGGCGCAAGCCGTGCCGGGGCTCCGTGTGGACGTGGTGGACGTGCCGGGGCCCCCGGTATCCGCCGACGTCCGGGGAGCCGGTTGGGTGGAGGCCACCGCGGTGGCGGCGGCGCTGGGCGCCCTCCGTGCCGGCGGGGCCGTCCCGGGCATGCCGGTGACGGTGGCCGCGCCGGGCGGCGGCCGGGCCACGGTTTCGGTTTCCCCCGAAGGCCCGGTCTACGTGGAGGTCTGGGCCGGCGAGGTGCTCGACCGCGCCGTCCTGCGGTCCTACTGCATGGGCGCGGTCCACCAGGCGTTGGGCTGGGTCCGGACCGAGGGGATCGCGGTGGACGACGACGGAGCCGTCCGTGACCTCACCGTGCGTTCGTGCGGGGTGCTGTCCGCGCGCGACACTCCCTGGATGCATGTGACTTTGCACACGGAGGACCGCTGGCCGGTCAACGGGTCGGACGCCGTGATGGCGGCGGCCGCGGCGGCGGCATGGATCACCGACGGGCTGGCGCCCGCCTGGCCGACCCGCCGGACGGGGGCCGCACGATGACCCCGCTCGAAGGCGGCAAGCCGGTCGGGCCGTACACCCCGGTCGTCCGGGCCGGGGATCTGGTCGTCCTCTCGGGGCAGGTTGGCGCCACCCCGGGCCCCGACGGCAAGCCCCAGCTGGCCGAGGGCGGCGCGGAGGGCGAGCTCCGCCAGGCCCTGGCCAACGTCCAGACGCTCCTGGCCACCGAGGGAGGCGCGCTGTCCGACGTGGTGAAGACGACCGTCTTCCTCGTCGACATGGCCGACTACGCCATGCTCAACGAGGTCTGGATGGCCACCTTCGCCGAGCCCCGCCCGGCCAGAACCGCCATCGGCGTGGCCGCGCTCCCACTCGGTGCCCGCGTGGAGGTGGAGGCCTGGGCGCACCTCCCGGCTCGCTGATCGCCTCCTCCGGCAGCCCGGCAGCCCGGCAGCCCGGCGGGCCGCGGCGGCCTGCCCAGCGGCCGTGTGAGGGCGCACCGTCGTCAGTACGAGCCGCTGGGAGTCCACGCCGTCTGCCCGAAGCGGTAGCCGACGGAGCGGACGGTGTGGATGAGGTGGGCCTGCTCCTCGCCGAGCTTCGCCCGCAGTCGCCGGATGTGGACGTCCACGGTGCGTGCCCCCCCGTAGTACTCGTAGCCCCAGACCCGGCTGAGCAGCGTCTCCCGGGTGAAGACCTTTCCCGGGTGGGACGCCAGGAAGCGGAGTAGCTCGTACTCCATGTACGTCAGGTCCAGCACCCGCCCAGCCACGGCCGCCTGGTAGGTCTCCAGGTTGACGATCAGGGGGCCGTGCTCGATGATCCCGGGCGCCCCGCCCCGGCCGGCGGCCCACAGGAGGTGCTCGATCCGGGCCGCCACCTCCTCACGCGAGGCTGGCAGGACGCAGAAGTCGTCGAAGAGGTCGTCGCGCAACTGGAGCTCGCTCATCTGGGTCGCGGACACCATGAGGAGCAGCGGGACGATCGGCACCTCCCGCCGGCGCAGGTGCCGGCAGAATGCCATGGCGCCCGCCAGGTCCTCGGCCGCGCTGACCACTGCGCCACCCCACCCATCCCGGGCGGCCAGCGGCTCCATGCCGTCCGCCACCTCCGGGTCGCCTACGGCCCGCAGGTCGTAGCCGCCGTGGCGCAGCGCCGCCTCCACCACCACCGGAGGCGGGTCGGGATAGCAGAGCAGCGGCTCCATGCCCGCTCACGCCCTCCGGCTCGCCCGGCACGTGCGCCCGGCTCGCCCCGGCGTCACAGCGACGGGAGGTAGCGAGCCAGCTCGAAGGGCGTCACCACCGCCTTGTAGGCATCCCATTCGGCCCGCTTGTTGCGGATGAACCACTCGAAGACGTGCTCGCCCAGCGTCTCCACGAGGAGCTTGGACCCTGCCATCTCGTCCACCGCCTCCTTCAGGCTCGAGGGCAGCGGCTCGATGGCTTTCATGGCCAGCTCCTCCTGGCTCATGGCGAACAGGTTGGCCCCTGCCTCCTGCGGCAGGTCGTACTCGTGCTCGATGCCGGCCAGCCCCGCGGCAAGGACCACAGCGAAGGCCAGGTAGGGGTTGCAGGCCGAGTCCGGGGCCCGGTACTCCAGCCGGGTGGACTCGGGGCGGGCCCGCTTGGCCACCGGGACCCGCACCAGCGCCGAGCGGTTGTTGCGGGCCCAGCTGATGTGGACCGGGGCCTCGTAGCCGCTCACCAGCCGCTTGTAGGAGTTGACCCACTGGTTGGTCACGGCGGTGATCTCCCGAGCGTGGTGCAGGAGGCCGGCGATGAAGCGCTTGGCCGTGAGCGACAAGCCGTAGGCGTCGGACGGGTCGGCGAAGGCGTTCTCCTCGCCCTTCCACAGCGAGAGGTGGGTGTGCATGCCCGAGCCCTGCACCCCTTCCAGCGGCTTGGGCATGAAGCTGGCATGCACCCCTTCGGTGCGGGCCAGCTCCTTCACCACCATGCGCACCGTCATGACCGTGTCGGCCATGGTGAGGGCGTCGGTGTAACGGAGGTCGATCTCGTGCTGGGAGGGCGCGTCCTCGTGCTGGGCGTGCTCCACCGGCACGCCCATCTCC
>DAHUZE010000063.1 GCA_027306755.1 Acidimicrobiaceae bacterium | reverse complement strand
TGGTGTTCGCCCTGGAGACCCAGCACGGCAAGGTCCACGAGTTCGGGGTGCGCATCGAAGAGATGCTGATCGTCCACGAGGACCGCACCGAGATGATCTCCACCTTCCCGGTGCAGGAGATCACCCTGGCGGGGTGAGCGTCGGAGCCCTCAGCCGAGGAGCGCGTCCATCGCGGCACGCACCCGGGGAGGGTCCAGCGGCAGGTCCCGCACCCGGGCGCCGGTGTGCTGGAAGAAGGCGTTGGCAATCGCCGCCACGGCCGGCCCGCACGACGCCTCCCCCGCACCGAGCGGGGGGAGCCCCGGGTGGTCCAGTAGGCGGGTCTCGATCTCGGGTATCTGGCTGAAGCGGAGGATCGGGTAGCTCTCCCAGTCCCGGCTGGCCACGCCCCGGGCGTCCAGGCGGACCTGCTCGAGCAGCGTCCAGCTGGCGGCTTGCACGAATCCGCCTTCCAGCTGGTTCACGAGGCCGTCGGGATCGATGACTTCGCCGGCGTCGGCGGCGATCCAGGCCCGGTGCAGGCGCACAGCGGCCGTGCGGGGGTTGACGTCGAGCTCGACCACGGCCGCCACGTAGGCCATCGAGTTCTCGTACTGCGCGAACCCAAGGCCGCGCCCGGGGGCGTCCACGCCCCCGGGCGCCTCCAGGCCGCCGGCCATCGCCACGGCCGCCTCGACGACGGCCCGGGACCGCGGGTCCGCGAGGTGGGCGACGCGGAAGGCGACGGGATCGGCCCGGGCGGCCCGGGCCAGCTCCTCCATGAAGGACTCGATCGCGAACACGTTGGCCGGTGCCCCCAGTCCGCGCAGGGCGGAGGTCCGCAGTGCGGAGCCGTCGTCCACGTGGTGCTTGACGATCCACGGAGCACCCACGTCGTAGCCGGGAGTGCCGTTGCGGTGGGCCCCCGCTTCGAAGTCCATCATGGGCACGGCGCGTGACCGCTCCACGGGGGGGTCCAAGCTCCATCCGGCCAGCAGGCGGGTGCCCGCGGGCCGGGGGATGGGCCGGGCGTTGTGGGGATAGCTGGTGATGTCCTGGCACCACGCGGTGATCCGGCCCTCGGGCGAGACGCCCGCTTCCAGCGCCACCGACATCGCCGCCCCCAGGGGCTCGTGGCCGTGCTCGTCGTCCCTGCTCCACCGCACGCACACCGGTCGGCCCGGGAGAGCCGTGGCCACCAACGCCGCGTCCAGCGCCACGTCGTCCGCCCCGTTGTGGCCGTAGCAGCCGGCCCCATCGAGGTGATGGACCGTGACGCGGTCCTCTGCCAGCCCGACGAGAGGGGCCAGCGCCCGTCTCAGGAAGCCGATGCCCTGGCTGTGCGACCAGACGGTGAGGCTGTGCCCGTCGGCCAGGGCGACGGCGGCAGATGGACCGATGGACCCGTGCAGCACGAACGGCTTCGTGTACCGGGCGCGGACCACGACCGCCGCGCCGTCGCCCGGGTCGGGCCGCGGGCGCGGAGGCTCGTTGCGAGCGGTCCCGTGGACCACCGGGTAGGAGGCGACGACGTGGGCCGCCATGTAGTCCGGGTCCGCGGCGTGCTCCGGGAACGGCGGGCCCTCCACCCAGTGCAACGTTGCCGCCAGCCGGGCGGCCGCAGCGGCTGCGGCGCCCTCACCGTCGGCCACCACGGCCACGAAGCCTCCCCGCCGCACCACCCGGGCGTCGCCCACCGCAACCGGCGTCGGCCCTGCCAGGGTCGCCCCCAGGTGAGGGGGTCGCACGACGCGGGCGAAGCGCATGTCGGGGAGGCGGAGGTCGGCTACGTACGCCGGCGCCCCGCCAATCTTGGCCCGCAGGTCCACGCGCTGCATGCCCCGGCCCACGTAGCGGTGCTCACCCGCCGCCCGGAGCGGCGCCGGCTGCTGCACCCGGAAGGCGAAGGGCCCCTCCGCGGCCAGGTCCCAGTAGCTGATCGCCGGACCGTCCGGACCGCCGACGAGGCCCCTGTCTGCCACCAGGTCCCCCTTCGCTCGCACGAGGCGCGCCGCGGCCCGCTCCACCAGGAGACGCCGGACGTGGGCGCACGCCTGTCGCACGGCGACGCCGCTCTGCTCGACCGACCGGCTGCCGGCGGTGAAACCCTCGTCGGGTCCCGCCGCAGTAGTGGCCGGGACCACGTCCACCATCGAGGGGTCGACCCCCAGCTCCTCGGCGGCAAGCAGGGTGAGCGCGGTCCGGATGCCCTGGCCCAACTCGGCCTTCCCGGTCCGGATCCGGACCCGGCCGGGCACCGAGAGGTCGACCCACCGGTCCACGTCGGGCTGGGTGACGAGGGAGCCCAGCACCCGCCGCCGCCGCTCGTCCTCGCCCGCCACGCGGCCGTCCTCGGTCCGGCCGTCCGGGGTCGTCACGGGGGCGCGTCCGTGAGCAGCTGGCGGGCGACGCGCAGGATGCGCGGGTGGGACCCGCACCGGCAGAGGTGGTCGTCCAGGGAGCGCACCACCTCTGCCCATGCCACCGGGGCCCGACGGGCCAGCCAGGTCATGGTCACAGCGATGCCGGGCAGGCAGTAGCCGCACTGGGCGGCGTTGGCGGCAACCAGGGCGTCTACCACCCGCTTGCCCTCGGGCTCCTGACGCAGGGCTTCGAGCGTCGTGACCTCCTGGCCGGCCACGGACCGGACCGCCAGGCGGCACGACGGGCGCGGGGTCCCGTCGACCAGGACCATGCACGCGCCGCACTGCTCCACGCCGCAGCCGTACTTGGCGGCCAGCAGGCCGAGCTCGTCCCGCAGCGCCCACAGGAGGAGCGCTCCCGGGACGTCGCTCACGGCGCGGCGCTGCCCGTTGACGGCGAGGTCGGTTGCCGGGGCTCCTGCGGGCCCTGTCACCCCGGCCGTGCGCTCACGAGACCGCCGCCGCTGCGGGGACGACCGGGAGGAGCAGGCTGGACCGGTGGTCCCCGCCGGTGTGGACGGTGACCTGGCCGCCGAACACGTCGTCCGGCCGGTCCACAGGGTCGCTGTGGGTGAAAGGGCCCACGCCGCGGTTGGCGTAGTAGAAGGTCTTGGCGAACTCCGACAGCGGCCCACGGTATTCGTAGTCCCTGCCCCGCACGCTCAGCACCACCCGGTAGCCGGGGGGCACGACGATCGAGGTGGGCCAGATCTCCACGTCCAGGCGGACGATGTCCCCCGGCGTGAGCGGCTCCCTGCGGTCGTGGGTGTGGTACGGCCGCCACGGCTCGGACCGGTCGGCATCCAGGTGCCGGTGGGAGGCCCGGAGCCAGCCCTGGGCGACCGGGGTGTTGGGATCGAGCGCGCCGGCAAAGGTGACCTCGTCGCCCTCGGGGTCGAACACCCGGACCACGAGGAACAGATCGGCATCCGCGGTGGAGGACGACACGTAGAGGGTGGCCGCCATGGGCCCGGTGAGCTCGGTCTCCTCCGCCACCGGCGGCAGGGAGAAGTCGACCCCGTCCCCCAGGGCGTCGTAGGTGACGGAGGACGGGCCGCCCGGCTCGGCCCGCAGGCTCTGGTCGGCGGCGTCCAGGTAGACGGCGGTCCACCGGGTCCGGGCCAGCGGCCACTCGTGCTCGTCCCGGGGAACGAAGCGCTCGCCGGGATGGCGCACGTTCAGGCGGACACGGGGGCCTTCGTCCCAGCCGTTGCGCTCGCCCTTCAGGTAGTGGTCGAAGAACCGGCGCTGCAGGCCGACGCCGTAGTCGGTGTAGAAGTGGGTCCAGTGCTCGAGGCCGTGGACCTCCAGCCACTTCTCCTCGGTCCTGGCCTGCACGAACCCCTCGAAGTTCCCCCTCGGGTGCAGCCCCTGGCCGCCCCAGTTGGCCGCCGACAGGAACGGCGTCGTCACCTTCGACCAGTCCGCCGAACGCTCCTGGTACCAGGGGTCGTCCAGGTCGCGGGTCCGGAGCTCCCCAGCGAGGTCCACCCGGTTCCGGGCCAGCTCGTCCTCCGGGAGGTCCACGTCGCCGGCCACGTGCCGGCCGGTGTGGGGGTTGACCGGGGAGCGGGTCCCCACGCCAAACTGCACGCTCTCGACTTGGCGGCGGTACCAGTTGGCCGGGAACTCCGACAGGATGCCGCCGTGCCGGCAGCAGTCCCGGTAGAAGTCCGCGCAGCCTTCCCAGGGGATCATGGCCGCCAGGTGCTCCGGGCCACGGCCGGCCACCTGCCACTGGTTGATGGCGTAGTAGGAAATGCCGTTCACCCCGACCTTCCCGCTGCACCAGGGCTGCGCGGCGGCCCACTCGATGCAGGCGGCCAGATCCTGGGCCTCCCGGGGCGACCAGACGTCCACCACGCCGGGGGACCGGCCCGCGCCGCGCGAGTCCACCCGCACGCAGGCGTAGCCGTGCGGCACCCACTTCTCCGGGTCGACCACCTCCCAGCTCTGGTACCGGTTGGACGACCCGGCGGCCACGTCGGGATGGCCGGACACCATCTTGTCCCACTGCGGCCCGTACCCCTCCTGGAACACCAGCCCCTTGGCGTAGGGCCCGTAGGACACGATGGCGGGGACGCGGACGTTTCCTGGGGGGCGGAAGACGTCGGCGCACAGCTCGATCCCGTCGTCCATGGCGATGGCCACGTCCCAGTCGATCTGCATGCCGCCGGCCTGATCGCTGGATCCATTGCCGGGGGTGGACGTCATGCCGCTCCTCCTCGTTGGGGCTGGTGCGCCGGCGCGCCAATGCAATACGAAGCTACACGGGACCCCGTGTCGTGATGATAGGGAGATCTCAGCCCAGGACGCCGAGGATCCACTCGGCCACGGCGCCGGCCACCGCCTCCTCGTGGCCGCCGTAGAAGTGGTCGGCGCCGGGGACGATGCGCACGTCGACCGCGCCGCCGGCCGCGGCCGCGAACGCCTCGGCCGGGTACATCGAGGGGTCTTCCTGCTCACCGCGCAGGAAGAGGACAGGACATCGGATCCTCGGGGCCGCCACCAGGAGGCGGGGGATGGCGTCCCCTTCCATGTCCAGGTAGGTGGCGGCCGAGACCGCGTACCACCACCCGGGCATCAACAGCAGGGCATCAGGCCGGCCGGCGTCCACCAACCGGTGGGCCTCGGCCGACAGCTCCTCGTGGCGGTCGCGCGCCAGGAGCCCGATGGCCGACCCGCGTTGCAGCATCTCCGGTCCGCCCAGGTGAGCCGAGAGCAGGACCAGCGCCCGAGCGCCGGGATGGTCCGCGACATGGCGTGCGGCGAACAGGCCGCCGTTGCTGTGACCGACCACCACCGGGCCGGCCACTCCGCGCTCGGCCACGTACCGACCTACGATCCGGTTGTCCTCCATCGCCTGCTCGGCGGTCTGGTACGCGTTGCCCTCGGGGGCTCTCGAGCGCGTCGTCAGGGTCTCGTGGCCCCGGCGGTTGAACGAGCAGCACTCGATCCCGCGGTCCACCAGGGCCGGCACCAGGAAGCGGACCGGCCCGGTGTAGAAGTTGCTCCCGTTGCCGTGGCACAACCAGGCCGTTGCCACGGGGTCACCGCCAGCAGGGAACCACATGCCGTCCAGTGGAGCCGTCGGCGAGGGAAGCGAGAGCAACTCGCCCCGCAGCGGGGGAGGGAAGTACGGCGCAGCCGGCCCCGGCCCCCCGGCGGCGGTCACGAGGCGGCGGTCACGAGGCGGCGGTCACGAGGCCCCGGTCACGCGGCGGCGGCCCCGGGGCGGCGGTCACGAGGCGGCGACGCGGGTGACGCTGCCGGTCTCGAGGGCCGAGGCGATGGCTGTCGTGACCTGGACGCTTCGCAGCCCGTCCCGTCCCGACGGGCTCGGTTCCCGCCCGTCAAGGACCGCCTCGGCAAAGGCCGCCAACGTCTCTTGGTACCCGTTTGACGTGCTGGCGGGCGTCTCCGTCTGCCCGGCAGCGGTCGTCACCACCAGCGTCCCCTCCCGGTTCGGCCGGCTCAGGTTGCGGCCCAGCGCGCGTCCCTCGGTGCCGTAGAGCACGAAGTCGTCCTGAGCGTAGGGGACCGCCTGGTTGGCGTTGACATATGCCAGCGTGCCGTTGTCGAAGCGCAGGAGCACGGCCGCGGCCACGTCCACGGCGAGCTCCTCCCGCTCCACGAGGGCGACCACCTCGGTGACGTTGGCGTCCAGCAGGTACCCGAGCAGGTCGATGGCGTGGACGGCGATGTTGTTGATGGTGCCGAGGCCGGCCAGCGCGGGCTCCGTCCGCCAGCCCTGCGGCAGGTTCCGACCGGCGCTCATCTCGACCTGCGCCAGCGCCACCCGCCCCAGGGCGCCGCCGCGCACGGCCGCCGCCGCATCGGCGACGCCCCCGAACCGCCGGGTCTGGAACATGAGACCGAGGTGCACGCCCGCGTCGGCGCAGGCGGCCACCGCCCGCTCGGCATCCGCCACCGTGGTGGCCAGCGGCTTGTCGCACAGGACGTGCTTCCCGGCCGCCGCCGCCGCCATCACCTGCTCGGCGTGGAGGGCGTTGGGGGTCGCGATGTACACGGCGTCCACCTCGTCGGACGCCAGCATCTCTTCGTAGGAGCTGGTTCCCCGGCCGGCGCCGTGCGACGCGGCGAAGGCCCCCGCCTTTGCCGCGTCCCGGCTGACGACCACGCTCAACTCGTGGCCTTCGGTTGCGGAGATGGCAGGAACGATCTCCGTATCGGCGATGCGGCCGAGGCCAACGAGGCCCCAGCGAAATGGACGTACAGGCACTTGGTCTCCCTTTCCTCTCGACCCGAGCGGCCGGCCGGCTGCATCCTGCCCCGGCCGCAGCCGGGCCAGGGCACTGGGGGCGCGACCCGCGGGCGCTAGGCCGTGTCGGCCCTCCCCGTCCCGCGCCCGCCGGACCCGCTCGGGGACAGCAGCTTGCGCAGGAGCGCGATCTCCTGGTTGTCGATGACGGGCGGCGGCAGCGACACCCGCGTGCGCGCCGGCCGCTCCACCTCGAGCCCGAGGTTGCTGCGGATTCGCTCCAGCTGCCCCCGCAGCTCGTCGTTCTCCGCTTGCAGCGCCAGGCGGGCGGAGCGGACCCTGGCCAGCTCGGCTTCGAGCGAGGCGAACCGGGTATCGAGCGCTTCCCACGGATCCGCCGTACCCGGTGTGTTCCCGTTCTGGCGGGCGGCGCCTCCGGCCTCGAGCTCGCCGGTCACGGCGAGGCGCCGTGCAACCTGCCGGAGGAGCCGGTGCGCCAGGGCGTCCATGTCCACATCGGCGCGGCGGTCAGTGTCCACATCGGCGCGGCGGTCAGTGTCCACGCCCACCGCCGCGGCGCCCGTCGGGGCGCCGGCTGCGCGCTCACGCCCCGCCTCGGTGAGGTCCACCCTGTAGGTGCGCCTGCCCCGGACGTGGCGGGCGATGAGCCCGGACCGCTCCATGCCGGCGAGCAGCTGTGCGAAGGCGACGCTGGATCCGGGGTACCCGACGTGCTGCGACAGCACCGTGCTCGCCATGCCCGTCGGGTCGTTCACGTTGCCGTGGGCCGACAGCCAGGCCACCACGCGGTCACGCGTCCCCACCGCCTTACCGCTTCTCGCCGTGCCCTCAGGCGCCACTGCCCGTTCCTCTCCGATGGGCGTCATTCGACGTCGATGCGGCCACGGGCCTCCGAGAGAGCACCTGCCTGCACCTCGCCACAGTGACGTCAACCTGGGACTATAGCATAGAGGGTCGCTGGCGCAGAGGGTCTGGCGCAGAGGGTCGCTGGCGCAGAGGGTCTGGAGCAGGGGGTCGCTGGAGCAAGGCGCCGGGGCCTCTGCGCTGGTGGGGGCATGCCCGCACCCCTGCGGCGTTGTCCGGCTCTTCCCGCGGCCCGGGTCTCGGGATGCCCGGAACCGTCCATGGGCTTGCGGAAACGGCCCGTGCCAATCATCATCGGAGCGCGCGGGGCTTCGTGCCCCCGTGCCCGTGCGTTGCCCCCGAAGGAGCTGCCGTGCCCGACGCCCGCTTCGACCGATGGTTCATGTACTTCCCCGGCAACTACCGCTGGTCCGCGGCGCTGGCACTCGTCCTCGGCTCCGCGCCTTACGGCGGCGCCGAGCTGGGTGAGGTGGACGAGGTGGGGCGGAGCCTGGCCGGCCGGGTGGGGGACGACGAGGCGTGGTTCTCGGCGTGGGTGGCGATGGGAGAGGGCGTGCGCGCCCGCGCCGACGCCGCGGCCGCAGCCGGGCGGAACCTGACGGCTGCCGCCGGGTACCTGCGTTCCGCCAGCTACTTCCACATCGGCGAGCGCTTCCGCCTTCCCAAGGACACCGCGGCCCTCGGCGCGGCCCAGGCCGGGGTGGACAGCTTCGGGCGGTGGGCCGCCCTGACCGACGGCCCCCCCGTCGAGCGGGTGGAGGTGCCCTTCGAGGGCACGCACCTTCCGGCGTACCTGACCGCACCGCCGCGGGCGGGCGGCTCCGCCCCGGTGCCCTGCGTCGTCTTCTTTGACGGGCTGGACATCACCAAGGAGCTGCAGTACGTGCGGGGCGTGGCCGAGCTCGTGCGCCGGGACGTCGCATGCCTGGTGGTGGACGGTCCGGGCAATGGAGAGGCCATCCGAGTCCGGGGCCTGCCCCTGCGCCCGGACTACGAGGCCGCCGGCTCCGCGGCGCTGGACTTCCTCGCCGGACGGCCGGAGATCGACAGCGCCCGGGTGGGCGTCATGGGCATCAGCCTCGGTGGCTACTACGCCGCCCGCTGCGCGTCCCGCGAGCACCGGTTCGCAGCCTGCGTGTGCTGGGGGGCCATCTGGGACTACCGGGCGATCTGGGAGCGCCGCATCGCCGAGTCGTTCGGGGGCGCCATGTCGGTGGCCGGCGACCACATCTGCTGGGTGCTCGGGTGCGACCGCTTTGACGAGGCTCTCGGGCGTCTGGAGGCCTATGCGCTCGACGGGGTGGTGCAGGACATGGAGTGCCCCTGCCTCGTGCTGCACGGCGAGCGCGACGAGCAGATCCCCTTGGCCCACGCCGAGGCACTGGTGCGGGCCGTGGGCTCGCCGGACAAGGAGCTGCGGGTCTTCGGCGAGCAGGTTGGCGGGGCCACCCACTGCCAGAACGACCGGCTGACGGCGGCGACGACGGCGTACGCTGACTGGTTTGCCGACCGGCTGGGAGCCGCCGGCACGTGATTGCGCTACCATCATCATTGGCAGCGAGGCCCGGACCGCCGCCGAACCCCCTGTCACCCGTCTCGAGATCGAGAGGAGCGCGATGAGCGTCGACGTGCACAACCACGTCATGCCGACCGAGGCCCTGGACCTGCTGCGGGCCGAGCCCGCGTACGGAGTCACGATCGACGACTCGGGAACGTGGTCCGGGGCGCACCACGCGCCGTTCCCCGTGGTGGCGTCGTTCTACGACCCCGCGGCCAAGCTCGCCTACATGGACGAGCGCAACGTCGGCGCGGCAGTCACCTCGCCGCCACCGACGCTCTTCTTCTACGAGGTCGACCGGTCGGCCGGTGAGCGCCTGTGCCAGGCCAGCAACGAAGGAATGGCCCGGTTCTGCCGCCACGATCCCGAGCGGCTCCACTGGCTGGCCAACCTGCCGATGCAGGACCCCGACGCCGCTGCAGCGTCGTACCGGGCCGCGGCGGCGGACGGTGCCCTCGGGGCGGCCATCGGCACCTCCATCGCCGGGCGCCGGCTGGACATGCCGGAGTTCGAGCCCTTCTGGGCCACGGCCGACGAGCTGGGCCTGCCCGTGCTCGTCCACCCCGGGTGGAACGAGCCCCACGCCGCGCTGAACGACTACTACCTGCAGAACGCCATCGGCAACCCGCTCGAGACCACCGTGATGGTGGAGCGGCTCATCTGCGCCGGAGTGCTGGCCCGCCACCGCAACGTGCGCCTGGTCCTCCTCCACGGGGGCGGGTACGTCCCCTACCAGGCCGGGCGGCTTGCCCACGCCTGCACCGTGCGCCCGGAGATCTCCATCTCGGCCGACGACGTGTGGGACGCCTTCGGGCAGCTGTACTTCGACACCATCACCCACGACACCGCGGCACTCCGGTACCTGGTTGAGCGGGTGGGCGCCGGCCGGGTGGTGCTGGGCACGGACATGCCATTCGACATGGCGCTGGACCGCCCGATGGAGGCGCTGGCCGCAGCGTTGGACGCCGACACCGCCAGGGCGGTGGCAGCCACCAACCCGTCGACGCTCTTCGGCCTCGGCGGGGACGCCGCGCCCGCCGCAGGCTGATCGTCCTCCCGGGTCGACCGTGCGCGCCGCCGTGCTCGAGGCCCCGGGACGCCTGGTGGTCCGTGACGTCGCCGAGCCCGAGGGCCCGGAGCGCGTGAGGGTGCGGGTTGACCAGGTTGGGGTCTGTGGCACCGACCGCAAGGTGGTGGACGGCAGTATCCCGGTGGCGCTCCCACGCGTCATCGGACACGAGCTCGTCGGCCGGGTGGTCGACGGCGGCACAGGCGGCCACGAGGGGGCTGGCGGCCCACCTTCGGGCCCCCGGGTCCTGGTCGATCCCAGCGTGTCCTGCGGGAGGTGCTCGCCGTGCCGTCGCGGCCAGGTCCACCTGTGCCCGACCGGGGGGCTGATGGGGCGAGACGTGGACGGCGGCCTGGCCGAGCTGGTGGCGGCTCCGGTGGACCGGCTGCACGTCGTCCCCGAGTCCGTGCACGACACAGACGCCGCCCTCCTGCAGGTGCTCGGCACCTGCGTCCACGCCCAGCGCCAGGTGGACGTCTTCCCCGGCGACCGCACCGTGGTCGTGGGGCTCGGTGTCTCCGGGCTGCTCCACCTCCAGCTGCTCCGGGCCAGGGGGGCGGCCACCGTTGTGGGCGTGGGTCGGTCGGCGGCCAAGCGGGAGCTGGCCGCGTCGCTGGGAGCCACGGCAACGTGCACGCCGGAAGAGGCCCCCGGGCTGGTGGCCGACCTGACGGCAGGAGATTGCGCCAATGTGGTGGTGGAGGCGGCGGGCACCGGAGCCACGGTCGGCCTGGCCGTCGAGCTCGCCGGCTATGGCGCCACGGTGGTCGTGTTCGGGACGATCCCGGACGGCGCGACGTCGATGCCCTTCTACGAGCTGTACCGCAAGGAGCTGCGGCTCGTGAACCCCCGCGCGGCCGTGGGGCGCGACTACGACGACGCCATCGCCATGGTGGCGTCCGGGGCCGTGACCGGCAGGCCCCTCGTGACCGGCCGGCTCCCCCTGGACGCGGCGCCCGAGGTGCTGGGCTCCTGGGACCGGGACCCCGGCCGGCTCAAGGTGGTGTTCGAGTTGTGACGAAGGCAAGCGAGGAAGGGGCATTGATGGACGGCTTCAAGGTCGTGCTGACCGACCAGGTATTCCCGGACACGGTGATCGAGCAGGAGATCCTCGGCGCCGCCGGGGGCACCCTGGTGGTGGCCGCCGGGGAGCGGGAGGAGGTGCTCGCGGCGGCGGCCGACGCCGACGCCGTGCTCACCACGTACTTCCCGCTCCCGAAAGAAGACATCGAGCGGCTCGGGCGGTGCCGCGTCATCGCCCGCTACGGGATCGGCGTGGACAACGTGGACGTGGCCGCCGCCGTGGAGCGCGGCATCGTCGTGACCAACGTGCCCGACTATTGCGTGGAAGAGGTGGGCACCCACGCCCTGGCTATGGTGCTGGCGCTCCTCCGTCGCCTCCCCGCCGGGCACGCCGAGGTGCTCGCCGGGGGATGGGGAGTCGCCAATCTCCGCCCGATGCTGCGACCGTCCGAGGTCACGCTCGGCCTGGTGGGCTACGGCAGGATCGCCCGGCAGCTCGCAGTGGGCGCCCGCGCCCTGGGCATGCGGGTCGTCGTCCACGACCCGTACCTCGAGGCGGCCCCGCCCGAGGGCGTCGAGCTCGTGGACCTCCCCACCCTCCTGGAGCAGAGCGACGCCGTCTCGCTCCACTGCCCGCTCACCGACGCCACGCGCGGGCTGATCGGTGCCGAGCAGCTGGCCATGATGCGGCCGCACGCCGTCCTGGTGAACACGTCGCGCGGACCGCTGGTCCGGTTCGACGACCTCGTCACCGCCCTGCGCGAGGGCCGCATCGGGGGGGCCGGCCTGGACGTGTTCGAGACCGAGCCGCCGGTTGCCTCGGCGCTCCACGGGGTGCCGGGGCTGCTGGCGACCCCGCACGTGGCCTTCTACTCAGAGGCGGCCACCCGGGAATCGCAGCGCAAGGCAGCAACCCAGATCGTCAAGGCCTTGGCGGGCGAGCCGGTCGACTACCCCGTCCGGCCCCAGCCCTGACCGGCCCCAGCCCTGACCGGCCCGCGACCAGGCTGTACGGCACTCACGTGGACACGCGCGTCGCGGAACTGATCGACCTGGACGACGCCCGGGCTGTGGCGTCAACGGTGGGGGCCAAGGCGGCCCGGCTGGCGGACGCGCGTCGCCGGGGCCTCCCCGTGCTGCCCGGGTTGGTCATCGACGCCGCGCCCGGGCGCGCCCTGGTGGCTTCGCTCCTGGCGTCGGTTGCGGACTCCGGTCCCCACGCGGCGTCGCTCGCCCTCATGGAGCAGGTGCCCGGGGCGGTGGACCTGTCGGCAGCCGTCGAGAGGGCGGCCCTGCTCGGCCCCACCCTGGTGGCCCGCTCGACGTCTTCCGTCGAGGACGACCCCTTGTGGTCCGGCGCCTTTTCGTCCTTCCTCGAGATCGAGCCGAGCCAGTTGGTCACGGCCGTGGCCGGGTGCTGGGCGTCCACCCTCTCGCCTTCGGTGCTGGCCCTGTGCGAGCAGACGGGGACCGATCCGGCCGAGGTGTGCCCGGCCGTCCTCGTCCAGCCCATGATCGAGCCCCAGGCGTCAGGGACCGCCACCTTCGGTCCCGGCCGGGGGGGCGGGACCGGCGCGGAGGGTGATCCCGGCCGGGGGGGCGGGACCGGCGCGGGGGACGGGGTCGGCCCGGGGGGCCGGTCGGTCGAGATCGTGGCCGTGTGGGGATCGCCGGCGCCGCTCATGGCCGGGTGGAGCGAAGGCTGGAGGGCCACGGTCACCGGGCAGGCGGTCCGCGGCCCGGCAGTGGGAGAGCCGTCAGCTCGCGGCCGCGTGCCCGAGCAGCTGTTCCCCGAGGAGTGGCTGCGGGACGTGGCCGCGCTGGCCGAGGCTGCCTGTGGCGGAGAGCCGGCGTCGATCGAGTGGGCCGTGGTGGACGGGCGTGCGGTGCTGCTCCAGGCCAGGCCGGCCGTCGTTGTTGGCAGGCCGGGCGCAGCGGGGCGCGCCACTGAGCCGGGGCCGGCACCCGGCGCGGTGCAGGCACCCGGCGTCGGGGAGGCACCCGGCGCAGGGGAGGTGCCCGGTGACCCGGACGCCCCGGCTCTGCTCTGCTCTCCCGAGTGGGCCCGCGTTGCCCGGACGGTGATGCGGTACGGCGGGCCGCTGGGTGACCGGCTGGTCCTCCCCTGGCTCCTGGCTACCAACCTGGCGGAGCCCTCCCCCTCGTCGCAGCCGGGTGGGGATCCGGGCCCGAGCTCGGCCCCAGGTCACGCGCTGGACCGGTTTGACGACGCCGTCCGGTCCGCCCAGGCGCTGTCGGCGGCCGCGACCGGCGAGCCGTCCGGGCAGGATGAGGAAGCGGCGTCGCGCATCCTCGGTCGCCTGGCGGCCGGCCATCTGAAGGCGCTGGCGTCCCTGCGGCCGGTTGAGGTCCGGGACGCCGCACGCACGCTGCTGGCCCTGGCCGAGGCCGGAGCGACCCTGGTCGAGCAGGGAGCCCTCGCCCACCCCGAGCAGCTTTGGAGCCTCTCGCCGGACGAGGTGCGGACCCTCCTGGCGCGGCCGGTCACCGGCGACTGGCACCGGCACCGCCAGCGCACGCTGGGATGGCAGGCGCTGGTGCAGCGGGTGATCGCCGGCCTCGGTCGCAGTGTCCCGGGCGACGGCGTGGCGCCGGGGATCGCGGCCGGGGCGGCCCGCCGGCTGAACGGCCTGCGCGACCTGCGACGGGTCGTCCCCGGGGATGTGGTGGTCCTGCGGCGCCCGAGCCCGAACCTGGCCCCTGCCCTGTGGGTGGCTTCCGGGCTGGTGGCCGAATCGGGAAGCGGAGCCGCCCACCTGGTGGAGGTGGCCCGGTCGCTGCGGTTGCCGGCCGTCGTGGGTGTCGGCCCGCTGGAGGTGGACGACGGCGCGGACCTCGTGCTCGTGGACGGGGATGCAGAGCAGGTGACGGTGCTCCGCGGCGCCGATTGACGCACTGCGCCAACGGGTTTGGGCGGCCGGTGCGCGTTCGCCCGGCCGGGTGCGAGCTCACCGGACCGGCCGCGGTTCTGCTGAGCCACATGCAGTCATGTAGTTGCTCCCCAGGTGCTAGGTTCAGCCCGGGGAGGTGGGGCTTTGACCGTCGCGAACGCTGGCAGTCCCCCGGCCGACTGGTACTGCGATCCGTGGGAGTCGGAGCGGCTCCGGTACTGGGATGGATACCGCTGGACGTGGCACGTCTGCGTCCGCATGCCGCCACCGGAGCCGGGGCCCGCTGTAGCCGGTGCCGGGACCCCGGGCCGGGCTGTAGCCCCGGGACCGGCGCCGGCGGGTGACGACCCCGGGTGGACCGACCTCGCCGAGAACCGGCCCGGGCAGGCGGTGCGGCAGAAGGCGCTCGAGCTCCGTGCCGCCGCTCCCTTCCGGACGTTCCTCGCGCGTCTCCTCGGCGTCAACACCGATGAGCGGGCGTTCCGCATCGGAGCGGACGGCGAGGAGTCCGTGGCTCGGCGCCTGCGTCGCCTGGATGCGTCTCGCTGGCGGGTGCTGCACTCGCTTCCCGTTGCCCCCAACGTGGACATCGACCACCTCGTCATCGGTCCGGGAGGCGTGTTCACGCTGAACACGAAGCACCATCCTGGGAAGAAGGTGTGGGTGGCTGAGCGCACGTTCCTCGTCAGCGGATACCACCAGTCGTACCTTCCGAAGTCGAGTCACGAAGGCCGGCGGGTCGAGCACCGGCTCTCGGCGGTGTGCGGCTTTCCCGTCCCCGTGAAGCCCGTCATCGTTGTGGTGGATGCGCAGCTCACCATCCGCGCGCAGCCGCCGGACGTCCAGGTTGTCGACCGGAGGTCGATCGTCCGATGGCTCGCGTCCCGGCCCACCACGCTGTCGCCGGACGCGGTAGAGGCCGTCTACGGCCACGCCCGGAGGTCGACCACCTGGCTGGAGACCGCGCCGGGAGACAGCAGCGTCTCGGTGGAGCACGCGCGGCGGACCCCCCACGGTCCGAGCCGCTCATCGAGCTAGCGTCTCCCTGCGCCGCAGGTGGCCGCCTGCGGCGGCGGAAGGACGTGCGATGGCCCGGGTGGTGATCGTGGGCGGCGCCGTGGTCGGGCTGGGCCTGGGCATGATGCTGGCACGCGACGGCCACGACGTGGTGCAGCTCGAACGTGACCCGCAGCCCCCGCCCGACACCGTGGAGAAGGTGGTGGCGGAGCTGGCCGAGGCGACGCCCGGCCTTGCGGTGCGCCGCGGGGTGGCGGTCACCGGCCTCGTCACCGGGCCACCGGCGATCCCCGGGGTGCCCCACGTGACCGGGGTCCGGACGGATCTCGGAGCGCCGATCGGCGCCGATGTGGTCGTGGACGCCAGCGGCCGGCGCTCCGCCCTGCCCTCCTGGCTGGCCGCCGCCGGCGGCCGCCCGCCGGAAGAGGATGTGGAGGACAGCGGTTTCGTGTACTACGGGCGCCACCACCACTCGGACGACGGCTCGCTCCCGGTCCCGCTGGGCGGGGCGCTCCAGAACTGCGGCTCCGTCTCGAGCTTGACCCTCGGTGCGGACAACGGGCACTGGGCGGTCATCGTGGTGGCAAGGGCGGACGACGGCGCGCCCACGGTCTGCGACCGAGGCGGTGGGCCCCGATGAGGGCGGACAACGGCGGCGTGGGCATCCACTACGAGGTGCACGGGCCACGGGGCGGCCCGCCGGTCGTCCTGCTCCACGGGTTCCCGGACTCGGGCCGGCTGTGGCGCCACCAGACCGGCGCGTTGGCGGGGGCATCCTTCCGTGTGGTGGTCCCCGACCTCCGCGGGTACGGCGCCTCAGACAAGCCCGCAGAGCCCGACCGCTACCACCTGGTCCATCTGGCTGGCGACGTGTCCGCCGTCCTGGACGCCGAGGGCATCGAGCGGGCGCACGTGGTGGGGCACGACTGGGGCGCGGCGCTCGGTTGGGCCCTTGCCGCTCTGGCACCCGAGCGGGTGGACCACCTTGTGGCCATGTCGGTCGGGCACCCGGCGTCCTTCCGGGGCGACGGCTTCGACCAGATCGAGAAGTCCTGGTACATGCTGCTCTTCCAGTTCCCCGGCGTCGCCGAGCGGTGGCTCTCGGCGGACGACTGGGCCAACTTCCGAGCCTGGGGCCGCCACCCGGATGCGGACGCCGTCGTCGCCGAGCTCACGGCGAACGGCTCGCTCACCCCGGGCCTGAACTACTACCGCGCCAACGTGCCCCCTGGTTCCTTCGTGGCGCCCCCGGTGGCCCTTCCATCGGTGCGGGCGGCGACCATGGGCATCTGGAGCAGCGGCGACGTGGCACTGACCGAGGGCCAGATGACCCGCTCGGCGCAGCACGTGGCCGGCCCCTGGCGCTACGAGCGCATCGACGGGCCGGGGCACTGGATGCAGCTGGAGCATCCTCACGCGGTCAACGAGCTGCTCTTGGACTTCCTCCCGGCGGGCTGACCGGCGGCCGGCGACGGATCTTCGTCGTGCCCCTCGTGGAGACGGCCGCGGCAGTCACCGACCTAGCCGGGAGCGTGCCGGCATGGGCGAGGGACAACTGCACCCACCGGCGTAGCTGGGCCTTGGTGGAGAGGTGCTCGGCCGCCACGCGCAGCCACCCGCGCATCGGCCGACCGCGCATGACGGCCTGCTCGGCCGGGGTCGTGTGCAGGAGCCGGTCCGCCTTCTCCGGGTCGACCCGCACGAGAATGCCGCCTTGCCCGCTGGCGGCGATGGTCATGGCCCCGTTCACGAGGAACGCCAGGCCCCCGAACATCTTCTGCTCGCGCACCTGGGCTTCGTCCCCGAGCAGCGCCCGGATGCGGTGGGCCAGCTCCTCGTCGTAGGCCACAGCGCCAGATCGTAGGCGCCCGCAGCTCGCACCCGCCGTCCGCGTGCTCCGGACCGCACCCGCACCCGCACCCGCACCCGCACCCGCACCCGCACCCGCACCCGCACCCGCACCCGGCAGTAGTGTCGAAGCAGACGTGCCGGTGGATCACGTCGAGCGGGAGGGGCCAATGTCCACAGTCGTGACACCGGGCGAGCCCGGCCCGGAGGGAGGCACCCAGGCGCCCCCGGGACACGCGCCCCAGGCGCCCCCCGGGCCCCCTCAGGCCGCACCGCCGTACGCCTGGAGCCCGCCGACGAGCTATCCGACCCCCATGCCGGGATACGACGCGCCGCCTCCGGTGCGCGGTGTGCCCGCTCTGCCGCCGGGCGTGACGCTGGCCCCGGTGGGCCGGCGGATCGGCGCGTACTTCCTCAGCATCGTGCTGGTTATCGCGACGCTGGTCATCGGTTACATCATCTGGGGCCTGATCCTCTGGCAGCGCGGGACCACGCCCGCGCTGTCGGTCCTCAAGATGCGCTGCGTCAAGGCCGACACCGGCGCAAGGGCCACGTTCGGCACCATGGCGCTGCGCGAGATCGTGGGGCGCATCCTGGAGGGCATCCTCAGCTGGATCACCGAGTTGGTCTCGCTGATCCTCTTCCTCACCCGCGACGACCACAAGGCCCTGCACGACCTGGTGGCGGCCACGGTCGTCGTCTACGACCCTGGGGGGGTCCTGGACTCGGCGTCCTGATCGGCCCCGGTGAGCGCGGGCCAGGCGCGCACCGCGTCGGGCGCGATGGAGACATGGAGCCGGCTGCCGACGGAGAGGGTGCGGAGGGGGTCCCCGTCCGCCTCGAGGACGAGGGCCGCCCCGAGAGCGACCCGCGCCTCGATCCGGCCGCCGAGCCATGACAAGTCGTCCAACCGAGCGGCGTAGCCCGCGAGCCCGCCGCCGCCCCCCCCTGCGCCTGCGCCTGCGGTGCCCGGCGCTGCCGAAGCGCCCACGTCCCCAGGGCGGACCTGCCAAAGGACAGCCGAGCCCGGGGGGGCGTCCACGCCGGAGGCCTGCAGCACGGTCCCTGTGGCGCACCGCAGGCGGCCCCCCCTTTCCACCACTGCAGGGAACACATTCCTGATGCCGAGGAGCTCGGCCACCGCGGTCGATCGGGGGCGCTCGTAGACGTCGAGCGCCGCCCCCTGCTGAAGCACGCGGCCGTCAACCACCACGATGATCTCGTCGGCCAGCAGTGCCGCCTCCTCCGGGTCGTGCGTGACGATCACCGACGAGATGGCGGTCTCGCGCTGGAGCCGCCGGATCTCACGGCGCAGCTCCATGCGCACCGGAACGTCAAGGGAGGAGAGCGGCTCGTCCAAGAACAGCACGTCGGGCGACCGGGCCAGCGCCTGCGCCAGGGCCACGCGCTGCCGCTGACCGCCGGAGAGCTCGGAGGGCAGCCGGCGCTCCAGACCTGTCAGCCGCAAGGCCTCCATCCAGTAGGCGCCGATCGTGGGGTCCGCACCGCGTGCGAAGACGACCTGTTCCCACACGCTCAAGTGGGGGAAGAGCTCGAACCCCTGGCCCACGTAGCCGATACGCCGGTGCTCGACCGCGGTCGCCTCAACGCGGCGGTCCCCGTAGGAGACCGGCCCGGGCCCCCGGCCGTAGAGGCCGGCCACGCAGCGGAGCAGTGCCGACTTGCCCGACCCGGACGGTCCCAGCACGGCCAGGCGGAGGGCCTCGGAGCGGTGGGCGATCTCGAGGCGGAAGTCGCCGAGCCGCCATTGCACGTCGAAGGACAGGGGGGCCGGGGCCGGGGCCGCCGGGTGGCGGGGAGCGGGCAGCGCCCCGGTGTCGCGCCGGCGCGACCGGCGGCGCATCACCACCAGCCGGCTGACCAGCACGGCCACCGCGGCGACGCCGAGCGCCAGCGCCGTCGGCGCGACCGTGCCGGGGAGCCCGGACGACGCGAACTGGATGTAGGTGTAGACGTTCAGCGACGACGGGTGGTACGCGAGCACGATGGTCGCGCCGTACTCGCCGAACGCCCGCAACCAGGTGAGCACCATGCCTGCCCTGATGCCGGGGGCCGCCACCGGCACCTGCACCTTGAAGAAGCGGGCGAGCTGGCCGTGGCCGAGTGCCTTGGCCGCCTCCTCGAGCGTGGGGTCCACGGCGGAAAAGGCTGCCCGGGCGGTGACGACGAGGAAGGGGGCGGCCACGAAGGACTGGGCCAGGACGACGCCGGTCAGGGACTCGGTCAGGTGGCCCCCGAAGAACTGCCCGATCGGCGTGTACGGGCCCAGGACGTACACGAGCAGGATGCCGCTCATCACCGGCGGCAGGGCCAGCGGCAGCATGACCCACACGCCGAGAACCGCGGTGAGTGGTCCGCGGTGCCTCGCCAGCACGTACGCGAGCGGGACGCCTGCCAGGGTCACGACGGCCGTGGAGATGGTCGCACCTTCGATCGACACCCAGAACGCCGGGAAGAGCCCGGCGTCGTGGAACCCCCGCGCCTGGGTGGTGGCGAACCGGTACAGGAAGTAGGCGACCGGCCCCCCCAGGTACACGAGGAGGAGCGCTCCCAGCCACGGCAGGGGGCTCCGAAGGCCCCCCCGTCCCACTAGTGGACGGCCTTCTTCAGACCCTTGGGCACCGCCGACGTGCTACCGGTCAACCTGGGCCGTCCGAGCTCGGTGAGGCCGTGGCGCGACAGGAGCTTCCTGGCCCCCTTGGAGAGGATGTAGCTGACGAAGGCGTCAGCAGCCGCCGGATGCGGGGCCTTGGCCACGACCGTGAGCGTGTAGTAGGCGCGCTCGGACACCCCCGACAGCGCGACCGTCGGGAAGTGCGCGGCGGACGCCTCCACCGCGTAGAAGAAGCCGGCGTCGAGCTGCCCGGCCTGGAGCCGGCCGACCAGGCTTGTCTCTGTGAAGACCGCTGTCTGCTTTGTGGCGATGGCGCCGACTGCGGGCGCGTGGTCCTTCTTGGCGGCGGCCCTGAGGGCGCTCACGGTCAGCCGCCCCTTGGGGTCTGTGACGGGGTTGGTCCGCCCGACGAGGAACCCCGGCGTGGTGATGACCTTCCACCAGGCCTGCGACTTGATCGCGGCGGCGTACTTGTCGGCGGGCTCGTAGCCGAGCACGAGGGAGGTCGAGGCGAAGGTGATGTACCACTTCACCCAGCTCCCGTTCTTCGCGCCCATCAGGGCCTTGTCGGATGTGGCCGACGCGCTCCAGAAGACGTCGGCCTGGTGCACGCCGCCCTTGATGTCCTGTGCCAGCCCTGTCGACCCCCCCGAGATGTCTGTGACCGTGTAGCCCGTGGCGCGGTGGAACGCCGGCTCGACCGCTGTCTTCATGATGGTTTCCAGGGAGCCGGCGGTGAGCACGGTAACCGGGCCCGAGTGCCTCTTGGCGGCGCCGGCCCCGGGTGCGGCGACGCCCGCGAGCAGTGACCCGGCGGCCACCCCCGAGGCCGCGAGCGCCGTCCCGGCGAGGCGGAGCAGGCAGCGGCGGGTGGCACGCGGGGCGTCGGGCACGGGAGAACCGTAACAAGGAGGTGACGCAGTTGCAACGTCATATCGTGGTTATCCCGGTGTCTGCGGCACGAAAGTGCCATCTGCGGCGCAGCCGCAATCAACCGAGCCGGCGGTCAGTCCGGCGGGAGCTCCACGCTGACGCTGGTGGCTTTCACGACCGCGTTGGCCATGACTCCGGGCTCGAGCCCGAGCTCGTCGGCGGCGTCCCGGGTGATGAGGGCGACAAGGCTGTAGGGGCCGGCCTGGATCTCCACGAGGGCGGCGACGGTGTCCCTGACGACTCTGGTCACGATCCCCTGGACGTGGTTCCGGACCGACTGGCCCGGGACCGTCGCGCCCCGCTCCTCAGCTTGTTCCCGAGCGAGGCGGGCGAGGTCGGCGCCGTCGATCGTGAGGACTCCGGCCGCGTCCACCCGGCTTGCCACCTTGCCGGCGTCCACCCACCGGCGCACCGTGTCCGGGCTGACGCCCATCAACCTCGCTGCCCGGCTGATTCGGTACTCCGGCACGCCCGTACGGTAACCGAGGCACACGTTGTGCGGCGTGGCCACGAGTACCATTTGCCAGGGCCGGCCCGGCGGCAGCCCGTACAGCTCGAGGGGTCCGAGTGAGCGCAGAACGGTCGAAGCGGGTGCCGGCGGCCCTACGGCGCGGCCTGCTTGCACTCCCCCTTGTGGGTCCGGCCGCACGGCGGTTGAGCGGCGCCGTCACCCACGCGCCCGCCCGGTCGCCCCTCGGCCGCCTCGCTCGGGCGCGGGCGGCGCTGCGCCCTCCGGCGACGGGACGCCAGGTTCTCGCCATCCTCGCCGTCCTGGAGGAGATGAAGGTCCGCCACTGGGTGGCGGGAGGTTGGGGCGTGGACGCGCTTGCAGGCCGCCAGACGAGGGACCACGACGATGTGGACATCGTGCTCGACGACTTCGACCGCACGGTGGAGGCGGTGGCGGCGGCACTGGGCGCCCGCGGTTTCCGCGAGGTCGAACGTGACCGCCGGCCGACGTGGATGCCCGACCGCCGGCACCTGGAGGACCGTGCCGGCTGCCAGGTGGAGCTCGTGAGCTTGGACCTGGCGCTCGTACAGCGCGCGTGCTCGGCGGCAGCGCCTCCCGGGCGACCCGAGCTCGTGGCGTTCGGCACCGGCAGGATCGGGGGCCAGCCGGTGCCCTGTCTGTCCGCAGACGCCCAACTGGTCGTGCACGGCGGCTACGCCTCCCGGCCGGCCGATCGGCACGACCTGGAGCTTCTTCAGGAGCTGCGCAGCTCGATCGCGTGAGCGCGTCGCCAGCCGGCCCGACCGTCGTCGTCCATCAGCCAGACGCTGCCCGCCGTTGCGTCGAGGGGCAGGAGGGCTTCGACCGCCCGCACCGCCTGGTGCAGGCGTCGTGGGGCGGCGTCCTCGCCGATGGTCAGGTGCGGGAGCACGGTGGCGAATCGGCCCCCATAGGGCGGGAAGGCGGGGAACTCCCGGGCGGCCGTCTGGGTCAGCTCCACGAACGGGCCGGCGGGCTCGGGCACGAGGTAGAGCACGCGCTGGTCGAACCAGCCGATCCGCCGGAAGGCCACGGTGAACGCGGGGAGCGCTCCCAGCCTTGCCTCGAGCCGCTCGATGGCGCCCGGCTCGCGACCCGAGGGGGTGGCGAACGGGGACAGGATGGTGACGTGCGCCGGCATGCCCTGCCGCGCGGTCGGGTCGAGTCGCCGGCGCAGATCCCCGACGGCCTCGTCGATGGCGGGGAAGGCCACGACCAGCGCGCTCGCAGCGGCGCGCCGCCGGCCACGCAGCGTCGACGACAGGTCCAACAGCACCCTCGCCCTGCGAGTCAGGGAACGCCCCACGAGTCGAGCATCGCGCCGAACGCGCCGGGCTCCCAGTCCTTCACCATCCGTCGCGGCAGGCACAGCGGATTGCTCCAACGGGTCACGCAGCCGCGGAGCGTGGAGCAGGCGGTGGCGAATCCCGCCTGGCGGACGGCGTCCATGGCGCGGCCGTCGAAGCTGGCCCGGTGGCCGAACGGGTAGGCGAAGTGACGGATCTCCGCCCCGACCGCCCGCTCGAGATCGCCCTTGGAGGCGGCGATCGTCTCCGACTGGGCGTCCGGCGGCTGCGCAGCGAGCAACGGGTGGTCCGTCGTGTGTGCACCGATGGTGACGAGCGGATGGCGGCTCAGGGTGCGTAGCTGTTCGACGGTGAGCAGCCGGGGCGTGGGGGAGACGGCCGTCGGGTCCAGGTCGGCGCAGATCTCTGCCACCAAGCGATCGATCTGCTCGACCGGCAGAGGGGACAGGCGCCGGTGCAGCTGGGCCAAACCGGCGCGGGCGGCATCATCGGTGCCGGTCGCGATCGCCACCGGGCCTCCGGGGAACCGCACGGAGGCTGCAACGCGGTCGGCGCGCACGAGTGCCCGGGCCAGCCGGTCCCACCAGAACCCGGTCGTGCTGCCCAGCATCCGGCTCGTCACGAAGACGGTGAACGGGACGCCGAAGTGCTCGGCAACAGGGAGCGCGTCGAGCAGGTTGTCCGCGTACCCGTCGTCGAACGTGAGGGCAACCGCCGGGAGCCGTCCCGGGGGCCGCACCTCGTCGAGCGGGACCACCCGGGCGCGGGACACCAGCACTTCCAGCTGCTGAGCGAAGCGCTCAGGTGACACGCAGAGCGAGTAGGGATCGTCGGGGTCATCGGCGATCCGGTGGTACATCAAGATGTTGGCCCGCCGAACGCGCCGCCACGCCACCGGAGCGCCCGGCCG
>DAHUZE010000061.1 GCA_027306755.1 Acidimicrobiaceae bacterium | reverse complement strand
TGGTGTTCGCCCTGGAGACCCAGCACGGCAAGGTCCACGAGTTCGGGGTGCGCATCGAAGAGATGCTGATCGTCCACGAGGACCGCACCGAGATGATCTCCACCTTCCCGGTGCAGGAGATCACCCTGGCGGGGTGAGCGTGCCCGGTACCACGCAGCCCGGGGGTCCGGGCGGGAACACCTTCGGGGTCACCCTCGACCAGGCCTCGACGATCGTGGACGCGGCCCTGGCCCACGGAGAGGCCATGGGCTTTGCGCCGCTCACCGTTGCCGTGCTCGACCCGGGAGGGCACGTCGTCGTCCTCAAGCGGAGCGACGGGTCGGGCATCCTGCGCGCCGAGGTGGCCACGGCCAAGGCGTGGTCCGTGCTGGCGATGGGCTGGCCGTCGCGGGAGCTCACGGAGCGGGCGGACCGGATGCCCCAATTCTTCGCTGCACTCGGTGTCCTGGCCGGCGGGCGCATGCTGCCGGTGGCCGGCGGCGTGCCCCTGCGCTCGAGCGCCGGCGCCCTGCTGGGCGCCGTGGGGATCTCCGGAGACACCTCGGACAACGACGAGGCGTGCGCGTTGCGCGGCATCGAGGCGGCCGGCCTCGTGGCGTGGCTGGACCGGACGACCGGCCCCTGAGCCTCCGCCCGGACGGGCCGGTCGACCTGCGGTGCGAGACACTTGGGGATCGGCCGGGCGAGGACAGAGGAGGGACGGATCCTGTGGATCGAGCGTACGGGGTCGGCAGCGCCGCTGTGGACTGGGAGGTCAGGTACGAGTTCGACCGTCTCCGCAGGGACCGGGTCGAGCGCGCGCAGCGAGAGATGGCGGCCGCTGGCGTCGACGGGGTTCTCCTGTGGAAGTCCGAGAACGTCCGCTACGTCAGCTCGCTGCGCGCCCAGGTCATTGCCGGCAAGGGCTCCGTCCTGAACGGCGTCCTGCTGGCCCAGAGCGGCCCTCCCGTGCTCCTTGCGTCCGGAGGCGAGGTCGACCGGGCGGCGTCCATGCCCTGGCTGGGCGCCGTCCATGCCGTGCCGATCATGGAGCAGCGCGAGCTGATCGAGGGGTTCGTGCGCAACACGCTGGCGCCGCTGCTCCGCGAGCGCGGCATCGACGGGGGACGCCTCGGCATCGACCAGGCTTCGATCGCGCTGCTCGAGCTCATCGCTGCGCATGTGCCTTCGGTCCGGGTGTGCGACGGCGACCGCCTGCTCCAGGCCGCCCGCATGGTGAAGACGGCGGACGAGCTCGCCATCGTGGAGGAGTCCTGCGCGATCGGCGACAGCGTCACCCAGCGGGCGATCGACGAGACGAGGGCTGGGAGGCGGGAGTGCGAGATCGCCGGGGACGCCCTCCAGACGCTGTACTACCTCGGCGGCGAGATGCCCCATGTGGTGACCCCGTTCGTCGCGTCGGGCGAGCACATGGCGCCCCCCCACCGGTTCGCCACCGACAAGATCCTGCGGAACCGGGACCTGTGCTTCATCGACATCGGGGCGATGTGGAACGGGTATTTCGCCGACATCGGACGAACCACCGTCGTCGGTCGCCCGACCGACCGCCAACGTCAGATCTACCAGGCGGTCTTCGAAGGGCTCCAGGCCGGCATCGAAGCCCTCCGCCCGGGCAACACGACCGAGCACGTTGCCGCCGCCGTCCGCCGGGCGGTGGCCAGGCTCGGGCTGGAAGAGAGCCTGTTCTCGCTGTTCATCGGGCACGGGATCGGTGTAGGGGCCAATGAGCCGCCCTACATCGGCGAGACCCTGCCCGGAGCCGTGCCGACCGAGCTTGTGCCGAACATGCTGTTCGCCATCGAGCCGCTCGTGTGGGTGTCCGACTCGGGCGGCGTGGGCGTCCGCATCGAGGACATGGTCCTCGTCACCGAGACCGGGCCCCGGGTGCTCTCCCGGGTCGCCTACGACGAGGCGTTGCTCGGGTGAGGCCGCCGCCAGGCGAGGGCGAGCCGGCTGGCGCGGGCTCGCTGCCCGAGGCGCTCGCCGCGCGCCTGACACTGGAGAAGGCGGCAGTGGCCCTGGTGACGATCGACTGCCACCGCGGGCACCTCGACCCGGCGGTGGCCACCATGCCGGTGGCCGCAGGGACCGCAGCCCGCGTGACGGACGCGGTGGGGCGCTTGTGCGCCGCTGGGCGCGGAGGGCACGTGCCGGTCATCCACGTGGTGCTCCAGACCCGTCGCATGCCGGACGGGTCGATCGAGTCCATGGCGAACCCGTTCTGGCGCGACGTGGAGGCCGCTCGCCAGTCCCTGACGCCGGGCCGGCCGAGTACCGTGAGCGGCCACAACCTGGAAGGTTCGGTGCAGACCACGCTCATGCCCCAGCTCGGACCCGAGCCGGGGGACATCGTGATCGACACCAAGCGGCGACTGTCGATCTTCCGGGACACCGATCTGGACCAGGTGCTGCGCACGCTGGCCGTCGACACCGTCGTCCTTGCCGGCATCAACACGAACACCTGCGTGCAATGCGCGGCGTTCGAGGCATTCAACCGGGACCTGCGGGTGGTGGTCGTGCGGGACGCGTGCGCGTCCATGTACGGGGACGATCTCCACGAGATGGGCCTGCAGAACGTGGCCCGGTGCCTGGGGTGGGTGGTCGACGCGGAGGACGTCGTCGGTGCGTTCCGCCGGCGGGCGGCCCAGTCGGAGCCGGCCTTCCCGATCTAGCACTCGCTGTCGCCGGCGCGGCGGAGCCCGAAAGGCAGCGGTTCCCCGATCCGCCAGGTGCCCTGCACCTGGGCACGCTCGCCGGCAAGCCGGGACCGCGCGACGAGCTCCCGGGCTGCCGGCTCTGCGACGCCGGCCCACCGGGACAGGGCGCGCTGGACATCGGTGCCCGGTCTCCCGAGAGCCTGGGACAGCAGCCGGGCCTCTTCGGCTGCCTTGGCGGTGCCGGCGGCAGCGTGGGGCCGGGCCACGAAGCCGGCGTCCCCCACCAGGCACACCCGGCCGCGCGCGAGGGTGGCCGGAAACACGTCGGTCACCACCTGGATGAAGGGCGCCGCGGTGGAGGCAACCAGAGCCGCGAGCTGCGGGGGCAGGACCCGGGTCCCCTCGCGCACGAGGTCCGCGACCAGCTCGTCGCGCACCGCTCCGGCTGGCACCGACAGGTCCCGCTGGACGCCGTGCCGGTCGACCAGGATGTCCGCGAGCTCGTCGGGATGGCGGAGGTTCCGGTACCACACCCAGTTCCGGACCAGGCTCCCGTCGCCCATTGCGATGGGGTAGGTGAGGACGTGGCTCCGCTCGAGGATGGTGTACGTGATGGCGTCGACCATCGGTTGCAGGACCTCCACCGGCAGCGTGGCCTCGTCGGCGACACCGCGCCATGCCACGTACCCGGCGGTCACGGCACCGGCGGTGGGGTCGACGAACCGACGGACGGTCGAGCGGACGCCGTCGGCCCCCACCACGAGTGCCGCCGCCATCTCGCTTCCGGCGGCGTCGACGACGGCCGCCCCCTCCTCGGACGACCTCGCCCCGGCCACCGTCACGCCGGGCAGGAAGGTGCCGCCGGATTCCTGGAACAGGTCCCGCAAGGCGCGGTACAGGGCGCCGTACGCCGAGAAGCGGTACCGGCACCCCCGGTCGGCGACAACCTGCCCGGACCTGTCCAGGTAGCGGAGATGCGAGACCCCGACCCCGATCGATGTCCACGGGATCCCGGCACGCTCGGTGAGCAGCCGGGTCGTGCTCGGATGCAGGACGATGCCGGCCCCCTGGTCGGCCAGTGGCGTCGCCGACCGCTCCAGGACGACCACGTCCCACCCGCTTGCACGGAGCCAGTTGGCCGCGCTGAGACCGGCGAGGGAGCCGCCGACCACGACCACGCCCCCGTTGCCCGCGTGCGCGACGCCCCCATTGCCCGCGTGCGGGAGGCCGCCAGTCAGTGCGCTGGAGCCCGGGGCGCCGCCGAGCCCGCGTCTCGCAGTTCCACCGTCACGAACCGGAGGGTCGTCCTGCCGACGTTGGCCAGGTCGTGGATGAGCGCGTCCTCGGTCGTGTGCTCGAGGAACCTGGTCTCGCCGAGCTGGTAGTCACGGACCGCGAACGTCCCGTCCGCCAGGCGCTGGAGGCCGCGTCCCGCTTCCACAACCGTCCAGAAGTAGGTGCGATCGTGGATGTGGAACGGCCCGCGCTGGCCGGGCTCCAAGCGGACTTCGAACACGCGCACCCGGTCGTTCTCGAAGAGCAGGGCGGTCCCGAGGTCCCGGTTGTGCGGTGCACGCGCCAGCTCATCGGCGAACTCGGCGGGATCGAAGTGCCCGGTCTCCACGACGCCCGCACGCTCCAGGGCCGAAGGGCCCTGCGATCCCCCATTCATCGCTCCTCCACCACCGCCCTCCTCATGGTTCACGAGCACACGCTCATTTGATGGCCTGGGGGTTGACGGGCGATCCGACGGCACCGGGGATGACCAGCGGCGGCGCCACCAGCATGCACTCGTACACCCCGTCCTCGGCGCAGTCGGCCGCCAGGGCTTCGAGGTCCCAGATCTCGCCGAGCATCAGGCCCATGCTGACCAGCAGCACGAGATGCGCAGGCTGGAACGTCCCGGGTACCTCGTTCGGCCGGACCTCGATGCCCCAGGTGTCGCTGGCGATCCCGGCGACGCAGCGCTCCGCGAACCACGGGGCCGAAAGCAGGGACAAGCCGGGCGCCTCCCCGGCGGCGTAGCCGCCCCAGCCCGGCATCTCCCGGCGGTGCGCCATGTCGCCGGTGCGGACGAGCACGATGTCACCCCGTCCGACCTCGACGTGTTGAAGCTCGCACACGGTGTCGAGCATGGCCGGCATGATCGCTTCGCCCAGGTCGAGGTGGGGTCTCCCGAGCGCCCGGGGCACGTCGAGCAGCACGCCGCGCGTCACGAGCGTGGGCACCCGTTCGATCCCGTTGCGCGCTGCGCCGGAGCTGGCAACGTCGGTGGCGGGAAACCCGTTGTACATCTTGCCGTCTTTGAAGATATGGCCGAGCGCGTCCCACTGGGTTCCCCCCTGCAGGAACAGGAACAGGCTGTCGTCGGCATAACCCCAGCTCGGTCCGTACGGCTGCCTGCCGGAAACGTGGTCGGTGCCCGTAGCGACCATCTGATGGATGGCGTTGACGCGGCCGAACGCACCCGTCTGCGGACCGGCGGAGTCCAGGGCAAGCTGCAATGAGAAGGCCACGCCCCTGCGCACCAGCGTCGCGGCCTGCCGGACCTTCTCCTCGTCGATGTAGTTGATCGCCCCTCGCTCGTCTTCGGGGCCCCACCTTCCCCAGTTGCTGAACCGGTTGCAGAAGTCCTCGAGGAGCTCGTGGGTTAGCGCCGGACCGGCCCCCGCACAGCGGTCGTCCTGCGCTCCTGGCTCTGGGGTCATGGCCAAGTCCTTGGCGATGGTCCGGTGGGGCAGCTGGCTGCGGCGGCGGTCAGCGCTCGAGCGCGGCCATCGCGCCTTGCGGGTAGCGGAGCCCGGCCCCGGCACCCTCGGGCGCGAGGCTGTCGAGTCGCTGCACGATCGCTGCGTCGAGCTCGACGCGAAGCGCTCCGAGGTTGTCCTGGAGATGCTGGACCCGCTTGGCTCCCGGAATGGCGACGATGTGCTCGGAGCGTGCCAGGACCCATGCCACCGCAAGCTGGGGGAGCGTGCATCCGAGCTCGTGTGCGACCTCGGCGACACCGTCAACTAGGGCGAGGTTCCGGTCCAGGTTCTCCCCTGCGAAGCGCGGGTGATCGCGGCGCCGGTCGTCGGGCGCCAGATCCTCGACGGTGCGTACCGTCCCGGAGAACAGGCCACGCCCGAGCGGGCTGTAGGCGACATACCCGATGCCCAGCTCTGCGCACGCCGGCAGGATCTCGGCCTCAGGCCCGCGCCACCAAAGGGAGTACTCGCTCTGCAAGGCAGCAATCGGGTGGACGCCGTGCGCGCGCCGCAGCGTGGCGACGCTTGCCTCGCAAAGGCCCAGGTGGCCGACCTTGCCTGCCGCAACCAGCTCGGCCATGGCGCCGACGGTGTCCTCGATCGGGGTGTTGGCGTCCACCCTGTGCTGGTAGTACAGGTCGATGTAGTCGACCCCCAGGCGCCGGGCGCTCGCCTCGAACGCCTGGTGGACGTACTCAGGTCGGCCGTCGATGCCTGCCGGGCGTCCGTCCGCCCCCACGACCTGGCCGAACTTGGTGGATACCAGAACTTCGTCCCGGCGTCCCTTGATCGCCCGGCCCACGAGGGTCTCGTTGTGCCCGGCTCCGTACATGTCCGAGGTGTCGAGCAGGTCGACCCCCTCGTCCATGGCGGCGTGGATGGTCCGGACCGCCTCGTCTTCGTCCGAAGCGCCGTAGACGCCGGACATGCCCATACAGCCGAGGCCGATGGCGCTGACGGACAGTGCGCGTGCGTGGTCCTGGTTGCCGAGGACGCGGTGGGGAAGTGTGTGCATGGTCCGACGGTACTCAGACCGTTCCGGTAGCGCCGCGCTCATCGGACCGGGAGCCGGTGCGCTCCGCGAGGAGGCGCTGCAGCAGTGCGATGTCCGCACGGTCCACGGGGTCGGGGGCCACGGCGAGCTGGTCCCGCCCGCGCAGGGGCTCGTCGCCTTCGAGGTTCCGCCGGATCCGCTCCAGCTGGGCACGTAGCTCGTGGTTCTCCTCCTCCAACGAGAGGCGCGCGTCCCTCGATGCGCGGAGCTCAAGCTCCAGCGCGGCGACGCGCTGCGCCAGGTCACCCGGTTCGGCGCCCGCGCCCTGTGGCGGCAGGCCCTGTGGCGAGGGGCCCTGCTGCGCCGGGTTGCCCGTCAGCCGGTGAGCGACCTGCACCAGCAGGCGCGTCGCCAGCTCGTCCAGATCCAGCTCGTTGGCGGCGTCCCCGATGAAGGACGCGTCGACCCCGGCCCCGCCTGCGGGCCCACCGCCGGCGGGGGGACGCTCCGCGAGCGGGTAGGCGCGATGAGCCGGGATGTGCGACACGGCGCGCCGGGGGACCGCCCGGGGCTTCTCCGACCGGCGGCGACCAGCCTCGCTGAGCGCGACGGCGTACGTGCGCTTCCCGCGTATTTCCCTCGAGATGAGTCCCGACCGCTCCATCCCGGACAGCAGCTGTGCGAACGCGATGCTCGTTCCGGGATAGCCGATCTCCCGGGCGAGGATGCCGCTCGCCATGCCCGAGGCATCGTGCAGGTCGCCGTTTGCGGCGAGCCAATGCACGACGCGATCGCGGGTGCCCACCGCCTTCGCGGGCCGCCCCGCTCCGGCTGCTGCCATCGATGCCATCGTCGCCTCCGTCGTGGCACGTGCCCGTGCCGCCCCTGGATCGGAACCGGCACGAGCAGACCGGCTGCCGATCAAGCCCTATCGCTTTCCAACACACCCTATCGCTTTCCAACGTAAAGGCCGTCACTGAATCGACCATGGAACTCACTGCGCGGGTGACTACATCATTGCGATCATTGCGTTTTAGACTTCGTTGCCGTTGCCGTTGCATGACGAGAAGGGCTCGGCTGGGCTGTAGTCGATACCAGGCCGACGAAACCACGCATCGGTCATGGAGCGCGGCGACGCTACAACCGCATCATTCTCCGGCGCTGCGGATCGCCCGCCATACCCGTTCGGCGGTAAGCGGCATGTCGATGTGGCGCACTCCGAAGGGGGCGAGCGCGTCTATAACGGCATTCTGGACAGCTGGCGTCACACCAACGGCTCCCGACTCCCCCACCCCTTTTGCGCCCAGGGGGTTGCGCGGTGATGGCGTCACCGTTTCTCCGAGCTCGAAGCTCGGCAACTCGGCTGCGCTCGGCACGCCGTAATCGGCCAAGTTGGCCGTGATCGGGTTACCGAGGTCGTCGTAGCGCACCTCCTCGAACAGCGCCTGGCCGATGCCCTGTGCCAGACCTCCGTGCACTTGACCCTCAACGATCATGGGATTGATCACCCTCCCGCAGTCGTCGACAGCGATGATGCGCCGGAGGCGAACGCCCCCAGTTTCGGTGTCCACTTCCACAACGGCAACGTGAGCGCCAAAGGGGTAGGTACCCTCGGCCTGGGTGAAGTCGCTCTCGGCGCTCAGTTGCCGCTCCGGCACCGAGGCGACGATCTCTTCCCAGGAGAGGCGCGTCGCGGGCACGCCATTGACTGCCCAGCCGCCTTCGACCAGTACGACGTCTTGCGGATCGGCTTCGAGCAGATCGGCCGCGGCCTCTCTCGCCTGGCGGAGTACCTCCTCACCCGCCTCGACGATGGCGCTCCCGGCCAGCTGCCCAGAGCGGGAGCCGAACGTGCCCACGCCTCGGGGCACTGCGCCGGTGTCCGAATGAACGATGCGCACGATTGTGGCCGGAACGGACAACATAGTGCCCACTAGTTGAGAGAACGCCGTCTCGTGTCCTTGTCCGTGAGGGGAGGCACCGGTAGTTACGACGACAGATCCGTCATCACTTACTCGCACGGAACCGTATTCAAACCCTTCTCCGCTGATCTCCGTGAACGTGCTGAGGCCGATACCCAATTGGCAGACATCGCCGACAGCTCGCCGGGCCGCCTGTTCCCGGCGCAGCTCCTCATAGCCAGAAAGACTCAAGGCCTCCTCGAGTGCTGCGGCGTACGCGCCGCTGTCGTAGCTCGCGCCGGACGCCGTCGTGTAAGGGAAGTCCTGCGGCTCAAGAAGGTTCCGGCGCCGAATCTCGGCCGGGTCCATGCCCAGTTCTTGGGCCAACATATCCATCGCTCGCTCAATCATCGCCGCCGCCTCGGGGCGTCCGGCGCCACGGTAGGGACCGATGGGAGTCGTGTTGGTTACGACAGCGAGTGAATGGAGAGATAGCCGTGGAATTCGGTACACTCCAGTTACCATCAACCGCGCCCTGTTCCATGGGAGCGCTCCCCGCCACAGGTACCCTCCAACGTCCGTAACGGTGCGGGCCTCCATTCCGACCAGGGTGCCATCGCGACGAGCACCGAGCGCCACCTCTTGCAGCTGCCCGCGACCGTGGCTCATCGCGACCATGTTTTCTGAACGGGTCTCGACGTGCCGAATGGGCCGACCAAGACGAGCGGCCGCTGCTGCCACGACCACATGCTCGGGGTAAACGCCCCCCTTGGCGCCAAACCCACCACCGACCTCCGGCGCCCGCACCCGTACCCGCGACTCGGGCTTGTTGAGCGCCCGAGCGATGCCGCCACGGACGACGAACGGCGTTTGGCAGCTCACAAAGCAATCGAGGTAGCCATCCCCTTCCGGGATCACGAGGATACCGCCCGGTTCCATCGGAACAGCGGCGACGCGCTGGTTCACGAAGCGCCCCCGCACGACCACCTCGGCACCGGCCAGCACGTCGTCGTACTCGCCAGTGTGGGACTCAAGGACGACGTTGGAGCCGAAGTCGGGGAATATTGGCTGCGACTCGGGCGCGCCCGCCGCTTCCAGGTCGATTATGGCGGGAAGAGTATCCATCTCAACCACAACCTGGTCAGCGCCGTCGCGTGCCGCCGCCGCCGTCGTCGCCACAACAAGCGCGATGGGTTCTCCGACATAGCGCACACGGTCTATCGCGAGGCAGGGCCGCGCGAGTGCCGGCCGTGACAAGTGGCCAGGGCGGGGAGTTTCCGGGATCGGTGGGAGGTCGAGGTCCTTCCCCGTGAGCACCGCTAACACCCCGGGCGACGCAATGGCATCGGCCACGTCGACGGCAGTGATGGTTCCGTGAGCCCTATCCGATCGAACGAAGACGGCGTGCAGTGCTCCGGGGCAGTCGATGTCGGCGACGTACTTGGCAGCGCCAGTGAGTAGCGGCGGGTCTTCGCGCCGCCTAACGCGGTTACCCGTCGTGCTGGTGGTGGTGTCCATAATCATCTAGATTACTGCGAAACCGCATTGCCGAGGGCATAGCAACGTGGTATTCAGCGCTCCCAGTATGGTCGACGCTCCTCACCCGTCTCACCACCGCTCCAGCTGGGAGGCGTGCTCACGCCGAGATCGTGAGATCGCCACGTACCGCTGCCTGTCGGTGGACATGCGTGCAGGGCCCGGGATCATAGGGTGAACTCACTGAGGGCACCACTTGCCCTGACGGCAACAAATCCCTTGCGCCCGCACCTGGGCTCGCCCGCGCTCGACACAGCGCCTTTGCCTGGCGATGCTCGACCCAGCGCCGCCTCAGGGAGGTGATTGACAGGCGGGCGGTCATCCTTGGGATCCTGTCGACGGAGTCAGCCCAGGAAGACGCAAGAATGTGCGCCACGGCCGCTCTAATTGCATGTCACGCGTCATCTAGCACGCGTCATCTAGGACGGAGACAGGGCAACGATTGGGACGTGGCGAACCACCCGCGGCGATACGACCGACGAGGAGCGGGAGATCGTCGCCGATCTGGTGAACACTACTCGGCACGGGCAGGATCGGCCGGCGAGCGGTGATGTCGCGCCGAGCCATCGTGATGCCATCGTCTACGAGGCCGTGTCGGGGCCGCCGGTGGCGGGCACTGCCCGGCTACTACCCCAACTGGGACACCCTGCACCGCCAGGACCTGCGCTGGTCACGGGATGGAACTTGGGAGCAGATCTGCGACTGACTCTGTAGCCGCCTCAACACACTAGCTTGACACGTTCACGCACAATCATTATGATTGGCCCTTAGTGCCAAGAGACGGCGTCGGACGTTGCTGGCGGCACTCCCAGTTCGGCGCACTGCTCGGCGTCCGAAAGACGGGTGACGATAGTTGGGGGAGGTCGCAATTGTGAGGGGGGGACGAGGTGGGCGGCAGCCCCGGCTGGGTGTTTCCATGACGCTCAACGGTTGCCGTCCGAACTGCATCGTGGGCTGCTCCGGAAGGCGGGACTGCTCACAATGAACCACTTCATGCTGGGGATCGGCTTTGGACTGGTGACGGCGGCGATCGTTGTGCTCTCGACTGTCGCCCTCTCGCTTCAGTTCTCGGTCACTCGCACGATCAACTTCGCCCACGGTGAGCTCATGACGGTGGGCGCCTACGCTGGCTATTTGGTCGCACAGCACACTTCGAACCTGCTCCCGCAGGCGCTCGCGGCCGTGGCTGCTGGCGCAGCGCTCGGGTGGATACTGAACTGGGGCCTCCTCCGCCCGTTCACGCGGCGCGGCGCCAGCAAGCTCGTGCTGTTCGTCCTCACCGTCGCCACGGCGCTAATTGTGCAAAACTTGCTACAAATCGGATTTGGCGGGTCGTATGTAAATTACCACTATTCGGTAGGAACTGCCTATCATGTGGGACCGTTCCTATGGACGTCGCTCAACATCGTGACGATGGCCGTGGCGGCGGTCATCCTGATCTCCTTGCACCTAATGATCAGCCGCTCGCGCTTCGGCAAAGCCCAGCGGGCGGTAGCCGACGACCTAATGCTCGCACGTACGACCGGGATCGCCGCGGAACGGATCATAAGCCTGACCTGGGTTCTCGACGGCGGTATCGCCGGCCTTGCGGGCATGTTTCTCGCGCTACAGGTGGGCACGTTCACACCGACCTTGGGCTTTTCTTACTTGCTGGTGATCTTCTCGGCCGCGATCGTGGGCGGCATCGGAAGGATGTACGGCGCGATGGTCGGCTCCCTCGTCATCGGTATCGTCATGGAGGTGAGCGCCAACTACATCAACCCCTCATACAAGGAGACGATGGCGTTCCTCATTCTGGTAGTCGTCCTCCTGTTTCGGCCGCAGGGAATCGTGCCTGCTCTCTCAGAAGGGTAAGTTCGAGCATGGCGTACTTCGTTACGGTAGGAACCATCGGCGCCATTACTGCCATTCTGTGCCTCGGAGTAAACATCTCCTGGGGCTGGGCGGGCCAGATCGACCTCGCGTACTACGCCTACGTGGCGATCGGCGCCTACGGCGCGATGGTGCTGGAGTTGCCGAAGGCCCATCCCACCGCTACGACACCTTCCAGTTACGTCCTCGGACTGCACTGGCCGTTCCTCCCGTCGCTGGTCGGCGCAACGGCGTTTGGAGGCGCCGCGGCGCTGATCGTCGGGGCCATCGCGCTCCGCCGGCTGCGGGGGGACTATATAGCTATCATCACGGCCTGCGCTGCACTCATGTTGACGTCAGTGCTCAGTCAGGACGACAGGCTAGTTGGCGGCTATATTGGGATATACGGCTTGACACAGCCTCTGAATTCGGTGCTCAAGCTCGGCCCTACAGGCTATTCGTACTTCTATCTCGGCTTGTGTCTCGTGGCATTGTTGTTGGTCTACCTCGTGCTTGAGCGGATCTATCGTAGTCCGTTCGGGCGATCCCTGCGAGCAGTGCGAGAGAACGACCTGGCAGCAGCAGCCTTCGGCCGGAATCTCTACTCGCTCCGGCTGCGCGCTTACGCTCTCGGCGGCGCGGTGGGGGCCTTCGGCGGAGCGCTGTTCGCCAATTATCTTTTGGCGTGGAGCCCTACCGCTTGGAACATACTAGAGGTGGTTCTGTTGATGTCGGGCGTCATGGTCGGTGGCCGGGCAAACTCGAGGGGAGTTATCATCGGCTCAGTTATTGTCTTGTCGATCATCCCCGAGGTCACCCGACTCTTCCCTCTCCTTACGTCGAACTCAACGATCGGGCCTTCAGCGGCGGTAATTATTGGTGCCAGTGGCATCATTGTCATGCTGCGCTTCCGGCCCGGCGGCATCCTGAAGGAACGCAAGGTTGTCGATCACAGCCAGACGGCGAGCCTCAACGCAACCTCGCCGACGTTGACAGTGGCTGAGCGCAGCAATGGCTGAGGCGCAGGTTCCAGCTCTGCTTGAGGTAAGAGGGTTGCGCAAGCACTACGGGGGCGTCAAAGCGGTCGACGGATGCGAATTCAGCGTCCTCCGCGGAGAGCTGATCGGGCTGATAGGCCCCAACGGCGCAGGCAAGTCCACGGTGATCGAGCTTCTGAGTGGCCTCGTCAAGCCCGACGCGGGCACGGTCACTTTCGACGGACGGGAGATCCAGGGAAGGCCGCCCCATAAGATCTTCGCGTCCGGGCTGGCCCGTTGCTTCCAGCTTGCCAAGGAGTGGCCGCTCCTTTCAGTCCTGGAAAACCTGCTCATCGCCATACCGCCTGACGGAAGCGACACGATCCGCCATGCCTTCGGCTCACCTCGGAGATCGCGGGCTGCCGAAAGGGCCGCCCGGGAACGCGCTCTTTCGGCAGCGGAGCAGTATCGTCTATACCCCCTGCGCAACGAGTACGCATATACGTTGAGCGGCGGCCAAAAGCGTCTTTTAGAGTTCGCCAGAATTGCGCTGGCACAACCTAAGCTGGCCCTGCTAGACGAGCCCATGGCCGGAGTCAACCCCGTCTTGCAAACGCAGATCGAGGGGGGCATTCGCAGCCTGCTGGCTGGAGGTTCGACGGTCATCCTGGTCGAGCACAACCTTGGATTTGTGGAGAGCCTCTGTGACCGGGTAATTGTCATGGTTGCGGGACGGGTCGCAGCGGTGGGCTCGATGGCCGAGCTGCGTGAGAACACGGTCGTCCAAGATGCGTATCTAGGGGGCACAAGTGTCGCGTGAGGCCGGGGACGGGAGCGGCCCGACGTCGACCACGCCCGCTCGGGTCGTGGGCAACCCGGCACCGAACGTGGCGGAGCCGGACGTGGGCGGGCCGACGCTGATTGCTGATTGCCTGACGGTCGGCTACGGCGGGACGCCCGTAGTCCAAGAGGTCTCCGTGCGTGCCCGTCCGGGGCAGTTGACGGCGATCGTGGGGCCTAATGGCGCCGGGAAGTCGACGCTCTTGAAGGGGATGGCTGGCGTGCTGCGCTGCTTAGGCGGTAGGACGCTCTTGGGCGACGAGGACGTGACGAACCTCTCTTCGGAGCGCCTCATCCGTCTCGGCATCTCCTACGTACCCCAAGTGTCTAACGTGTTCCCGTCATTGACGGTTCGCGAGAACCTCGAGATGGGTGCGTACATCGTCCGGGGGAACAGCAAGCAACGCATCGAGGAGCTGTGCGCGATGTTCCCCGATCTGAAGAGTTCGCTGCAGCGACCCGCGCGGACCCTGAGTGGCGGCCAGCGGATGATGCTGGCACTCGCTCGAGGACTGATGGTCCAGCCAAAGGTCCTCCTTCTCGACGAGCCGACGGCAGGTCTCGCTCCGATGGTTGTAGACCTCGTCTGGGAGCACGTTCTCGCGATCACGGCATCGGGACCGGCGGTGCTAGTGGTGGAGCAGAACACCCGACGCTCCCTCCGCGACGCCGATTGGGGCTATGTGCTTACGAACGGCCGTAACAACCTCGAAGGGCCGGGACCGGAGCTGCTCGCTGACAAGGACCTCGTTCGTCTCTACATTGGAGGTTGACCGTTTTGGCGATGCGCACACCGCGCGAAGCGTACCAGGAAGGAAATGGCAGTGACTAGAGAAACCATGTCTTGTCACAAACAAAGGGAGGGAAGAATGCTTCTTACGCCTAAATGGAAGCGCCATCTAGCAGGAGGAGGTGCCGTCGCGATGGCCATGCTCTTGCTGGTCGGCATCATGGGGGGCGGTGCCATTGCGGGCGCCAAAACCAAGAAGGGGAAGGCATCCTTCCACGGCACCATCCACATCGCCGGCGTCGCCTCCCTGACTGGATCGTACGCGTTCCTCGGCGGTCCGATTCTGGGTGGCACGAAAGCGGCGGCGTACCTGATCAACAAAGCGGGCGGTATCCTCGGGAAAAAGTTGGTTATCGACCCCGTTGACACGAAGGGAGACCCTGCTGACGCGGCAACGGCCCTCCAGCAGGAGATCAGTATCAATCACCCGGTAGCCCTCATCGGCCCGACCACGCTGGAGATCCACGGAGTCGAGCCGATCTTCACCCGGTTCCATATCCCGGATGGGTGGCAAGGTGGAACACCGGCGTTCGTTCACAATACCAATCCTTGGCTATGGCGGTGCAACCCATCGGACACACAGCAGACCGTCGCGATGGCCGGTTACGCCGTCCAGAAAAAGTACAAGACCGCGGCACTGCTGTTCACCTCGGCACCAGCCGTACAGAGCTTTGAGCCTCTGATCCAAAGTGCCTACACGAAGCTGGGGGGCAAGATCGTGGCTAGCGAGGTCGTCGCACCTGGACTGACGACATACAGTTCGGAAGCGTCCGCCCTAGTCGCTAAGCACCCACAGGTGATCTTCACGCAGATGACAACGCCGTCGGCAGCTGTGTTCTTCAAGAACATGGAGTCACTAAACCTTATGAACACGCCGTTCATAGGATCGACAGCGATGGCCACCTCGACAATCATTTCGGCAATCGGTCCGTCGGTTTCCAAGAATGCGATGGTTGAGGTGCAGGGAAGTACAGCGCTCTCGGGCGCCGGGAAGCAGTTCGCAGCTGCCTACAAGCAGGTCACCGGCAACTCGGTTCAATCGGGCGCGAACTTCGCTTACGACTGCACCATCGCCTTTGCGCTAGCAATGGACAAAGCCAAGAGCACCAACGGCGCGACCTGGAACCGAGATGTCAGTGCAGTTTCGAATGCTCCTGGGATTAAAGTAACGACCTACGCGGCCGGTTTGGCTGACATAAAGCGCGGAAAGAAAATCAACTACACAGGCGTGAGTGGCCCGCTGACATTCAACAAGTACCATAATGTCAACGGCCCGTGGAGCGTCGTGCGCGCGTCAGGTAAAGCGACAGGTAGTGTGTCACTCATCAAGACAATTACCGTGGCTCAAATCGTGAAGTACCAACAGGGCAAGACAAAGCTGTAGGAATGATGGCGCTGGGTATCACGGTTTCGGGACAACGAGCGGTTTTGGCCGCTCGTTGTCCCGTGCCGCGCAGCGCTGGAAAGTCAGCTCTGGGGTTGTCGCACTATGTTTTCGAGCAGTTAGAGGGCAGTGTGTGCGAAAAGATGGCGGTTGGCTAGACAGAGAATGAGCAGCCGGCCTATGCGCGCAAGCAGGTACGCGCGCCGAGTGGCACAGGGATGGGCAAGTTCCAACCTGGTCAATTGTGTTGCGGTCGGCCCGGGAAATATTCGACGCTTGGAGGTAGAAGTTACAGAGCGAAGGGCACGGGGGCTTGCCACCTCAGCATGACGTGGAGGATAGGACTTTGATAGCTCGGATACCTGCCGACGCAGATATGCCAAAGGGCCAGGCGGTTGTGGTTACTGGCGCCGGTGGCGGCATTGGTCGGGCATGTGCATTGCGGTACGCGACGGAGGGAGCCACGGTCGCCGTCATCGACTCGAACCCGGATACTGCTGCCTCGGTGGCTTCAGAGGTTGACGCCATGGGAGGGCACGGTTATGCGTTCCCTATCGATGTGTCGGATCCCGACGCGGTTCACCTTGTTGGCGAGACCATGCGGGCAGAGGGCGCACCTGCCGATGTTCTAATCCACGCCGCCATCCAACGCATGCCTGGCCATCTAGATTCGCTCCCAGTCGAGAGCTTTGACCGTCTCCTCGCGGTGGGTCTTCGGGGTGCCTTCCTCGTCGCTCAGGAGTTCGGCCGCGACATGATTGGGCGTAGGTCAGGTTCGATTGTGTTCATTGGATCCACTGCTGCGCACGCTCCCTACCCGAACACCGGCGCCTACAGCGCGTGTAAAGCTGCAATCGTGATGCTCGCCAAGTCGTTCGCTCTCGAATGGGCGAATACTGGAGTTCGGGCGTTTTCTGTGAGCCCTGGCATGATCCGGACTCCGATGACCGAGGACTTGTACTCCCAGCCGGAGATCCTTGCTGGTCGCAGCAAGATGGCTCCCCTCGGGCGAATCGGTAGACCAGAGGAGATCGCGGAGATAGTCCACTTCCTGGCGTCAGCTGCGGGCAGCTACCTTACGGGGGAAGATGTACTTGTCGATGGAGGATTTGTCATTAGTAAATTTATGCACGTCCCGGGTCGTGACTGATCTTCAGATTCAGGTGATCGGCGATGTTGTGTTACCGACAAACTCATAAATGGTTCGAATTGCAGGGCAATGTATCGCGAGCTATTCGCAAAGGCTCTTTTGCCCCAGCGAGTACCAACATCTGTCTGGCCCGCAGTCGACCTGCGCATCTTGGAGCATGGCTAGACCGGCTGCGCCGGTCAGGAAGGAGCTTAGCTATGGGGCGCGTCACCACGGCTGTGCTTGATATAACTCCCTTCACAGTTGGGGTTCCGTCGCGGGGAATAGGCAGATGAGCGGACATCCCGGCGCGCGGCGCTTCCCGCTTATGTTCAGCGAGCTGCCCCTTCGTGGTCAAGTTCTGAAGAACCGGATCGTCTTTCCGCCGACCTGTCCCTCCTGGGTGAGTGCGCCGCAGACGGCACGCTTCAACGAACTTGCCGGCCCCTACTACGAGGAGCGAGCGAGTGGTGGCGTGGGATTGATCATCATCGGCGGCACCCATGTGCACCGGAGTTCGATTGCTGCGCCGCTTGCGCAACCAGGCCTATGGGACGACGACCAGATCCCCGGTTTCGCTGAGGTTGCCAAGGCCGTCCACCGGCACGGCGCAAAGCTGGCGGTTCAGCTCCGCCACACTGGGGTTCGCGGATTCCCCCAGTACAAGGAGGATCCCACCTACGATGTCGACGCGACCTGGTACACGATGGCGCCGAGCCAGGTACCCCTGGGCGAGTTTCCCGGCGGTCACACGCCGAAGGAGCTCTCGGGTGAAGAGATCGAGGTTATCCTCGATTCCCACGCGAACGCGGCGCGGCGCGCAATCGAGGCGGGTCTTGACGGCGTCGAGTTTCACCTGAGTCACGGCTATCTGTCCTGGCAATTCCTCTCGCCGCTGTACAACAAGCGCACTGACGAGTGGGGTGGCACGTACGAGGGACGTCTACGCTTCTCGCTCGAGGCCCTGCGCCGGATGCGCGCGGCGATTGGCTCCGACGCCTTCCTCGGTTTCCGGATCAACTCAACCTCGCTGTGGCCGGGCGACCTCGAACAGGACGACGTGCTCCAGATCGTCCAGGATCTCGAAGCGGGTGCGGACGTAGACTTTGTTGATGTGAGCGTCGGTGTGCATCATCAGTTTATCCACGCGCCGATGCATTTCGAGGGCGGCTGGGAGCGCGAGTACGCCCAGGGGATTCGGGCCGTGAGTTCGAAGCCGGTGTTCGCGGTGGGCCGGATCACCACCCCCGAAGTAGCCGAGGAACTCCTCAAGTCGGGCGTCGCCGACGCCATAGGGCTCGCCCGCCAGCTGTTCGCGGACCCGGACTGGGTGCTCAAGGTCAGCGAGGACCGGAGTGACGATATCCGGCAGTGCGTGGCGGCCAACCACTGCTGGAAGAGCGTGTCAAAGGGCATGCGCGTCCAGTGTGTGTACAACCCTGCGATCGGCCGCGAGCGGCACTGGGGCAAGCAGCAGACGATTGAGACGGCCAACCCCAAGCGGATCGTGGTTGTCGGTGGTGGCCCGGCGGGGCTGGAGTTCGCTCGCATCGCCGCGGCGCGTGGACACACGGTTTCGCTGTATGAGCGCGGGAAGAACCTCGGGGGTCATGTCCGACTCCAGGCTCTCCTGCCCGGGCGGCAGAACTATGGCGAGATCGCTAACTGGTTGGAGGCTCAGGCGCGCAAGGCCGGCACCGTAATCCACACGGGCATCGAAATCACAGACGATGCCGTTGTTGATCTCTGGGAGGCTGAAGGGGCTGACCATCTCGTCGTCGCGACGGGTTCTCGTATCTGTCGGGACGGCTTCCAGGGATGGACCGGCGCCGCGCTGCCGGGGGCGGAGCGGGCGCACTGCGTGGGCTGGGACGAGGTTGTGACGGACCGTGTTGCCCTCAGCGGCGACGTTCTCGTTCTCGATGACCAGGCTGACCTAGTCGGGCCGCTTGTCGCCGTATACGCGGCCCAGCACGGTGCGTCGCGGGTGCGCCTAGTGACCCGCTGGCCGATGGTGGGAACCGAGACGCTCGCCGATGCGTACTTCGAGTGGATCATGCCGCAGGTGTACAAAGCCGGCGTGGAGCTACTCGTTAACCACTTCGTTCGCTCAATGGACGAAGATTCCGTCACTCTTTACAACGTCTTCGCGCCGGAGCGCTCCTTCGACGTACCGGCTACCGCGGTGATCATGGCGACGGCGCGCCAATCCTGCAACTCGCTTGGTGAGACCGCGAAGTCCGCTGGGCTCTCCTGTCAGGTGATCGGTGACGCCGTCGCCCCTCGCGGGACCTACGAGGCGGTATTTGAGGGCCACCGGCACGGCCGGGCAGTCTGAGTTCCCACGACCTGGCCGGTCACCATCGCAGGAGGGTGTTCTGGCGCAGGGCCGCCGGGTGTGCTCGTCGAGCGTCAGTTTGCAGACTCTGAGATTTAAGGCTGATTCAGACAGCAACGTAACGGTAAGTTGACCAATTCTCTGGTACTCTGGCGCGATGGTGAGGTATTTTGAGGCGGTCGCTAAGCGACGTAATGCGTCCTGATTTGATTTGGACTCGGTGGGAGGTGGTTGGCGTGCGATGACGGTCGCCTCTCCACGGTACGAGAGGCTGGTCCGTCGGTGTTGGAGTCCCCTACCCCGGCTGGAGCTGGCGCTGTATGCGGATGATAAGAGCGGCGCGGGACAATCCTGCAAAGGACGGCAGAGATGAAGCGTGAGATGACGTCATCAGACCGGAGTGGTGGACCGCCAGACTCGGAGCCTTGTCCTGTCGTCGGCGTGGTGGGACTTGGAACGATGGGTGGAGCAATGGCTCGGCACCTGCTCGATGCCGGCTACCGGGTTGTCGGTTGTGACGTCGACCCAACAGCGGCGCTTCGGTGTGCGGAGGCCGGAGCGCTCATTGTCGATAGCGCAACCGAAGTGGCGAACGTTGCCGACGTTACGATCTTGTCGTTGCCGTCCACGGACGCGTTCGAGAATGTTGTTTATGGAGAGCGGGGTCTCCTCAGTGGAACTGACAGGCGATGCAAGATCGTTGTGGAGACCAGTACGCTTCCCCTCGATCTAAAGCGCTCGGCGCGCGAGGTGCTTGCAGGCGCTGGGATGGAAATGCTGGACTGTCCAATTAGCGGCACCGGCGAACAGATGGTCATGGGCGATGCGGTCTTTTATGCAAGTGGTTTAGGAACGGCGATCAGAGCTGTCGGTCCTGTCCTGAGTGCCTGCGGAAGAGAAGTGTTTGATCTCGGCGGATTCGGCAACGGCACCAAGCTGAAATTGGTCGCCAACCTTCTCGTAACTATCCACAATGCGTCGGCTGCCGAGGCATTGGTACTCGCCCAGTCAGGCGGAATCGATCCCTCAGTTGCGCTGCCTGCCCTGGTGGCTGGTGCCGGAAGCTCTCGGATGCTGGAACGTCGGGGGCCACTGATGGTAACCGAGAAGTATGAACCCGTATCGATGGAAGTGCGGCTCTTTCTGAAGGACATCGCGATCATCTCCGCCTTCGCAGCTGAATCAGGTTGTTCGGTAGAAGTGTTTGACGCGGCGGCCCGGCTTCACCAGTTGGCATTCGATGCTGGATGGGGCGAGGTCGACCCGGCGAGTGTGCACGCTGTTGTCCGTCGTCGGGCGAGGTCATGAGACTCACGGCCAGTCGAGCTGTGGAAGCGAAGAAGCGATCGTAAAGTGTTCCAGCGTTTGGACCCGGACGCCGTGCGCGAGATCCTTCGCCATATGAACCGCGCGCCGGTATAGGGGATAAGTGACGGACACCACGGAAGCGGCCGGCGGTCGCACGGATGCCGGGAACGGGTCGGCGACGGTAGTCGGCGTGATCGGGCTCGGCACGATGGGTGGAGGGATGGCGCGCCACCTTCTCGCAGCCGGCTACGAGGTAGTTGGCCACGACGTCGACCCGGGCGCTGCGGAGCGCTTCGAGCAGCATGGGGGTTCGGCCGCCAGCTCCGCCGCCGATGTCGGCGCCCGGGCTGACATCGTCATCCTGTCGCTGCCTTCGGTCCGGGCCCTGCAGGACGTTGTTGGGGATGGCCAGGGCCTCGCTGGCGCCCGCAGGGCGACGGTTGCGGTCGAAGCGAGCACGCTTCCGATCTCGGACAAAGAGGCGGCCCGTGATGCGCTCGGGCGCCACGGAGTGGTCCTTCTCGACTGTCCGATCAGCGGGACCGGCGCACAGATGGCGGCGGGGGACGCCGTGTTCTACGCCAGCGGGGACCCGGCGGCGGTTGCCAGGGTGTCGCCGGTGCTGGCTGTATGCGGCAGGGGCGTGTTCGACCTTGGCGCCTTCGGCAACGGCACCCGGCTCAAGCTGGTGGCGAACCATCTTGTCACCGTGCACAACGCGTCAGCCGCCGAGGCGTTGGCGCTGGCCGGCGCCGGGGGAATCGAGCCCGGGGTCGCGCTTCCGGCCTTGGTGGCCGGCGCCGGGACGTCGCGGATGCTCGAGCTGCGCGGGCCGATGATGGTGGCGCGGCACTACGAGCCAGCATCGATGAAGGTCGAGCTGTACATGAAGGATGTGGGCATCATCACCGCGTTCGCCGCGGCGGCGGGCTGTTCCGTCCCGGTCTTCGACGCTGCGGCACGGCTGCACCAGGCGGCGCTGGACGCTGGATGGGCCGAGGCGGATACGGCAAGCGTCTACGAGGTCGTTTCGCGTCCGTCGCCCCAGTGAACGCGCCGGAGCCTCCCCCGTGACGCCCGAGGCCGCCGCGGCCGCCGTGGCGGCGGGGATCGCCGCGGGCACCATCAACACGGTGGTGGGCTCGGGGACGCTCATCACGTTCCCGGTGCTGCTCGGCATCGGCTATGCCCCTCTCGTGGCCAACGTGTCCAATTCGATCGGCCTCGTGCCGGGGAACGTGACCGGGGCGATCGGGTACCGGCGGGAGCTCCAGGGACAGCGGCGGCGGGTGCTCGAGCTGGCCGGCGCGGCAACGATCGGCGGCCTGATCGGCGCCATCCTGCTCCTCGAGCTGCCTGCATCCGTCTTCCGTCGGGCGCTTCCCGCGCTCATCCTCGTGGCTTGCGGGCTGGTCGTCGTCCAACCGCTGCTCCGCAGGCTCGTGCCACGCGCCGAGGAGGAGCCGGGCGCCGTGGCCCGCTGGGCGCTCCGGCTGGGGTCGATGGTGATCGCCGTGTACGGCGGCTATTTCGGCGCCGCGCAGGGCGTCATCTTGATGTCCGTGCTGGGGCTCGGACTGCGCGAGACGCTCCAGCGCCTCAATGCGGTGAAAAACGTGCTGGCCCTGGCAGCCAACGCTGCCGCCGGAGTCGTCTTCGTCGTGGCAGGCCCGGTGTCGTGGCCCGCCGCCGGTGCGATCGCCGGGGGGTCGATCGTCGGGGGAGCCCTCGGCGCTCGCATCGGCCGACGTCTCTCGCCTGCCGTCCTGCGCGGCCTGGTCGTTGCCGTAGGGCTGGCCGCAGCTGTGCGTCTCCTCGTCTGACCGGACAGCCGGCTGGGTGCCAGCCGGATGGGTGCCAGGTGGATGGGTGCCAGGTGGTTAAGCAAAGGCTTAGGTCGCCATTGACAGCGGGTCCGGGAGCGGGCGCATACTGGCTCGGAGAGGACCGAGGAGGGGCGCCATGCAGGTTCCGGCACCGTTCGAGTACGAGCGCGCGACCAGCGTGGAACACGCCATCGGGTTGCTCGAACGGCTGGGGGACTCCGCCCGGCTGGTGGCGGGCGGCCACAGCCTCCTTCCCATGATGAAGCTCCGGTTGGCCAACTTCGAGTATCTCATCGACATCAACGAGCTCCACGACGAACTGGGCTACGTGCAGGTAGGGCCGGACGAGATCCGGATCGGGGCCCTCACCCGCCACCGGGAGCTGCTCGAGTCCGAGGCGTTGGCGGGGGCGTTCCCGATCTTCGCGGATGCGGAGCGGGTGATCGCCGACCCCGTCGTCCGCAATCGCGGGACCATCGGAGGTTCGCTCTGCCAGGCAGACCCCTCCGAGGACCTGTCGGCCGTGTGCACCACCCTGGACGCAAGTTGCGTCATCCAGGGCAGCGGGGGTCGGCGGGTCGTGACGATGGCGGAGTTCCACCGCGGGCCGTACGAGACGGCTGTGGGCAGCGGCGAGATCCTGGTCGAGATCCGGCTGCCGGTGAGGTCGAACGGGTCGAGCGCCTACGAGAAGGTCGAGCGGCGGGCGGGGGACTGGGCGGTCGTTTCGGCCGGAGCGGCAGTATGGCTCGACGGTGGGGTCATCGCCGACGCCAGGGTCGGGCTGGCGGCGGTCGGGCCGAACACCACCGGAATCCCGGCGATCTCCCAAGCCCTTCGGGGCAGCCCCCCGTCGGAGGAGGCCTACGCCCGGGCAGGGGCGATCGCTGCCGAGAGCTGCAGCCCGTCCACCGACATGCGTGGCAGCGAAGAGTACAAGCGGCATCTGGCGAACGAGCTGACCCGGCGGGCCGTCCGGCGGGCGGTTGGCCGGGCTCAGCGCAGCATCGATGGAAAAGGGGTCTGAGCATGCAGGTGTCGATGACGGTGAACGGCCAGGCGGTGTCCGAGGAGATCGAGGGCCGGATGTTGCTCGTCCACTTCCTCCGGGACCAGCTCGGGCTCACGGGAACTCACTGGGGGTGCGACACGTCCAACTGCGGGACCTGCGTGGTGTGGCTGGACGGCGAACCCGTCAAGTCGTGCACCGTGCTCGCCGCGATGGCCGGGGGGCACGAGGTCCGCACGGTGGAGGGGCTCGAGCAGGACGGGGAGCTCGATCCGGTGCAGCAGGGGTTCATGGCCTGCCACGGCCTGCAATGCGGATTCTGCACGCCCGGGATGCTGATGACGGCGAGGGCGCTGCTGGACCGGAATCCCAGCCCCACGCAGGAGGAGATACGCGAGGCTATCTCCGGCCAGATCTGCCGCTGCACCGGCTACGCCACCATCGTCCGGTCCGTCCAGTGGGCTGCGGCCGTGCAGGAGGCTGCGCTGGCAGACCCAGGCGGCAGTGCAGCCGAGCCTTTGAGGAGCGCCGTATGACGACCGTGGCCAACCCACCGCTCGACAGCTTCGTGGACAACGACCAGAAGCCGCTTGGTCATGGCCGGATGCTCCGCAAGGAGGACCCTCGCTTCATCCGGGGCCTGGGCCACTACTGCGACGACATCCAGCTGCCCGGCATGCTGCACATGGCGATCCTGCGCTCCCCGGTGGCCCACGCGCGGATCGTGCGCATCGACACGACCGCGGCGCAGGCCCATCCCAAGGTCAAGGCCGTCGTGACGGGCGCCGATCTGGCCGAGAAGGGGCTGGCGTGGATGCCCACCCTCTCCAACGACGTCCAGGCAGTGCTCGCCACCGACAAGGTCCGCTTCCAGGGTCAGGAGGTCGCGTTCGTGGTCGCCGAGGACCGCTACGCAGCCCGTGACGCACTCGAGCTGATCGACGTGGAGTACGAGACCCTGGAACCGGTCGTGGATGCCCGCAGGGCGCTCGATCCCGCTGCTCCCGTCATCAGGGACGACCTCGAAGGGAAGTCCGACAACCCCTGCTTCGACTGGGAGACGGGCGTCGCAGCGGCAACGGACGCGGTCTTCGCCTCGGCCGACGTGGTGGTGTCCCAGGACGTCGTGTACCCCCGGGTGCACCCGGCCCCGATGGAGACGTGCGGGTGTGTGGCCGATTTCAACCGGATCACAGGCAAGCTCACCTTGTGGACCACCTCCCAGGCGCCCCACGCACACCGAACCGTCTATGCGCTCGTCTCCGGGCTGCCCGAGCACAAGATCCGCGTCGTGTCCCCCGATATCGGCGGCGGGTTCGGCAACAAGGTGCCCATCTATCCGGGCTACGTCTGCGCCATCGTCGCTTCCCTGGTGCTGAACAAGCCGGTCAAGTGGATGGAGGACCGCTCCGAGAACCTCATCTCCACCGGCTTCGCCCGCGACTACATCATGCGCGGCGAGATCGCCGCCTCGCGGGACGGGAAGATCCTCGCCATCCGGACCAACGTGCTGGCCGACCACGGCGCATTCAACGGGACGGCGGCGCCGGTCAAGTACCCGGCGGGCTTCTTCGGGGTCTTCACGGGGAGCTATGACCTCCAGGCCGCCTACTGCAAGATGACGGCGGTCTACACGAACAAGGCCCCGGGAGGTGTGGCCTACGCCTGCTCCTTCCGGATCACCGAGGCCGTCTATCTCGTGGAGCGGATTGTCGACTGCCTCGCACACGAGCTGGACATGGACCCGGCCGAACTGAGGATCCGGAACTTCATCCGGCCTGACCAGTTCCCCTATACGACCAAGACCGGTTGGGTCTACGACTCGGGGGAGTACGAGCGGGCCATGCGCCTGTCGATGGAGATGGCCGGGTACGAAGAGCTCCGAGCGGAACAGGCCGCCAAGCGTGAGCGGGGCGAGCTCATGGGCATCGGCATCTCCTTCTTCACCGAAGCCGTCGGTGCCGGGCCCCGCAAGGATATGGACATCCTCGGTCTTGGAATGGCGGACGGCTGTGAGCTCCGCGTCCACCCCACGGGCAAGGCGGTCGTGCGGCTCTCGGTGCAGTCGCAGGGCCAGGGGCACGAGACGACCTTCGCCCAGATCGTGGCCGAGGAGATCGGCATTCCCCCGGCCGACATCGACGTGGTCCACGGGGATACCGACAACACGCCGTTCGGCCTGGGCACCTACGGCAGCCGCTCCACTCCGGTCTCGGGTGCCGCGGCGGCTCTCGTCGCCCGCAAGGTGCGGGACAAGGCCCAGATCATCGCATCGGGCATGCTCGAGGTTTCGGTGGCCGACTTGGAGTGGAACAAGGGTTCCTTCCACGTCAAGGGCGACCCGTCGAAGGCCGTAACCATCCAGGAGATCGCCATGCGCGCCCACGGCGCCGGGGACCTCCCCGACGGCGTCGAGGGGGGGCTGGAGGCTCAGATCTGCTACAACCCCTCCAACCTCACGTATCCCTTCGGCGCCTACATCTGCGTGGTGGACGTGGACCCCGGGACGGCGGAGGTGAAGGTCCGCCGGTTCGTGGCGATCGACGACTGCGGGACGCGCATCAACGAGATGATCATCGAGGGCCAGATCCACGGCGGCTTGACCGATGGCATCGGCATGGCTCTGATGGAGATGATCGCCTTCGACGAGAACGGCAACTGCCTCGGCGCGTCGTTGATGGACTACCTCATCCCGACCGCCTTGGAAGTCCCGGACTGGGAGACCGGCCACACCGTGACGCCATCGCCCCACCACCCCATCGGGGCGAAGGGGGTGGGGGAGTCGGCAACGGTCGGCTCGCCCCCTGCCATCGTCAACGCCGTGGTGGATGCCCTCAAACCCTTCGGCGTGCGGCACGCGGACATGCCCCTCACGCCCTCCCGGGTTTGGGAGGCGATGCAGGGCCGCCCCCGCCCCCCGGTTTGAGGCCGGTGCCGGTACCCGACGTGCACGCGCTGACCGCCCGGGCGACGGAGCTCCAGAGCGAGCAGGTGCCCTTCGTCCGTGCGACCGTGGTCCTGGCCCAGCCACCGACGTCCGCCCGGCCGGGGGATACGGCCCTGATCCTGGCCGACGGCTCGATCGAGGGATTCGTCGGCGGCCAGTGCACCGAGGGGTCGGTTCGTGCTGCGGCGATGGACGTGCTCTGCGGCGGGGAAACTCTCCTGCTGCGGGTGCTCCCGGGGGGGCACGCCGGCTTCCCCGAGGTGCGAGGGGCCCGGGTGGAGGTCAACCCGTGCCTTTCGGGTGGCTCGCTCGAGATCTTCCTCGAGCCGGTGCTTCCCGCCCCGCTCGTGTGCATGGTGGGGGAGACCCCCATCGCCGGCGCCGTTGCCTCGATGGCCGAGTCGCTGGGAATCGCCTCTGGCTCCGTCGGCACCTTGGCGGGTACGGTGCCCCCCAGAGGAGCGTCGGCGGTGGTTGTCGCCAGCCACGGGCACGACGAGCCGCAGTCGATTCGTGCCGCCCTGGATGCCGGCGTGCCGTACATCGGACTGGTGGCGAGCCGGGTTCGCGGGCAGGCGCTGGTGGACGCCATGGGCCTCACCGACGAGGAGCGAAGTAGGGTCCACACGCCCGCGGGCCTCGATATTGGGGCGCGCACGCCTGCAGAGATCGCGCTTTCGATCATGGCAGAGGTGGTCCAGTCCATCCGCGGCGCGGACGTCGGTCCTTCACCCCTCCTGTGCGCGGCCGCGGCGCCCCTGCGGGTTGTGGATCCGGTGTGCGGCATGACCGTCATCGCCGGCGCCGGCACCCCGCATCTCCTTGCTGGGGGCGTGGACATCTGGTTCTGCAGCTCCGGCTGCCGCGACCGGTATGCCGGCTGAGGCCGGCGCAGGGAACACCGGGTGATGCCCCGGGACGCCGGCGCCGTTGAGGTGCGGCAAAAGCTTGACCGCGTGGGGTACCTCGTTGACGAGGGCATGGCCACGTCCCTCGCGCTGGCCCTCGCCCTCGGCCAACCTCTTCTCTTGGAGGGTGAGCCGGGAGTGGGAAAGACGGCGGCGGCCAAGGCGCTGGCGGCGGCGCTGCCCACCCCGCTCATCCGCCTTCAGTGCTACGAGGGGGTGACGGCCGGCGAGGCGCTCTACGAGTGGAACTACCAGCGCCAGCTGCTGGCCATCCGGCTGGCCGAGTCCCGCCACGAGGCGCTGCGTGACGCCGATCTCTTCACCGAGGAGTTCCTCCAGGAGCGGCCGATCCTGCGGGCCGTACGCTTCAAGGGCCCCAAGCCACCTGTCCTCCTCATCGACGAGGTCGACAGGGCCGACGACGAGTTCGAGGCGCTGCTCTTCGAATTCCTCGGCGAGGCGTCCGTGACCGTGCCCGAGCTCGGGACCTTTGCCGCGGACCGCAGGCCGATCGTGATCCTCACGTCAAATCGCAGTCGCGAGCTGCACGACGCGCTGCGCCGTCGCTGCCTCTACCACTGGATCGAGTTCCCCCGTGCCGACCGGGTTGCCGCTATCTTGCGCCGGACCGTGCCCGAAGCGTCGGCGGACCTCGTCGCCTCCACGACGGCATTCGTTGGTCAGGTCCGCGAGCTGGACGTCGACAAGGCCCCCGGGCTCGCCGAGGCCATCGACTGGCTGACCGCACTGACCACGCTCGGTGTCGGACGCCTCACGCGCGACGATGTGGTGATGACGTTGGGGGCCATCTGCAAGACCCCGGACGACCTGCACACGGTGACCGACGCCATGGACAAGTTCGGCGCCGCACTTCTGCCGGAACAGGAGGGCTGAGCCGTTGGCCGCCGGCCCCGGCCGCATGCACGGCGGAGTCGACCGCATGCTGGCCGGAGCCGATCGAAGCGCCCTGGCCGTCGCCCTGGGAATGCGGTTGCGGCACGCCGGCATCCCCGTCGGCATCACGGCCATGGAAGACTTCGTCCGGGGGATGGCAGCGTGCCCGCCAACGTCGATGGCCCCGCTGTACTGGGTGGCCCGCGTCACGCTCGTCCGGCGCTCAGAAGATATCGAGCTCTTTGACGCGGTGTTCGCTGCGGTGTTCGTGGACGCGCGGCGTTCGGGAACACTGTCGGCGCGAAGTCCGAGCGCCGCGCCGCAGAGGACAGCCCAGGATGTCTTCGTGCCGGTCCCCGCAGGCAACGGGATGGAGGAACCCGGTGGGGGATTGCCCTGGTCGACCCCACCGCCCGTCGCACGCCACGTCGAACCGGATCCGGAAGCTCATCCGGCGGCAGAGGTGCCGGAACGATGGGCGAGCCGGCTGGAGGCCGTGGCGGACGCGCCCTTCGGAGAACTTGAACCGGCGTCGCTGGCACTGCTCGACTGCTGGCTCGCCGAGGCGTTCCGGGACTGGCCGACGCGCCGCTCGCGCCGGATGACGGCCCACCACGCGGGGCGCCGTCTCGCCCTGCGGGCGTCCATGGTTGCCGCCCGTCGCACCGCGTTCGAACCGGTGTGCCCGGTGCGCGTTCGGCCCGAGCGGCGGCCGCGGCGCGTGATGATGCTGTGCGACGTGAGCGAGTCCATGCGCCCCCAGGCTGCGGCCTACCTCCACCTCATGCGGGCGCTTGCGAAGGCGGTTGACGCCGAGGTCTTCGCGTTTGCCACCCGGCTGACGCGGCTCACCCCGGTCCTGGCGCGCGGCTCGCCGGAGGAAGCCGTCGAGTTGGCCTCGGCAAAGGTCGTCGATCGGTTCGGGGGCACGCGCATCACGGCGAGCCTGGAAACGTTCCTGGCCTCCCCGCACGGTCAACGTTGCCGGGGCGCGATCGTCCTGGTGGCATCGGACGGGTGGGACAGCGATCCGCCGGAGCGGCTGGCCGCAGCGATGGGGCGGCTCCGTCGCCGAGCGTACCGGATCGTCTGGATGAACCCCCGGGCGGGCGCACCGGGCTTCACCCCGACCGTCGGAGCCATGGCTGCCGCGCTGCCCTTCTGCGACCGCATGCTTCCAGCGGACACGATCCGTTCGCTCGCCACCGTGATAGCCGCAGTGGCTGCGGCCTGACGGCAGCCTTGCGGCCGGCGCGGTCCGGTTCAGCTCCAGAGCGTCACGTGGATTGAGGGTCGGAACCGGCCGATGTTGATGCCCGATCCTCGGAGCATTGCCTGGATGGCCCGCGGGGTGGTGATGAAACGGAGCAGCTCCGCGGCGGCCGGCAGGGCGCTGTGACCGGGCAGCGTCATGGCGCTCCAGACGCCGTCGGCCTGGACGCCGGGACCGGCGATCCGGACCAGCCGGCCATGGGAGAGATCATCGGCTACCGCCGGGGAGAGCGCCAGGGCCAGGCCTTCGTTACGCTTGGTCTCCTCGAGCGCGGCGGCCTGGCTCTGGAAGATGCGCTGTCGCTGCTCCGGAACGTCGAAGCGTCGCAGCATCGCCTGGACCGCGCCGCCGACCTCGGCAGCCGACGGCCCGAGCATCCACACTTGGTCTCGCAGCTGTGCGGGTCTCGCGTGGACGTGAGCGAGTGGGTGGCCCGGGCCGGCAGCCACCACGATCTGGTAGTTGAGGAACGTCGTGTGTGCGAGGGACGCGGGCAGCTGGGCCGGCTTCGACCCGATGGCCACGTCAATCGCCCGGGAGGCCAGGAGCGGTTCGAACTCGCGCGGGTCGCGGACGGAAAGCTCCACGTCGAGATCCCTGGCCCGGCTGGCGAACAACTCGATGAGGCCTGGCGCAGCGTGCTCTGCGAACATGCTTGTGGCAGTCATGCGCATGAGCCGCCGGCCCTGGGCGGCCTGGCTCACCTCGAGGACGGTGCGGTCCTGCAGCCCGAGCAGCTCAGTCGCCCGGCTGGCCAATCGGAGGCCGCCAGGAGTGAAGGCGAGGCCCGCGCCCGTGCGGGTGAACAGCCGGTCCTCCAGCTCCCTGCGGAGCTGGCCGATGTGCAGGGACACGGCGGCCTCGGTGACACCGAGATCGGCCGCTGCCAACTTCACGGAGCCCAACCGGACGACCGTGGAGAAGGCGCGAAGCTGAGTCGACGTCACCGACCGTCAAGGGTACCGTGAGGGGTGCTTGGCCAGTTTGCGGTAGGGCTCGTTGTGGCAACATTGCCGGGCTGCCCAGCCGTCCCCATGATCATGGCCCTCCCAGGCCCGCTCCCGAGAAAGGCCGAGGGATGCTCGACGCACCTGAATCCTCGAACATGCGCCTGCTGGCGCATCACGACCTCGACTCCAACGGCTTCTGCGGAGAGGGCACGGCCCTGCTCCGAACGAAGGGCCGGTCGTACCTTTTCGTCGCAAACGAACGGGGCCCCGTGAACTTCAGCGTCCTGGACGTGTCGGACCCGACGCATCCGAAGCTCGTGAACCAGACCCGCCTGCCCCACGACAAGGTGCGCTCCAACTCGCTGGCGGTTGCCGGCGACCTCATGCTCGTTGCGTACCAGGTGTCCGAGCCGGGAGTGCAACCCGCCGGCATGGAGGTCTTCGACGTGTCTGATCCGGCGAACCCCCGCTCGATCAGCTTCCTGGATCTCTCGGGGGGCACATCCCGGGGAGCGCACTGGTTGGGCTTCTGGGGGGACCGGTACGCCTACCTGGCCACCGGGACGCCGGACTCGCGCCCGACGCACCCCAAGGACGACCAGTTCGTGCTCATCGTGGACATGGCCGAACCGAGCGCCCCTTGCGAAGCCGGGCGATGGTGGCTTCCCGGCACCCAGATGGACGACGGTTCACCACCTCCGGTACGGCACACCAAGATCGACACCGGTTTCCGCCCCCACAACATCAACGTCTACCCGGAGCGGCCGGACCGTGCCTATGTCGGCTACATCGACGGAGGAATCGTCATCCTGGACATCGCCGACAAGTCGCGGCCGTCCCTGGTGACGCGCCTGGACTACCACCCGCCGACGCCGGGAATGACCCACACGGTGCTTCCCCTGTTCGAGCACGACCTTCTCGCCGTCACCGACGAGTGCGTACGTCCGAACGGCGCCGACTATCCCAAGCTGCTGTGGCTCGCCGACATGTCCGACGAGGAGTCTTTGATGATCGTGGGGAGCGCTCCGATGCCCTCGGTGGAGGAGCACTCCCGGCGTGGCGGCCGGTTCGGCGCGCACAACCTCCACGAGAACGAGCCGTTCGAGTGGTCATGGCAGTCCCAGGACATCGTGATCGGCACCTTCTTCAATGCGGGCGTCCGCGCGTACGACGTCCGCAATCCGTACCAGCCGGTAGAGGTGGGGCACTACGTCCCGGAGACGCCGCCCAACTCCACGTCCGGCGTCATCCAGATCAACGATCTCTTCGTGGACGCCGACGGGATCATCTACGCCGTCGACCGCAACGGAGGCGGGTTGTACGTGCTGGCGCTGGAGGCGTGAAGGCGTCCTGCGGGCCTTCGCCGGACCTTACGGGGCCGTCAGGGCCGTAGTCAGGGCACGCGTCGCCCTGGGACGGACGAGGTACCACGTGCCGCCGAAGGACACGATCCCCTCGCCGTGGCCCTGACGGGGCCCGGAATCGCCGGCGTACGTGTACAGGCGGTAGCCGTTGTCCGTGGCCTGGCTCTGTCCACGCACGCCGATGAGCCCGAGCCTGCCGAAGACTCCCGGCCCGGCACGGATGTGCCGGACCGTCGGCGCGACGAGCAACGGAGGCCAGATGGACAGGCACCCACCGCTACAGGCTCCTTGTGACCCCCTCCCCGTGCTCAGCACGTAAAGCGTGTCGCCGCGGCCGTTGGCGAGCACCGTCCCGTAGCGGGGGAGGCGGACGGCCGTGACGGTGTCCGTGCCGGCCGCGCCTCCCCTCAGGGAAGGTTGCGAGAGCTCGACGGCCAAGACGCTCGACGCAACGAGCGCCACGGCTGCTGCGAGCACCCGGACGGTGCGCGCGGAAGCGAGGCGGCGCAGCGCCACCGGCACCTCGGTGGAGGTGGCCACGAAGCTGAGCAGCAAGAAGGCGCAGATCTCCATCAGCCCCGAGGCGATCCCCGCCCCGGTGACAACCTCGTGAAATCCGAAGAGCCCGACGCTCAGGCTCAAGAGGTAGCCGCCGAGGGTGCCGAGCGCGAACAGTGCCCCGGACAGGGAGGCGATGGGCCGGGGCGTCGCTACCAGCACGGCAGAAACCACGAAGGCGGTGGCCGCCTGCACCAGGAACAGGAGCCCGATCGTTGGGATGCTGCCGTAGCCGCCGGCAAGGTCGAGTCCCAGATGTATGGCCCCGGTGGCCGCCAGGAGAAGAGCCCCCGTGATCCTGAGCCACGTCGACCATCGCGCACGGGACCCTGATGTGCGTTCGCGCGAGACCGCCGTTCCTGGTCGGAGCAACCATCCTGGCACCAGCGGGCCCCGCATTTCCCCAGTCCTAGCCGCCGTTCGCCCGCCGGTGCGCGCGGCCCGCGCCAGGCGCCGGGGGCGACGTCCGGGCGCAAGACACCGGCGCTACCCTTCGCGCGGGGTACGCGGCACGCAACCAGGTGCCCGTGCCCGGTGCGCCCGCCAGAGGTGCATTCCGTCAGCAATGAGAGGAGCTGCAAATGGCTCAGCCCTCGTACCGCCGGGCATTGGCCCTCGTCGGTGTCGTGACGTGCTCGCTCACGCTCGCTGCCGCGGCGGGCGCCCCCGCCGTCGCAGGCGCGTCCACGCACAAGCATCAAAAGGGCCGCAACGCCTCCCAGGGCTCCCTGGTCAAGGTCGTCAAATCCAAGAAGTACGGGCAGATCCTCGTCGACGGGTCGGGGAGGACCCTGTACTTCGCCACCACGGGCAACGGGAAGCCGTTCCGGTGCGGGGCGGGGTGCGCCGGTGTCTGGCCGCCGCTCCTCACCAAGGGCAATCCGAGAGCGGGAAGCGGAGTCTCGGCGAAGGTGCTGCGCGCGGTGAAGCGAGGGAAGTCCCTTCAGGTGACCTACCACGGCCACCCGCTCTACCTTTTCGCCGGCGACACCGGCGCAGGCCAGGTGAAGGGCGAGGGGATCAGGAACTTCGGCGGTACGTGGTACCTCCTGAGCGTCGGGGGCGCGCCCGTGAAGGCCGCGCTCGCCGCGGCAAAGAACGCCAGCGGTGGCTCGAACGCCAGCTCCGGCTCGAAGGGCAGCTCCGGCTCGAAGGGCAGCTCCGGAAGCTCCTGGTGAGCGGGGGGCGCCCCTCCGGGCGTGGTGGCGCAGGCACAGCTCCACCAGCGTTGGCTCGACCCTTGCCGGATGGGAGGCTGCGTAAGTACGATCATTGGCGCAATCGATTGCGCCGAAAGGCACACCGCACGAGGACACGGAGGCCGCATGGGGGCCAAGCAACGCATCAGCTACGTCCCGGTTGGGGAGATGACCGACGACATGCGCCAGGAGATGGAGCGCTGCGCCCGGGAGGGGACGCCGAGGCCGGAGAGCTCGGCGATCCGTGCCCACGTGCCTGCGGCATTCTGGTTCTTCGCCAGCAGCTGGGACGACCTCTTCCGCCACGGCGTCTGCGACCATGCGATCAAGGAGCTGTGCCGTGTGTACATCTCCCGCACGGTGAAGTGCGAGTACTGCGGCAACCAGCGCTCGGAGCAGGGACGCCGGCTCGGCCTCGTCGAGGGCCAGTACGACGAGCTGCTGAACTTCGAGCGGTCCCCGGAGTTCTCGGACCGCCAGAAGGCGGCGCTTGCCTATGCCGAGGCGATCGCCTGGCGGCTTGACACCGACGACGCGTTCTGGGAGCGACTGTACGCCCACTTCAGCGAGGAGGAGCTGGTCGAGCTCGGTTGTGCGATCGGCCTGACCTTCGGCCAGCAGAGCTGGCTCCGCCTGCTCAACATCGAGCACCACGAGGTCATGGCCGGAACGAGCGCCTCGATGGCCCCCGGGTTCGAGACGGCCGAGTCGCTGCGGGCATCCAAGTCCTCCGACGCCTACTGGGCCCGGACCTGAACGCTCGGCGGCGTCTCGCGCCGCCGTCGCACTGCGGCGCTTCAGCGACTCCACTGGCGAGCTGCAGGAACAGCAATATTGCATGGTGAGAAACTCTGTATACTGTGCATCGTGATGGCCGCAACACGATCCGGGCGCGCTCCGGACCGGCACGCAAGCGCGCTCGACCAGCCGCCTGATGGGGTCGGGGAGGCGGCGGGCCGCCGGGAGAGAAAGAAGCGGGCGACGCACCTCGCTCTGCGGGCAGCCGCCCTGGACATGGTGTCCGAGCGAGGGTTCGCCAACGTGACCGTGGAGGACATCGCTGAGGCGGTGGACGTGTCGGTGCGGACGTTCTTCAACTACTTCGCCTCGAAAGAGGACGCCCTTGTCGGGGACGACCCCCAGCAGCGCGACGCCGTCCGGGCGGAGCTGCTGTCCCTTCCTCCCGAGGTGCCGCCGCTCGAGGCGCTCCGCAGCGTCACGGTCGGACGGTTGCGCGCCATCGCCGAAGACGTCGATCTCTCGGGCGAGGACCACGACGTCTGGGCGCGCCGATTTGCCGCTGTTCACGCCCAGCCGGAGGTGCGGCTCGCCTACGTCAAGCACCTGGCGGTGGTGGAGCGGTTCCTCGCCGACACCCTCGTCGAAAGGATGGGGAGCGAGGAGCGCCGCCAGGAGGCGGCGCTGATCGCCGCCGTATCCATGGCGGCGATGCGCACCGTGGCCCAGGAGACGGGAACGGAGGGCATCGCCGCGCTCATCGATCGCACCCAGGCGGCGTTCGATCTCATGGCCTCGGGGTTCCATCCGACCGCGCAGGCGCCGGCCGGGCAGGCGGCAGGCGGGACGGCCGGAACCAGGGCCGCAGACAGGACGAAGGGAACGAGAACGAGATGAGCACCGAGACCGCCGCCGCGCCGGCCGCGCCGACGGACCCGGGGGGGCTGACGGCCCACGGGCTGGCGCACCGCCGGGTGCTCGTCATCATCGGTGCGTTGATGCTCGGGATGTTCCTGGCGGCCCTGGACCAGACGATCGTCTCCACCGCGCTCCCGACGATCGTGGCCGACCTGCACGGCGGCTCGCACATCGCCTGGGTGGTGACGTCCTACCTGCTCGCCGCCACGGTCTCCACGCCGCTGTGGGGAAAGCTGGGCGACCAGTACGGCCGGAAAGGGTTCTTCCAGGCGTCGATCCTGCTCTTCCTGGCGGGATCGATCCTGTCGGGACTCAGCAGCTCGATGATCATGCTCATCGCCTGCCGGGCCATCCAAGGGCTCGGAGCGGGTGGCCTCATGGTGGGCGCGCAGGCGATCGTCGGCGATGTGGTCCCGCCCCGTGAGCGAGGTCGCTATCAGGGCATGTTCGGGGCCGTGTTCGGCGTGGCGAGCATCGTCGGTCCGGTGCTCGGAGGTGTCCTGGTCACGAACCTGTCCTGGCGGTGGATCTTCTACGTGAACGTGCCGGTGGGAGCGATCGCCCTCGTGGTGATCGCCAGCCGGGTGCCGGGCCATCTTCGCCGGCTGCATCACGACATCGACTACATCGGCATCGTGCTGCTGAGCCTGGGAGTGGCCTCGCTCGTGCTGTTGACGAGCCTCGGGGGTACCACCTACGCGTGGAGCTCGACGCCGATCGTCGTCCTGGGTGTCTTGGGCGTGCTCCTGCTCGTAGCGTTCGCGGTCGTCGAGCGCCGGGCCAAGGAGCCGGTGCTTCCGCTGCACCTGTTCGCCAACAAGGCCTTCTCCATAACGAGCCTCGTCGGTTTCATCGTCGGGTTCGCAATGTTCGGCGCCATCACGTTTCTGCCCCTCTTCTACCAGGTGGTGTTCGGCGCGAGTCCGACCAGCTCGGGCCTTCGTCTGCTTCCCGTGATCGTCGGAATGCTCGTGCTTTCGATCGTCTCGGGGATCGTCATCACCCGGACGGGGAAGTACCGCGCGTTTCCCATCGTCGGCACCGGGGTCATGACGCTCGCGCTGTACCTGCTGTCCCTCGTTGCGCCCGCTACCTCCACGATTGTGCAGTTCGGGTACCTGCTCGTGCTCGGCATCGGCCTGGGATCCGTGATGCAGGTCCTGGTGCTCGTCGCTCAGAACGCCGTGCCCCAGGCTGAGCTGGGCGTGGCCACCTCCGGCGCCACGTTCTTCCGCTCGATCGGAGGCTCGTTCGGTGCCGCCATCTTCGGGGCGATCTTCTCCAACGTGCTCGTCGGCAAGCTGGCCGCCCAGTTCCACGGGTCGACGCAGCCCCGGAGCATCGCAAGCTCGTCCGTGACGCCTGCGCAGTTGGACCATTTGTCCCCGGCGGTGCACCACGGCTTCGTGGTCGCCTACGCCAGCTCGATCCAGGAGGTCTTCCTCGTGGCCGTCCCCATCGCGGCCCTGGCGTTCCTGGTGTCGTTCCTCCTGCCCCGAGTCGAGTTCCGCCGGACGCTCTCCCCGACGGTGACCATGGGCGAAGGGGGCGATGCCGCCCCAAGTGGTGAAGGCAGTGCCGAGGCGGCCGCCCTGACCCGGACCTGACCCGACACGCCCAACCTGGTGCAAGCCGCGATGCGGCGCTCCCTGCGCCCACCGTCGCCGACGGCGGAGGGGAACGGCAAGCACGTGGTCTGACAGGGCCGCCTCGAGGGTCCGCAGGCCGCCGGGCTCGCGGCACGCCAATCTTCTGGCAATCGCCATGCAAGCGAGCGGCCGCCCCGCGGGCCGGGTCCCCACCTGATTTCGGGCTTGTGAGAACATCACGGGGTGCACCGCTTCCGAAGGCTTGCCGCCACCGCTGTGGTGGTGTGTGGCGGGTTGCTCGTGCCCGTCCTGGTCGGCTCACCCCCTTCTCCCGCACTGGCGGCGACATCCCCCTCCATAGGGGGACCGGGCGGGGTGCTGAGCTTCGGCGACGCCGGCTTCTACGGCTCGATGGGCGCCACCCACCTCAACGCCCCCATCGTGGGCATGGCCGCCACCCCGAGCGGCAACGGCTACTGGCTGGTCGCCGCCGACGGCGGGATCTTCACCTTCGGGGACGCACCGTTTGAGGGGGCGGGCTCCGGGGGAGGGCTGGCGGCCCCGGTGACCGGCATGGTGGGCACCCCGGATGGGAAGGGCTACTGGATGGTCGAGGGAGCATCCCTGAGCGGCAAGGTGGTCACGCTCGATCCGGGGCACAACGGCGGCAACGCCTCCGCCCCCACAGTGGTCGACCAGGCCGTGTGGAACGGCACCGGCTACGAGTCTTGCGACACCTCGGGCACCGAAACCGGTACCGGCTATCCCGAGTATGCCTTCAACCTGGCCGTAGGGCTGGACGTGGCGGCCGACCTCCGGGCCGAAGGGGCCACGGTCGTCCTGACCCGGACGACGAACACAGGCGTGGGGCCGTGCGTCCCGATCCGGGCGGCTATCGGCAACAATGCCCATTCGGCCGCCGCTGTCAGCATCCACGCCGACGGGGGGCCGCCTCAGGGGCGGGGGTTCGTGGTCCTCGAGCCGGTGGCGGACGGCATCAACAACGCCGTCATCGGTCCGTCCTCCCTCCTGGCGCTGGACGTCCGCAACGCCTTCGCCGCGGTCACCGGGGAGCCGACCAGCACCTATGCGGGGGTGGACGGCATCCAGCCGCGCAGCGACCTGGGAGGGCTCAACCTCACCACCGTCCCCAAGGTCCTCATCGAGTGCGCCAACATGCGCAACCCCACAGATGCCGCCCTGACCGAGAGCCCGTCCTGGCAGGCCCTGGCGGCGAGGGGCATCTCCGCCGGCATCACCGCCTTCCTGTCCGGCTCCTCGTGATCGGCCGCGGCGCACCGCCTTCTGTGAGCAGCGCCAGGCGGCCGCTTCCGGCCGGCTGGCCGGCGCCCGGTCGGGGCGTTCTCGGCAACGGGGTAATATTCACCTGGTCGTCATGGTTATCCGCCACGGTGCCGTAATGGCGGAGACGAAGCCTGCCGAACACGCCGTGGAGGCGCCGCCCATCGGCCTCGAGGAGCTGGCAGCGGCGGTCCCCGGCGCGGTCTGTGCCGAGCCCACCCTGGTCCGCCGGTTGACGCACGACAGCCGGGACGTACGGCCCGGGGACCTGTTCTTCGCCCTTCCCGGCACCCAGCATGACGGCCACCGGTTCGTTCCCGACGCCCGGGCGCGAGGTGCAGCTGCCGCCGTCGTGGACCACCCCATGGACGTGGCGATCGCCCAGGTGGTCGTCCCCTCTGTACGCCGGGCGGTCGGACCCATCGCCGCCGCCTTCTACCGGCACCCGGCCGACCGCATGCACTTGATGGGCGTCACGGGAACCAACGGCAAGACGACGGTGTGCTCGCTACTGCGCCAGTGCCTCGGGTCGGCCGGTGTCCGGGCCGGCCAGATCGGCACCGTGGGGAGTTACGTGGGAGATGAGGTGCTGCCTCCCACGCTCACCACCCCCCAGGCCACGGACCTGCAGCGGACGCTGTGGGAGATGGCGGCCACCGGGACCCAGGTGGTGGCCATGGAGGCGTCCTCCCACGGGCTCGACCAGCATCGCCTGGACGGCATCTCCTTCGATGTGGGAGTTTTCACCAACCTCAGCCGGGAGCACCTGGATTACCACCACTCGATGGAGGCGTACTTCGCCGCCAAGGCTGGCCTGCTCGACCCGGGGCGGTGCCGCTTCGGCATCGTGGGGGTGGACGACTCGTGGGGCCGCCGGTTGGCCGGGTCGGCTGCCATCCCCCTTCTCACCGTGGGACGCGACCGGTCCTCCGACGTGGTGGTCGCCGGCGTCGAGAACCATGGCCTCGACGGCATCGAGGTGCACCTGACCGGGGTGTTCGGGCGCACCGTCATCCGCTCGCCGCTGGTGGGAGCCTTCAATGCCCCCAATCTGGCCATGGCCTACGCCGTGGCGCGCCACGCAGGGCTCGCCGAAGCGGAGGCGGTCGGCGGGCTGGGTGCCGCCGGGCCGGCGCCGGGACGCTTCGAGCTGGTGCAGGCCGGCCAGCCCTTCCTGGTGGTGGTCGACTACGCCCACACTCCGGCCGCGCTGGCCGCCCTGCTCGCCTCGACCCGCCCGCTCGCCGCCCCGACGGTCGGCCGGATCACCCTGGTGCTCGGCGCCCGGGGCGGCCGGGACCGCGGCAAGCGGCCGCAAACCGGCGCGGTTGCCGTTCGGGGCGCCGACCGGGTGGTGTTCACCGCCGACAATCCCGGCGACGAGCCCGTGGCGTCGATCATCTCGGATCTGCAGGCCGGGGTCCCGGGTGCCGACGGCGACCGGGTCGAAGTGGTGGCCGACCGCCGGGAGGCCATCGAGCTGGCGGTGACCCGTGCCGCCCCGGGGGACGTCGTGCTGATCGTGGGACGGGGACACGAGAAGACGTTTCGGAACGGGTCGGACGTCGTGACCCTGGACGACAGGGAGGCCGCCGCGGCGGCGGCACGCCGGTGGAGGGCCGAGCTCTGCGGGTGAGCGTGGTGATCCCGGCGTACAACGCCGAGGAGACCATCCAGGCCGCGCTGGTGTCCGTCGGCGCGCAGACGGTTGCCCCGCACGAGGTCGTGGTCGTGGACGACGGATCCTCGGACCGCACGCCGGCGGTCGTCCGGGGATACGGACCCGGTGTCCGTCTCTTGCACCAGGACCGCCAGGGGCCCTCGGCAGCCCGCAACGCCGGCATCGCCGCAACGTCGGGGGACCTCGTCGCGTTCCTCGACGCGGACGACGAGTGGCATCCCGAGAAGCTGGAGCGCCAGTTGCGCGTGCTCGACGATGGGGCAGTCGTGGTGGCCACGGACTGGACGCGGGGGCCGTTTGCTGCGGTGCTCCCGGACCAGGTGCCGGTGAGCACCGTGCCCGGCACCGACCTGCTCCTGCTCAACCGGTTCCAGACGTCCACCGTTCTGGCCCGTCGGAGCGCGCTGGACGCCACCGGCGGGTTCGACACCACGCTGGACGGGGTGGAGGACTGGGACATGTGGCTCCGGATGTCAGAGGTCGGCCAGGTCCGCAAGCTGGACTGGCCGCTCGTGCGCTACCGCGACTCGCCCGTCGGCGTCTCCAAGGCGCTCGATCGGGTGTACGCCACCGGTGCCGTGATGCTCGGGCGCAGGTTCGGGGCACGGCCGGCCCGGCAGGAGCGCACGATCCTGGCGTGGCACCACCTTCGATTTGCGGCTGCCTTCGCCCTCATCGGGGATCGGGCCCATGCGGCGCAGTGCGTCCGGGCCAGCCTGGCTCCCGGCGTCCGGGCTGCCGTCCCCGAGGCTGCCGTGCGCTACCTGGTCCCGTTCCTGTTCGACAGGGTGCGGCGGCGGATCCCGGGCTCCCGGCACGGCTGACCCCTCCCGGGTTGCCGGCACGGCGGCCCGAGCCGGACGTGTCAGGCGGCTTCCGTCGCGTCCCTGCAGCGCTCAGGGGCCGGGTCGGCCAGAAGGTCCATGACTGCCTCCTCGATGGCACCCTGGGCGCGGGCTCCTCGTCTCCCGGCCTTGTGCACCAGCTCGCTTACGGCGGACAGGTGGTCGAGCCGATCGGCGATGGTCTCGCCGGCTTCGAAGCGGTCGATGACGCGCGGGTCGACGTAGGAGGAGCGGCACACCGCGGGCGTGTTGCCCAGCTGGGTCGCCACCGCCTTCACCGCCGCCGAGACGGCGCGGCGCTGGGCGGTGTGCGATCTGCGTTCGCTCACCCCGGTGGCCAGGGTGGCAGCGGCGAGGACCGTGGCCGACCAGGTCCGGAAGTCCTTGGCCGAGAAGTCCGCGCCAGCCACGTCCTTGATGTAGGCGTTCACGTCCGCGGCGTGCACCTCCACCCACCGTGGTCCGGCCTTGTAGGCGAAGAGGTTCGGGCCTCCGGCGCGCCGGCGGCGGAGCGCGGCCACAACTTTGCACGCCTCGTCGTCCGCAACTTCCAGCTTGCGTTCGATGGAGCCCTTCGCCATGTACTCGAAGACCATCACGCCCCCACGGACGCGGACGTGGTCCTTGCGCAGGCTCGCCACCCCGTAGGTCTCGTGCTCCGCGGCGTACTCCTCGCCGCCTATACGGAAGTACCCCACGTCCAAGAGGCGCACGATCGCCGCCATGACACGCCCCCGGCCGAGGCCCTCGCGGGCCAGGTCCTGCTCGACCACGGCGCGGACCTGCGGGAGGACGCGGGCGAACGCCAGCACGCGCTCGAACTTCTCGCGGTCCCGCCGGGCACGCCACTCGTCGTGGTAGCGGTACTGGCGCCGACCGGCGGCGTCGGTCCCGGTGGCCTGGATGTGGCCGTTCGGCCACGGGCAGATCCACACGTCCGTCCATGCCGGGGGGATGGCCAGCTGCCGGATGCGGTCCAAGATGGCGCCGTCGCCCACCGGGCTGCCGTCCGGGTGGGCGTAGCTGAACCCGCGACCCCGTCTGCGACGCGTGATGCCGGGACGGGAGCAGTGGGAGCGTCTGAGCCGGGCCACGCTCTGTGCTATCCCCAATATCAGTACCCGGCTACCGGGTCCACCGCCCCCTCCAGGGATTGGCCGGCCCGGAAGCGGGCGACGTTCTCCTGGATGCGGGCGCCGAGCAGGGGCTTCACCATCTCCCACGTGTCGGCGGTGTGGGGGGTGATGATGCAGTTGGGAGCGGACCACAGGGGATGGCCGTCAGGCAGCGGCTCGGGATCCGTGACATCCAGTGCCGCGCCGGCGATCGCCTGACGGCTCAGAGCCGCCACCAGCGCGTCCGTGTCCACATGGCGGCCACGAGCCACGTTCACGAGCCACGCCGTCTCGTCCATCAGCTCGAGCTCGGTCGCCCCGATCACCTTCTCCGTGGCCGGCGTCAGGGCAAGAGCCAGGAACACCACGAGCGCGCCCGGCAAGGTGTCGTGCAGCCGGTCCACGGTCACGGTTCGCGCCGCCCCCGCCACCGGGTCGGCGCCCCGCCGGACCACCGTGATCTCAGTCCGGAACGGAGCGAGCAGTCGCATGAGCTCGTGGGTGATCCCACCCCCGCCCACGATGGTGACCGGCGCGCCGTACAGGGTGGTGCCGCCCTGTTTCCCCCACGAGGTCGCCCGGAGGCGGGTGGGCAGCAGGCGAAGCCCGGCCAGCGCCAGCACCAGCGCGTGCTCGGCCACCGGCTCGGCATAGGAGCCCTTGGCGCACGTCCAGATCCGGCTGCCGTCCACGATGCCGGCCGCAACCACGTGCTCGATCCCGGCGAACGGCAGCTGGACCCACCGGATCCCGGCCCCGTCGGAAAGGGCGGCGCGGAGCAGCTCGAGATCCTGGCGGCCGGGGGACAGCCAGACCAGGGCGTCCGCCGGGTCGCCGAGGGGCACGACCTCGCCCCCGCCTGCGGTGACGGCCTCCACGGCGAAGCGGGCAGGCTCGGGGCCGACGGCAACCCGCAACGGTCCAGCGGATGCCGTCATCGGATGCCGCCGGCTGGAGCCGGGCCGCCGGGTCGCGATCGTTCGACGCGTCGGGAGGGGGACATCTCCCGACCGTACCGCGGCGCACCGGTCGCCCGGGAAGGATCAGGCGAGGCCGGTTTCGCGCAGCGCCGCCGAGAGCGCTCCGCGGGCGGCTGCCGGCTCCACCCGCTCGAGCGTGACCGCGCTGGCCCCCACCCACCGCGCCGCTTCCGCCAGCGCCGCGGCGATCCCGGCCGCCAGCGCACCCGCCCGGGCCCCCGGCTCCATGTGGAGGCTGCGGGCCACGAGCGTGGCCCCCGCCCGGGCCGGGTCCACACGCGCCACCAGCGCGTCGCCGACAAGCACCGGCATGGAGAAGTAGCCGTGGATCCGCTGAGCCCGTGGGGTGTACGCCTCCAGACGGTGGCGGAAGGCGAACACTCGCTCGACCCGGGGCCGGAACCAGACGGTCGAATCGAAGGGCGAGAGCAGCACCGGGCGGCCCCGGAGCCCCTTGGTCGACCGTGCCAGCGCCGCCGGGTCGGCGACGGTGCCGCGGGGCCAGCCCTGGACCGAGACCGGGACCGCTTCGTGCGGGGCTGCGCCCGCCATCGCCGCCGTCGCATCCCGGACCCGCACCCCGCAGTAGGCGCAGAGATCGGCGACGGTTGCGACGGCCAGCGCGCGCAGCGCGCCGAGCAGGAGGTGCCGGACCTGCTCCTCCCGGGGAACGACCTGGTTCCGCAGCTGCTCGGGGATGGCGCGCCCGGGCAGGTCGTACACGCGCTGGAACCCGGCGCGCGCCGTGCAGACGACATCGCCCACCTCGACCAGCTGCTCGACGGCGATCTTCACATCGGACCAGTCCCACCACGGGCCGCCCCGCTTTGCCCCGCCCAGCTGGTGTGCCGTCTGCGGTCCCCCGGTGGCCAGCTGTCGCAGCACCGCCGCCCGGTGCTGTTCGGCGTCCTCGAGTTTGTGCCATCCCCGGCCCTTCGCCCTCCGGTCCGCCCGCTGGAACTCCGTGTACGGCCAGTCCTCGACCGGAAGGACACATGCCGCCCGGGACCAGTGCTCGAAGGCCCGCGGCGCCCCGCCGGCCCGGCCCCAAAAGGCGCGCTCTACCCGCGCTCGCGGCACCGGCCCCAGCCGGGCGTAGGGCACCAGCTCGTGCGAGCGGGCCAGGACGCTGATGGTGTCGAGCTGCACGGCGCGCAACGCCCCGAGGACGCCGATCGGGCCGCCGATGATGCGGGGCCCCAGCAGCCCCTGCGCCCGCAGGGTCAACCGGCGGGCGTCGCGGGCCGACAGCTCCTCCACCGCGGCCGGGGGGCGGGCCGCACCAGCCCGCGGGGACGGGTCCGCTGTGTCGGGGGCGCCGACGGTGGGAGGGGTCACGGCGGGGGGGCGGTCACGGCACGCGAACCGCCGGCCGCTCCCCGGCCAGCAGGCCAACCACCGTCTGGGTGTCTGTCAGGTCCGTGAACAGCGCGTCTGGCTCCACCGCCGCCAGCTCCTCGAGCGTGTAGGTGCCGGTGGATACGAGCAGGCAGCGCGCCCCGCCGGCCCGGGCGCAGGCGAGGTCCAGCGGCGTGTCACCGATCACCCACGTGTCCCCGGCGGCCACGTGCACCCCGAGGCGTGCCTGGGCGCGACGCCGTGCCAAGGGGACGAGCAGGTTCCGGTCGGCGTGGTCGCTGCCATATGCGCCCAGGTCGAAGTCCACGAAGCGGTCCAACCCGAATGCCGCCAGTTTGACCACCGCGTTGGGGCGCAGATTTCCGGTGACGATTCCCTGAGCCACCTCCGGGCATTCGGACAGCGCGGTAAGAACCTTGGCGACGCCGGGGCAGGCCGCGCCGTCCCGGGCGATCTCCGGCGCGGCGGCCGCCAGGTGGTGGACGAGGCGGCCCAGCACCGCATCAACCAGCTCGGGCTCGGGCTGGCGGCCCAGCATGGCCAGCTGCTCGTGCACGATGAGGGGATCGGTCTTCCCGCTCATCAGCACCCGACCCGCAGGCACCTCTCCCAGCACATCGGCCAGTGCCCGGTCGAACGCAGCGGATCCTGCGCTGCCCGTCCGGACCAGGGTGCCGTCGATGTCCCAGAGGAGGAGCCGTCTCGTCACGACCCGAACCGTACCGGCTCGACCCGCCGGCAAACGCGTCCCCGGGCCCTCCGCCAGGGGCGCTCACGAGCACGGCTGCGCCGGGTTGGGGCCACCCCAAGCTGGCGGGGCGCCGGTGCGGCGGTGCGCTTAGCCGGTCACGCTGGTCGGGGCTGGAGCGCCCGCGGGATCGTCACTGGCCAGCACCACGGCGTACGAGCCACTCCCGATCAGGGCGGTGGCGGGCACCGCCCGGCCGCCCACGGTCAGCTGTTCCAGTGCACCGGCCTCGGGGTCGAAGAGGACGTCGTCCACGGTCCCGAGCTCGGTCCCGAGCTCGTTCAGGGCACGCTTCCCCACCAGCTCGAGCTTGCCGTCGGCTGCGGCGCGGTCTCGATCGTCCGCCGGCTCACGGAGCGCAGATTCGTCGGTCACCATGACCGCGTCGGGGCCGAAGCCCGCCAGGTGCTCCCACTCGACCAGTCGGGCCTTGCGCCCCTTGCCGACCACGACGGCCTGGATGCGCCGGGCCTTGGCGTCGACGACCAGGTGCGAGACGGCCCCGAGCGTGTCGGCACTGGCTCGGCTCACCACCTTTCGACCGGCTGCCGCCCGCAAGCTGTCGGTCATCGGAGCCCCAGCCGGCCACGGAACTCGTCCACCGCCGCCCCGAGGCCGACGAGGTCGTCCCGTACGAACTCCTCGGTCAGGTCGGGGACGACGAGCGCCTTTCCGGACACCGAGAGCTGGGCGGGAAGGGGGATGAACGCCTCCCCGCCCCCAGGCTTGCTCACCTGGTAGCCGACCACGGCGCCGGAGGTTCCGGCGAGCACCACCAGGTCACGCACCACGCCGAGGCTGACCCCGCGCTCGGTCAGCACGTCGTTGCCCAAGACGTCGCGGTCGCCGCCCGCTCCGGCCACGTCGGCCCGCGCCTCGTCCCGCGGCATGAGCGCCTGCTCGTCCATCACCATGACGGCGTGCTGGCCGATGGCGTGCACGGACGAGGAAGGGAGCAGCTCCTTGCGCCGCCCGGCCAGGAACCCTCTCCGGTTGAGGGTCAGGGCCATCACGGCGCCGTGGGCGGGGCTGTAGATCACGTCGCGCACCTCGGCCACGTCATCGCCTCCCAGGACCGTCACGACCGGGAGGCCGCGGATCTGGGCGGTCGTCATCAGAAGGCTCACGGCTTGCCCCGCGTTGCGATCACCCCGCCGCGCCGGCGCCGGCGGCGGAGGGCCACGAATAGCACCAGCAGGATCACGATCGCCACGACCGCCAAGATGAGCCAGGCCATCGCGCTCATGGTGGCGTTCCCGCCCGCTGCCCGGTCGTCCGTGTCATCCCGATGTCCGCCTCCCGCCGCCTGTCCTGCGGCCCTGGGTTTCCTACCCGGGAGCGCCGGTTCCCACCCTGGGTATGGATTCGCAGGGGCCCGGCCTGGCGGGCGCGACGCCCCGGCCTGGCGGGCGCGACCGCTCGGTCTGGCGGGCGTGACGCCCTGGCAGGGAGCGTTCGCCAGTTTGTGGCCGCCACCGACATCCGGCCGGTCGGCCGGCAACGAAGGACGTACAGAAGCCGGACCAGCCACCGGCGGCGGAGCGAGCGAGACATGGAGCCCCTGGAAGAACTCGGCGATCCCCAACTGGCCGTCCTGATCGGGCGGTTCGAGGAGCGGGCGCTGGCCGAGGTGTACCGCCGGCACGGTCGGTCCGTGTACGGGCTCGCCCGGCGGGTCCTGGGGGATCCGACCGAGGCCGAAGACGTGACCCAGGAGGCGTTCCTCCACCTGTGGCGCGACCCATCCCGGTTCGATCCGGTGCGGGGGACGATGCGCACGTACCTGCTCACCCACGTCCACGGCCGGGCAGTGGACGTGGTTCGATCCCGGGCGGCGCGTGCCCGGCGCGAGGAGCGCGACGCCCGCGCCACGGCGGCGGCGTCGTACGACATCGAACGCGAGATCTGGGACATGGCCTTGGCCGAGCGAGTGGAGGGCGCCCTCGGCGCGTTGCCGGCCGACGAGCGCGCCGCCATCGACCTCGCCTACTTCGGGGGGCACACCTACAAGGAGGTGGCAGAGCTGCTCTGCGCGCCCGAAGGAACGGTCAAGAGCCGCATCCGCAGCGGCCTGCGGCGGATGCGGTCTGCACTGGTGGAGGGGGGCGTGCCCGGATGACCACGGCTGAGCCCCACAACCTGATGTGCGAGCTGCTCGGGGCCCTCGCTCTCGACGCGGTGGATCCCGACGAAGCCGCGCTCGCGGCCGAGCACCTCCGCATCTGCATGCGCTGCCGAGCCGAACTGGACCAGCTCCGCGAGGTGGCCGCGGCCATCGGCAACTCGTCCGAGCCCCCCTCCGGAGGTCTCTGGGGCAGGATTGCCTCCGAGCTGGGCCACCAGGCGCAGGGCGTGGGGTCATCCCATGTGGGACCGGAGCACCCTGGTGCCGGCCCAGGACCCTTCCTCCGCTTGCATCGCCGCCCCCGCCCCCGCCCCCGGCGCCTGGAAGGTCAGGCGCCGCGCCGCATGAGGGCCACCGCCGTCCTTGGTGCCGCCGCGTGTGCCGCCATCGCGGCCGTGCTCGGGATCGGCTGGGTCACTGCCAGCACACGCGCCGATCAGCTCCAGCATGCGCTCGCACAGCGCGGAGCGCATGCACCGGTGGCCGCCGCGCTCGCGAGCCCCGGCCGCCGGATCGTCCGCCTGCGGTCGGCGGATGGCGTCCAGCTCGCGGAGCTGGTGGTGGGGCGGAACGGCGTGGGCTTCGTCGTCGCCTCGCGCATGCCGAGGTTGCCGGCGTACGAGACGTACCAGCTCTGGACCAACACGGGTGGCCGACCCGTCTCCATCGGCCTGCTCGGGGCCGAGCCCAGCGCGGGCCTGGCCTTCAGCCTCGGTTCTCACTCCGGTGCCGCCCAGCTCATGGTGACGGTCGAGCCCTCCGGTGGCGTGGTCATGCCAACCAACGTCCCCGTGGCGGCCGGACGCTTGGCGTAGACAAGGCGGCGCCGCCCAGCCGGCGGCGCCGGTCAGCTACCGGCCGGCGACGGCCCGCTCAACCAGCCGCAGGCCTTCCAGCCCGGGAAGCCGGTCGATCTGGCGATCGATACGCTGGGCCGCAGCCCGACCCTCGCCCCCGCCGAAGAGGTGGCCGGCCAGGAACGTCACCTCGGCAGCCGGCATCACGCCCGCGCCCACCGGGCTCCAGAACCGGGAGAGGGCACGCCGCGTGAGGCGCTGCGCAGCCGAATGTCCGTCCAGCCGGCGACTGGCCTCCGAAGCGTAGAAGTCGATGTGCCGCCCCTCTTGCTTCATGATCCGCCGCAGAAGGTCCGTCAGCACCGGGTGGTCTGCCCGCGCCGCCAGCCGCGCGTAGCCGGCCTGGGTAGTCCACTCGTTGATCGCCCCCCAGGCCATGTGCACGGTCACCATGTGCTTGGAGATGGCGGAGCCCACCATGTAGAGCAGTGGGCGGAACTGGTCCCGCTTGGGCAGCGTCCGGCGCATCTGGGCGACCCGCGACGAGCCGGCCGGCTCCCCGTGGATCTCGAGCACCCGGGCGATGGCGTCGCCGTGCCAGTGCTCCTCGTAGCACCAGGCTGCCAGGAACGCCGTCACGTCGGGGTCGGCATGGGCGCGGGTCACCAGCACGTCGCGCAGATAGCACATCGTGTGGCTCTCCACGTCGTGCATGTACCCGAGGCACCGGAGCGTCGCCGGGTCCAGTGGGCGCTCGCGGAACGCATCGAAGTCCACGCCCGACAGGTCCAGGCGGGCGGAGCGTCGAACCAGTGTCTCCACAGCCGTTTTCACACCTTGTGTTCGGAGCCGGGGACGTGCCCGGATGGATCGGCCTGCTGGAGGCCACCGTGAGATGCCTCCACAATGGAGGACCCGCCGGCCACCGCACGCCCGGATCGGCTGCAGTGGCGATGCCACAGGGGTTACCCTGGAGGCGGGCGATGGTAAACGGGGGTGGGACGATGGCCGCGAGGCGGGTTCCGGCAACGTGGCGGGGCTGGGCCGGCACGACCGGCGTGGGGGACACTGTGAAGAGCACGCCACTCGCGGCCGGCGCGCCCGTCGGGAGCCGTGTCTTTCCCAAGACCCGATCGTGGTTCGCCCTTGGCGCGCCGATCGAGCTGCTCAGCCCTCTCAGCGTCTTCCGGGTCCTGTTCGCCGTCCAGATGGCCCTCTGGCCGATCGCAGGCGCGCCATGGCGATGGAGCGGCGTGCCAGCCGAGCTGGTGCTGGCAGCCGGCGCGGCGATGGTGGTCGTCTGGACCGCCCTGCTCCTCGTGCGATCGGTGAGCGTCACCTGGTCCAAGGCTCTCGTCGCGCTTTGGGTGGGCCAGACGGCCCTCCTCGTGTGGTCCGGCCACGGTGGCGGCCTGGCGTTGGGATGGGTGACGCTCTACGTCCCGATGGGGATCGCCGTTGCGCTGTACCTGGAGGGTCGGGCGGTTGCCTTGTATTGGGCCGTGACCGTGGGAAGCCTGTGGGCGGCCCTGTGGCAAGCCGTTGGTCCCGGGCGCGCGCTCGTGACGTCACTGGTGGCCGGGGTGGGTGTGCTGACCGCCTCCGTCTCCACCCTGCTGCTCAGCCGCCCGGGCCGGCGGGGGGGGACGGTGGACCCGGACACCGGGCTGCCCAACGGCTTCGGGCTGGCCGAGCGCATGGAGGCCATCTCGGAGTCCAGCGGTGTGACGGTGGCCGCCGTGGTCCTCGACGGGATCTCCGGCGCCCGCGAGGCCTTGGGGTACCCGGTTGGATCCGAGCTCCTCCGCCGGGCCGTGGAGGATCTTGGTCAGGGGCTGCCGGCCGACACGGTCATCGGCCGAGTGGAGGGTGACGAGCTGGTCGTGCTGGACCCGTTCGCCCGGAACGTCGGTGCGGGTCCCGCAAGCCGGCCGGCGGACGCCGAGCGCCGCGCCCGCGCCCTCGCCGGAACGCTGTCGCGGTCGATCCAATCGGGCCGCTACCTCATCGCCGGCGTGGAGGTGTCGATGCGGGCCCATGTTGGCCTCGCCGTCGCTCCATGGGACGGGACCAGCCTGGCAGAGCTGGTCCGCCGGGCGTCGCTCACCGCCCACCGGGCGGCGGCTTCCGGTGAGGATGGCGCGTTGTGGGACGGTGATCGAGGGGCCATGACGGCCCAGGACCTCGCCATCCTGGCCGACCTCCGCACGGCGGCGGACCGTGGCGAGCTCTCGCTCGCCTTCCAGCCGCAGGTGCAGGTGGCGAGCGGGAGGACGGTCAGCGTTGAGGCGCTGGTGCGCTGGACCAGCCCGGTCCACGGCAACGTGCCGCCGGATCGCTTCATCCCGCTGGCCGAGCGCACCGGTCTCGTGGACAGGCTGACCGAGTGGATCCTCGGCGAGGCGCTCGACGCGCAGGTGCGGTGGCGACTCGACGGGGTGCGGATCGGCGTGGCGGTCAACCTCTCGGCCCGCACCTTGGCCCGACCGGACCTGGCCCGGTGGATCCTGAGCGAGCTGGAGTCGCGCCGGCTGGCCCCCGGATGCCTGACCGTGGAGATGACCGAGACGCTCGCTGCGGACCTCACCCGAGCCCAGGAGCTGCTGAGCCCGCTGCGCAGCGCAGGGGTCCGCGTGGCGGTGGACGACTTCGGCACCGGCTATACGTCCCTGGGCGCCCTGCCACAGCTCCCGTTGGACGAGCTCAAGATCGACCGGCGGTTCGTGCAGGCCGCCAGCTCCTCGCAAGCCGACGAGGCCATCGTGCGGGCCGTTGGCGAGCTGTGCCACCGGCTCGGGCTGGCCACCGTTGCCGAAGGCGTTGAGGACGACGCCACCAGGGAGTTGCTGGAAGCCGCCGGCTACGACCTGCTGCAAGGGTTCCTCCTCGGCCGTCCGATGCCCGAGAAGGCGCTGCTCGCTTCGCTGCGCGGCGCCCCGGCTCCCGCGGCCGGGCTCATGGTGTGAGCCGGTCGTACCAGGCGGTCCGCTACGGAGGGCAGCGATCGCAGGTGGCCGAGCTGTGGAGGCCACTGGACGCCAGTGGGTCGGTGCCGGTGGTGGCCATCTTCCACGGCGGGTTCTGGCGTGCGATCTACACCAAACGGCTCATGCGGGGCGTGGCGCGGGACGTGGCCCGCCGCGGCTGGGCTGCCTGGAACGTCGAGTACCGCCGAGTCGGGCTCGGCGGCGGATGGCCGGCCACCCTCGAGGACGCGGCGGCCGCGATGGACCACCTCCGGTCGATCGACGGCCTGGACCTGAGCCGGGTTGCGGTCTGCGGCCACTCCGCAGGGGGCCAGCTCGCGCTGTGGAGCGCGGCTCGGACGCGGCTTCCCGAAGGTTCGCCCGGGGCCGGGGCGCCCGGCTCACCTCCCCTGGCGGTGCGGATGGCGGTTTCCCTGGCCGGTGTGGTTGACCTGGAGGAGGGCGCCGCGTTGAACCTGGGTGGCGGAGCGGTCCAGGCCTTCCTCGGCGGCGGCCCGGACGAGCGGCCGGAGCGCTACGCGGCGGCGTCGCCTGCGGCGCTGCGGCCCGCTTCCGTGGAGCAGGTCCTCGTCCACGGGACGGCGGACAGGGTGGTGCCTCTGGCGATGAGCGAGCGTTACGTGGAGCGGGGGAAGGCGAACGGTGAGAACGTGGAGCTGATGACGCTGCCGGGAGCCGGGCACCGCGAGCTCATCGACCCCAGGGGCGCCTCCTGGGGCGGTGTGGCGCGCCGCCTGGCGCACGTGCTCGGATCCGGCCGACCCGCCGGGGGCCCGGCTGGTTGACGCTGTCGCGAAGGCGCCCGTATGGTCGGGAGATCGCCACGACCCGGTCGTCCACGTTCTGCTGCGTGGTGGCGTCCCGCACGCTGCGGCCACCGCGGTCCGGGGAGGCCATCGTGCGAGGAGGGGGGAACGCGCTGGACGCGGCCGTGGCCACGGCCCTGAGCGTGGCGTACCCGCACAACACGCCGGCGTGGCGGTGGTTCCCCGACTGGCCCGGCTGAGCACGGACGGCCCGGAGGACTTCTACCGCGGTGCGCTCGCCTCGGCGCTGCTGGACGGGCTGGGGCGCGCCGGCTCGGTTCTCGGACCGGAGGACTTCGCCTCCTTCGCACCGGTGGTCGAGCCGCCGCTGGTCCGGACCGTGCTGGGCATGGAGGTGGCGACCAGTCCCCCCAACAGCCAGGGCTTCGTGCTGCTGGCGATGTTGCAGGCCGCGGAGGCTCTGGGCGCCGGCGATCCGCTCGGCCCGGCGTGCTGGCGTCCCTGGCTGGAGGACCTCTCGCCGTCCCTCCCTGCGCCCGGGATGTCACCCGGCGGGGAGGACGGGCCACCGCGGCCGGGGGGCGACACGGTGGCCGTGGTGACCGCCGACAGCGAGGGACGTGCCGTCTCGCTCATCCAGAGCTTGGTCCACTCGTTCGCGCGCACCCTGATGCCCGTCCTGGCATCGTCAGGCGGCAGGCTGCGCCTGGTGGCGGGTGCCATGGGCGCGAGGGCCCAGCCGCAGAATGGAGGTGTTCGGCCTGGGCGAGCTGGACGAGGCCACGGGGCACGCCCATCTCATCGCCGCGGACGGCGCGGCGTTCGACACGGCGAGCGACCCGCGAAGCGACGGCGCAGCCGGAGTCGTCAGGCCCTGACCCGCCGTGCCGCCTTCCGTGCGACGATGTTCAACCGCACGTAGTCGATCACCGGCTCCGCCATCCTGGCCGCGACCTGCTCGGTGAAGGTGCGCCGCTCGGCCGCCGGGATCGAGGCCAGGTGCTCGCGGAGGCAGACGGTCTCGAGGAAGTCGGCCAGGGTGCCGGCATCGGGGAAGGCCGTGGGCTCCGGGTTGGTCCAGACCTGTACGTCGGTGAACCCGGCGGCGCGGAGCCGGTCCTCGGTCTCTTCGGGAGTGGCGTAGTGCCAGGTGCCCGCCCGCTCCACTCCCAGGGAACGCACCGCGAGGATGACCCCGTCGATGTTGCCGGCGGCCCCGCACTGGGCGACCAGCTGGCCACCGGAGCGCAGGACCGCGGCGAGGTTGGAGAACAGCCGGGAGTGGTCCGTCACCCAGTGGAAGGTGGCCGACGAGAAGACGGCATCGGCCGGAGCGTCGGGACCGAGCTCCCCGGGGGAGAGCGCCTGGAGGTCGGCTTCTACGAAGCGGACCTGGTCGACGCGGTCCGAGAGCCGTGCTCGGGCTTGGGCCAGCATGGAGGGCGAGGCGTCGAGCGCCACCACCCGACCGCGGGGGAGGCGGTCGAGCAGAGCGGCGGTGACCCGCCCGCTGCCGCACCCGGCGTCCACGACGGTCTCGTCGCCGCGGAGCTCGAGCCGTTCGAGCACCGCCTTTCCCCAGCGGGCCTGGGGGCCTGAGAGCCGGTCGTAGGCGGCGCCGTCCCAGTCCGCGTCGCCTGCGGGGGTCATCGGCTGCCCTCCTGCGCCGGCGGCCCGTCCTCCAAAGCCGTTCCACCCGGGTCGGCCAGGTACCGGTCGAGCGCGCCGAGGAGCTCGCGGCGTCGGTCCGGTGGAGCGAAACAGGATTCGATCGAGGTCCGCGCGATCTCGCCCAGGATCCGACGGTCCCACCCGAAGGCCGCCGCGCAGGCGCCGTACTCGCCGGCGACGGTCGTGCCGAAGAGCTGCGGATCGTCGGTGTTGACGCTCACCCGCACGCCGGCAGCCCGCAGCCTTTCGACCGGGTGCGCCGCCATCGACGGCACGACGCCGAGGCGGACGTTGGACGTCGGGCACACGTCCAGCGGCGTGCCCCGGGCGGCCAGGTCGGCAACCAGCGCAGCGTCCTCCACGGCGCGGATGCCGTGGTCGATGCGCTCGGCCGCCAGGAGCTCGACAGCGTCCCGGACCCCGTCGGGCCCCGAGGACTCGCCAGCGTGCGCGCAGGTCCTGAGTCCGGCAGCCCGAGCCCGGGCGAAGAGCGGCCGGAACCGCTCGCCCGTAGGGCCGGCGGCCGCCTCGTTGCCGTCCACCGACAGGGCGACCACCCGTGGCGGCCGCTTCTCGAGCAACCAGTCGACCAGGCCCACCGAGTCCTCCGGGGGCTGGGTCCTGAGCAGGCTCAAGCAGAGCGCCGAGGTGACTCCGTGCTCCTCCTCCCCGGCGGCGAGCCCGGCGTCGAGTGCCCGGACGAAGCCCCCGAGGTCGCGTTTCCATGCCGGCCAGTGGGACGGATTGAAGATCACGTCCACGTGCTCCGCGCCGCTTTCCCGGGCCCGCGCCGTGATCGCCTGGGCGATGTGCTGCAGCTGCTCCCCGCGCGTGACCTGCGCGCAGGAGCGGTCCAGGTGGCCGAGGAACTCCCCGAGCGTCGTGAACGCTGGCGCCGCGCCGGTCCCACTGCCGCCCCCGACCCAGGAGGGCGGGACGCACCCCTCGAGGTGGAGATGGACCTCTGCCTTGGGGAGCCCGGCCGTCCAGCGCGCAGCCGCTCCGGTATCGGCCGGAGCGGCCCGTTGGGCATCCGTCCCGGGGTCGCCGCTTACGGGCTCGGGGGTGCGCACGGTGTCATCTCCTCTCCGGGTCCGCTGGTCCGGGGCAGGCTACCTGTCCCCCCAGCCCCAGCCCCAGCCCGCCCCCAGCCTCAACCCAGCCCCGGCCGCCCCGTCGGCGTCGCGCCTTTACGCTGGCCGGGACGACGGATACCCGGGTCCGACGGCCCGAGGGCGGCAGCAGCGGGCCCGGACGGCCCGCGGGAAAGGAGAGCGCGATGGCACGCACACCGGCACGACCTGCGACGGCCGCGGGGACGTTCCTCTTGGGCGGCGATCTGCCGGTCCACCGGCTGGGATTCGGCGCCATGCGCATCACCGGCCCGGGGATCTGGGGCTGGCCGGAGGACCGGGACGAAGCTCGCCGGGTGCTGCGCCGGGCCATCGAGCTGGGCGTGGACTTCATCGACACGGCCGACTCGTACGGCCCGTTCGTCAGCGAGTTGCAGATCCATGACACGCTGCACCCCTATCCCGAGCACCTCGTGATCGCCACCAAGGCTGGGCTTACCCGCCAGGGTCCCGACCGCTGGACTCCGGTAGGCCGCCCGGCGTACCTCCGCCAGCAGGTGGAGCTGAGCCTCCGGCATTTGGAGGTCGAGCGCATCGACCTCCTCCAGCTGCACCGCATCGACCCCGAGGTGCCGCTGGAGGACCAGGTCGGGGAGCTCGCGGCCATGCAAACGGAGGGCAAGATCCGACACGTCGGGCTCAGCGAGGTGCAGGTGCACGAGATCGAGGCGGCGCAGGCCGTGGTGCCGATCGTCTCGGTGCAGAACCGCTACAACCTGGGCGACCGGACCGCAGAGCCCGTGCTCGAGCACGCCGAGCGCAACGGCATCGGGTTTATCCCGTGGTTCCCCCTGGCGACTGGCACCCTGGCCCGCCCGGGCGGCCAGCTGGACTCGGCCGCACAGGAGCACGGCGCCACGCCGTCGCAGCTGGCGCTGGCATGGTTGCTGCACCGTTCGCCCGTGATGCTGCCCATCCCCGGCACCTCGACCGTTTCGCATTTGGAGGAGAACGTGGCCGCGTCCGGCATCGTGCTCAGCGAGGAGGAGGTCAAGTCGCTCGAGGTCGCAGCCTGAGCGCCGGCGCGTCGGCCGGGACGTCCGGCACCCCGTCGTCCGAGGCGATCGGAATCGAGACCCGCCCCGGCGGTCTCGGCTCCCCGGCCCAGGCTGCGGCTCTGGCCACGCTGTGCCTCGTCCTGTTCCTGACGTTCCTGGACAACACCGTCGTAAGCGTCGGGCTGGCCAACATCCAAGCCACGCTGCGGGCCAGCGTGACCTCGTTGCAGTGGGTCGTGGACGGCTATGCCCTCACCTTTGCCAGCTTCATGCTGGCTGCGGGCACGATGGGCGACCTCCTGGGCCGCAAGCGGACGATGCTGGCCGGCGTCGCCATCTTCTGCGCCGGATCGGTCCTGTGCGCCTTGGCGCCATCGGCGAATTGGCTCGTCGCCGGCCGGGTGGTGATGGGCATCGGCGCGGCGGCATCGGAGCCGGGCACCCTCTCGGTCATCCGCCACGTCTACCCCGACCGGGCCACCCGAGCCGACGCGCTGGGCGTGTGGGCCGCTGTCTCGGGCCTGGCGCTGGCGCTCGGCCCGGTGATCGCCGGCGCGCTGGTGGGGGCGCTGAGCTGGAGGGCGATCTTCTGGTTCAACCTGGCGTTCGGGGTCATCGCCTTCGTCATGGCCGCCGTCACCGTCCCCGAGTCGTCGGACCCGCGGGGCCGGAAGTTTGACCCGGCCGGAATGCTGCTCGGCGCCGCGTCCCTTGCCGCGCTGTCTTTCGCCATCATCCAAGGGGAGATCTCCGGGTACGCCACCTGGTGGATCGACGCGCTGTTCGCCCTGGCCGTCGCGTTTGCCGTGGCCTTCCTGGCCCACGAGCGCCGTAGCCGAAGCCCCATGCTCGACGTGGGGCTGTTCCGCAAGCCGCCGTTCCTCGGGTCCAACTTCGTGGCCTTCGCCACGTTCTTCGGGACGTTCTCCATCTTCTTCTTCACCGCCCTGTACGTGCAGGTCGTCATCACACAGTCCGCTTACCAGACGGCCCTCGACTTCCTCCCCATGGCGGTGGCGCTCATCCTCGGCTCCGCGCTCACCGGTCCTTGGGTCGGGCGCTCCGGCGCCCGGGTTCCGATGGTGGTGGGTTGCGTGCTCGCTGCAGCCGGGATCTTCGCTACCAGTGCGACGTTGGGACCCCACTCAGGCTTCGCCACCCTGGGATGGACGCTGCCGATCGCCGGCCTGGGCTTCGGGATCGCGCTGGTCCCGGTGACGTCCGCTGCCCTCACCGTGGTGCCGCCCGCCCGCTCGGGAATGGCCGCCTCCGCCACCAACACCGCGCGGGAGCTCGGGGCGGTTATCGGCGTGGCCGTGCTCGGGGCGATCGTGAACTCCAGACTGACCGGGGACCTGGCGGTGCGCATGAAGGCTCTCGGCATCCCTCCGAGCTTCCAGAGCCTGGTGGTGAGCGCGGTCACCAATGGGGGCTTGTCCGGGGGTGCAGCGTCCAAAGCCGAGCACAGCCGCACAGTCCACATTGCCAACCTGGCGAACAAGGTGGTCCATGCCGCCTTCGAGGCGTTCGGCTCGGGGCTCCACCTCTCCTTCGACATCGCCGGGGCCCTGCTGCTGATGGGGGCGGTGGTCGCTGCAATCACCGTCCGGAGGGGTGGCGAACGCTACGAGCTTTGATCCTCGCTGGTTCTGCGTGCCGCGCCGTTGGCCGCCGCCGCGCCGTTGGCCGCCGCCGGACCGCCGGGCCCCCCGGCCGTCGCAGGACCGGTTCCCGGGCGCGGGCGCCCTGCCGGCACTGTGTCGTCAGCCATCTCGTCCATGCCGATGGGTCCCTCCGGTCGCCCGGCCAGGAACTGCTGGATGACCGGATTGTCGCAGGCCAGCATCTCCCCCTTGCGGGCGAACTTCACCAACCGGGACCGGAAGAGGATCCCCATGTAGTCCGCGATGCGCTTCACGGAATCGATGTTGTGGGTGATGACGAAGAAGGTGGCGCCCGTCTCGCGCTGCGCGGTCTGGACGAGCTCGTCGAGGTACGCCACCCGCACCGGGTCGAGCCCCGAGTCCGGCTCGTCGAACAGCACGATCTCGGGGTCGGTCACCATGGCGCGTGCCAGGCCCGCGCGCTTCTTCATCCCACCGGACACCTCGCCCGGCAGCTTCTTCATGTGCGAGAGGAGCCCCACCAGCTCGGCGTTGCGCAGCACGACTTCCCGGATCTCGCGCTCCGATTTCCGGGTGTGCTCGCGCAGCGGGAAGGCGATGTTGTCGTACAGGCTCATGGAGCCGAACAGGGCCCCGTCTTGGAAGAGGACCCCGAACTTCTTGCGCACCTCGTAGAGCTTGCGCTCCCGCATGCCCACGATCTGGTCGCCGTCTACCCAGATCTGCCCCCGGTCGGGGGTGAGCAGGCCGAGGATGTTCTTGAGCAGCACCGACTTCCCGGTCCCGGACGGCCCGAGGATGGCCGTCGTGCGGCCCTTGGGGATGTCGAAGGTGACGTCCTCCAGCACGGTGTGGCTGCCGAAGGCCTTGGTCACGCCGGCGAGGGAGATGATCGGCTCACCCGGCGCGACCCAGGTGGGGGCCTCCTCCGGGCCTCCTGGCCCGGCCGAGGCGACCGGCCCCGCTGGCGCATGCGGCTGCCCGCGCTGCCCTGCGGCCCCCTCCACGTTCCTCTTCCCGCCCAGCCGCATCGGCACCGTCCAGGAAAACGGGTCCGCCGGGAGACCCTTACGGGTCTTCGTCTGGACGCGTCCGGTCTTGCGCTCCCTCTTACCCGCAACGGCCGGTTCCAGTCGCCGGGCTGAGCCTCCCGGCCCGACCGTAAGGTCCGCACCTCCGCATCGTTTCCCCCCGCAGTGGGCAGCTACGGGCCCAGTCGCAGGATCAGGGGGAATACCGGGTGCAACGTCCGGGAGCAGCAGTGAGTGAAGGGCCGTCGGGGGCGTGACTCGCCCTGATCCCACGTCGGTCATGCCGGCACGACCGATCGTGCCCACGCGCGGCGACGGCAGGGTCGGCTCAGCAGTGCGTGAGACCGGCCGGATGCTCGCCATGTCCCTCGAGGCGTTGCGCCAGCTCCTCGCCCAGGGCCTGCCGGTGGGCGAGTTCCTGGACCAGTGCTGGTTCCTCGCCCGGGTGACCACGCTGCCGCTGATCTTGGTGTCCATCCCCTTCGGCATGGTCATCGCACTGGAGGTGGGCTCCCTCCTCGAGCAGATCGGGGCCCAGTCCCAGCTCGGGGCGGCGATGGTCCTGGCGGTGGTCCGGGAGCAGGCGCCGGTGGCGACGGCCCTCCTGATCGCCGGCGCCGGCGGATCCGCCATGTGTGCCGACCTGGGCTCCCGCCGGATCCGCACAGAGATCTCGGCCATGGAGGTCATGGGCGTCAACCCACTGCACCGCCTCGTGCTCCCCCGGCTGCTGGCGGCCACGGTCGTGGCCTTTCTCCTCGATGCCGTGGTGAGCGTCGCGGGCATCGCCGGCGGCCTCTACTTCGGCGTCACCGCCGTGCATGTCACCCAGTCCAGCTTCTTTTCGACCTTCGCCGAGCTGGCCCAGCTGGCGGACCTGGGCATCGCCCTGTTCAAGGCGGCGGTCTTCGGCTTCCTCGCCGCCATGGTCGCCTGCTACAAGGGCCTCTACGCCAAGGGCGGCCCCAAGGGCGTGGGGGACGCGGTCAACCAGGCCGTGGTGGTCACCTTCATCCTGGCCTTCTTCGTGAACTTCGTGCTCACGATCTTCTACTTCAACTTCATCCCGCAGAAGGCGATCTGATGGCGACCACCGGCCTGCCCGCCCCCGGCCAGGCCGGTCGCTCCAAGGTGCTGCGCCGGTTGGGTGAGGCCGCCGGCACCCCCGTGGGGTTGCTCGACGGCTTCTTCGACCACCTCCGCTTCTACGTCCGGAACCTGCGGGCGATGCCCAAGGCGCT
>DAHUZE010000056.1 GCA_027306755.1 Acidimicrobiaceae bacterium | reverse complement strand
AACTGGTGCGTTCGGATTCCGCGCGGCGCCCATCATCCGCCGTGGCGACCGGTCCGACGGTCCCGTCCCGAGGGGTGGCCCGAGGGTGGACCGAGGGCGGCCCGAGGGTGGCAGACTGGTCGATCCGCCTCCGCCGTTCGTAACGGGCTGGCTCGCCGCCCCGCCGGGAGGAGCCCCCCAAAGAGCGGTCCGGGCAGGAACGGGCGATGCTGGGTACACGGTATGGGCGGTGCTGGGTACAGATGGCAGGCGTCAGGCGGCGGACGGCCGACGGGGCAAGGGACCGCCAGTGCCGGGAGCAGGAACGGGAACGCAGGAACGGGAACGGGAGAACATGACGCCTGAGGACTTCGTCACCGACGTGATCGTCGAGATCCCGGCGGGCGGCCGGAACAAGTACGAGTACGACCACGAACGCCACATCATCCGCCTGGACCGCCGCCTGGCGACGGCGATGGCGTACCCCACGGACTACGGGTTCGTGCCCGACACCCTGGCCCTCGATGGGGACCCGCTCGACGCGCTCGTGATCCTGGACGACCCCACCTTTCCGGGCTGCCTGGTCCGCGTGCGGGTACTGGGCGTCTTCCAGATGCAAGACGAGTCGGGCCCCGATGCCAAGCTCGTGACCGTCCTCGCGCACGATCCGATGCGGCCCGAGACGTTCGACCTCACACAGCTTCCCCAGCAGCTCCTGGAGGAGATCGAGCACTTCTTCAGCGTGTACAAGGCGCTCGAGCCCGGGAAGTCCACCCAGACGCTCGGCTTCGCCGGCCGTGAGGGCGCGCTCGAGGAGCTGCGCGCCTCGCGACGACGCTTCATCGAGGCCCAGGGGCCCTGACGCCCCCTCCGGCCACTCCCATCGCACGTGGTCGAGCCTTTCCCCGTTCCTTGGTACGGGGCTGGGCCGGGAAGCGATAGCGTGACCGCCGCATGTCTCGCCGGATCGACATCGAGCTCACCAGCCGCACCGAGGACGGGGGCTTCACGTGGCGTGCCGCCGGGGCGAAGCAGCCCCGGGGAGTCGTGGCCGCGTCGGTGCTGCCCGAGGGAATGGTGGTCGGTGGTACCGTCCGGGCCGAGATCGAATCCGGGCTCGACGGGCTCGAGGTGGTGGCAGTGCTGGCCCGGTCGGGCAAGGTCGAAGAGCGGACCAACACCCGGATCGAGGTGCTCGGCACCCAGCAACGCGGACCCGACGTGCTGGTCAGCTATGCCGGCGGTGCCCGCCGGCGGCGGCCCGACGGGGAGGGCCCCGGCCGCCGCAGGCGGCCTGATGGCGAGGGTCCCGACCGCCGCCGGGAGCGTCCTGCCCGACTCGAGGACGCGCCGCGCCGGGCGCCGTCCCATCGGCCCGACGCCGGCAGCCAGGAGCGAAGCGAACGCCCGCCGCGGGCGGCCGGCGAGGACCGGCGCGGCCCGAGCCGTCGACCGGCCCCCGGTCGGGCCGGAGCGGCGAGGCCGCAAGCCGGGGACGAGCACGGCCGCCCGGGGGTCGGGGCGCGGCGGGAGCGCAAGGCGCCGGTGTCGACGGCCTATCGCAATGCCATGCTGGCCACCCTGGGACCCCAGGAGCTGCCCGTCGCCGAGCAGCTCCTGCGAGGCGGTATCCCCGCCGTGCGGCAAGCCCTCGCCGAGCAGAAGGCCGTCCACGCCGCCTCGGCTGCTCCGGTGAACGAGGACGCCGTGCTGGCGATCGCCGAGCAGCTGCTTCCCCGGGTCAACCTGGCCAACTGGAAGGACCGGGCGGCCAGCGCCCAGGCCACCGGGAAGGAGCTCCGCCTCCGGGAGCTGCGTGCGGTGGTGACCGCGTCGCGGACCGTGACCCTGGACGAGGACGCCCGGGCGACGGCCAAGGCCCTGCGCGAGTCGCTCGACCAGCGTGTCGAGGCGTTGCGGACGGACTGGCTGGCCCGCATGACCAAGGCGCTGGAGGACGGGCGCGTGGCAGACGCCGTCCGGTTGTCGGCGCGGCCGCCCGAGCCCTCCACGCGGCTGCCGGCCGAGCTTGCGGTGCGTCTGGCCGACGGCGCCAGCGACGCCATGACGGCGGACAGCGACCCTCAGGCGTGGCTCGCCATCTTGGAGTCCGTGGTCGAGTCGCCCGTGCGCCGGACCGTCAAGCCCAAGGGGATCCCCGACTCCGGTGAGGCCAAGGAGGCCGCTCGACGGGCGGCCGGCTCGGTCCCCGAGCTGGCCAAGCTGCTAGGGCTCCCCATCCCCCCTCCCCCGCCGCCCCGGCGCGTCCCTGGCGGAGGCGGTGGCCGCAGGGTCATGGCAGGGGGCGGTGGAGGGTCAGCAGCCGGGCACTGAACCCGGCGGCTTCGAATCGCTGCTTGGACGCCCGGTCGCCGGGCAGGGCCGGGGCGTCGACGGCGGTGCACCGTAGTTCGGCGAACGCCGCCACGATCGCTTCCGTGAGGGCACTTCCGACGCCGACTCCTCGGGCATCCGGCTCGACATAGAGACTGTCGATCGTCCCCACACGCTCTTCGGCGAGCCGGCGGACATGCCCCGCCGCCATCCCCACCACGGCGCCGTCCAACGTTCCGGCCAGCAGCACGTGGCCGGCCGATGCCATCCAGTCCCGAAGCGCGTCGCCACCGGTTGTCGATCCCGCAGGCGGCGCCTCCGGGCTCCGGTCGGCCAGCAGTGCCCGACCCCCCCGCAGCGTCACGACCGCCTCCCGGGCCTCGGCCATCAGGCGGGCGCATTCGGAAACTTCTGAAGCCGTGGCGGGGTGCGCCCCTTCCACGGCTCGGTCGCGCTCCCCGGTCAGGGGGCCGCGGGCGGGGTGCCGCCCAGCAGCTGCTCGGCCCGGTGCAGGACCGTCCGGCGACCCCGGTTGGCCAGCTCGTGGCGGACGATGGCCCGCAGCTCGGGGGGCTCGAGGCCGTCGAGCCGCCGCACGACCTGGGAAGCCGACAACGTGTCGTAGTCCGGGATGGCCCGATCGACGGCGGCGTCCCGGACGGGCGAACCGGCTCCCGGGGCCGGTGAGCGCCGCGCCGGTGAGCCCTGGTGGGTGCTCGGAGCATCGGATCCGTCGCCGGTACCATCGGGGCTGGGGCTCCCGGCACGCGGCCGGGCCAGGCGTCCGCCCAGCTGACGGATGCCGGCGTCCACCACGAAGCGCCCCACCACGTGGGCGTTGCGGAGCTCCTGCCCGACGCGCTGGCGTCCCGTGGCAGCCATGGCCGGCATGTCGCCGGCGGCCGTGAGGAGAACGCCGGCGGGACCGTAGACCAAGAGGTCAAGGGCCCGATCGGTCATCGACCGGTCGGCTGGCGTGCCGTCAGACGCAGTCACGGCACAGCATGCGTGTCTTGTCGGCGAGTTGGCTCGGATGCTTCACGAGGAAGCAGGAGCGGCAGACGAATTCGTCAGGCTGCTTGGGGAGGACGCGCTCGCCGGCCTCCGTCCGGTCCTCCACGTCGGTGGCCTCGTCGTCGTCCGGCTCGTCGTCCACCACGACCAGGCGTTCCTTGAGGATCACGTCCAGGCTGGCCTCGACGTCCTCCTCGTCCAGCTCGTCGTCGTCATCGTCGTCCGACTCTTCTGCCGGGCGTTCGGCAGTGTCGGCCGGGACGACCGGCGCCACCACGGCGCCCTCTGCGCCGTCGTCGTTGTCGACGTCCCCGTCCAGGTCGTCATCGTCGTCTGTGTCGACCGACAGCGCGTCGTCCATGTCGTCGTCGGCGAGGTCGTCGTTGTCGTCGTCGTCGACGTCTCCCTCGTCGTCGATCTCCATGTCGTCGAGGTCGTCAGGGAGCGTCACGTCGTCCAGATCGTCTGGCATGGTCGCCTTTCGGTGCAGATGTGCCGCGGGAGCATAGACGGTCCGACCATCGAAGCGAACGACTCAGCACCGCCTTTTCGCGCCATCCCGCCGCAGCCTGTCCGGGCAAACTGCAAGCCCGGGGCCTGGGGCTACACCGGTCGCACTTCCCGGAGGCGGCGGGGCCCGGGGAGCTTTGGGGCCATCTCCTCGGAAGGTCGGCGCCCTCGAGGAGACGTTCTCTACTCGCCCCCCCGGGCCGTTCTCCGCCTCTGCATCCCCCCCGTCGCGGGCCCTGGCCTGGCAAGCCGGGCCATCGCATCCGGAACGTCTGGGACCGGGTGCACCATAGACAGAATCCGCCGACGTCTCAAGGGCCTTCGAGAGCCCATGACCAGGGAGAACGCTCATCGTTCCTGGTCATGGCGCTGAAGTCTTCACCGATCATCGGACGCCACCGCTGTGGCGGCCGCCGGCCGTGTCGCCACGCTCTCCCGCACCGCGCCGCCGGCGTACCCGACGACACCCCCCGCGTCCGCAGCGCCCCGCGCATCGCGGCCGCTACGCCGTGACTCGGCCCGGCGTTCGGCCTCCAGGCGTCCGAGCCCCGCCGGCGAGGGGTCCACGTGCACCATGGCCGAAGCGATGGCCCGGTGCCCGGCCACCTCGCCGATGAGGCGGTGCATCTCCTGGGCCACCCGCCGGTACGAGGGATGGCCCTGGATCCCCGAGCGCAGCTCGATCAGGTGCATGGCCTCCCGGGCGTTCATCTGCATCACGTAGCGCAGGCGGAAGGCCAGGGCGACGGCGTAGGGGGCGTGGGCCGGGAACCGTTCGGACACGAGCCCGGAGAGGGCAGCCGACCGCTCCATGGCCTCGGCGAAGGCCCCGGCCTCCCCCGCTTCGACCACCAGGTCCGGTACGTCGTAGCCCAGGCGGGTCGTGAGCGGCTGCCACTCCACCGTCAGGATGCGGTGTCGCTGCAGGTCCCGGAAGGCCCCGTAGTCGGTCACGAGCTCGAAGCGGTAGTCGGTCCGCTCGAAGGCCCGCCCGGGCCGGTGGCGGCGGTTCCGCCGGTCGCCGACGTAGGCGGCGAGGAGGGCCTCCCGGTCCGCCGGTGCAAGCCGCCGCACCCGTTCGAGCAGGTCGGGCTCGGACGCCTCCGAGAAGGCAACGCAAGCCGCCGCCAGAACTTTGTCCTCTCCGTCGGGGTCGAAGTCCACCAGTGCGACCTCGGGAGCCGTGGCCGCCGCCCGGTCGGCCCCGCCACCGCCGAGCCCAAGCCGGGCGACCTCGGCCGCGGTGGCGTCCCGGGTGCCTGCCAGGTAGGCGGTCCACTCGCCACCGCGGTCGGGCAGGTCCACCCGCTGGAGGAAGGAGGGGATCACCTTGCGCAGCTCGGCGAGCATCATCGAGCCGTAGGCGCGGACCTCGGGCAGCGGATGGCCGGCCATCCGCAAGAGGAGCCCCTCGTACGCCTGGCCGTCGCCGTACATGCCCACGTTGGACAGTGACGCGGCCGGCAGGAGCCCCCGGGCGGCGTCCAGCGCCCGCGCCTTGACGGCTTGGCGGTACACGAAGTCCGAGTCCCCGGGCTGCCGGGCCACCCGAGCCGTCAGCCAGCCGACCAGGCGCTGGAGCAGGGCTCCGTAGGTGTCGAACATTCGGTCCATCTCGCCCACGTAGCGGGCGCCCAGCGGGGACTCGAGGATCTCCGGCGGTCGGTGGTAGCGGTAGTGCCCGCTGGGCATCCGCTGGTCGTAGGCGATGTAGCGGGTGGACTGCTCCAGGTAGGACATGAGCCGTCCCCGCTCCAGCACCTTGGTGAGGACGTTGGACGCCTGCTCGCACGCCAGGTGGACGCCGCCCAGCTGGGCCACCGAGTCGTCGCCGTACTCGAAGAAGACCCGCTCGTAGAGCTGCTCGGCCCGGGCCAGGCCGACCGTGGCGTCGATGGTGGAATCCCCCGACACGTCGAGCTCGCCCACGAACTCGTCCACGAAGAGGCGGCGGAGGCTCTTGGCCGAGCGGGAGTACCGGGCGAAGAGGGCGCCCTTGACCACTTCGGGCAGGTTGACCAGCGCGAACACCGGGAGGTCCAGGTTGGTCACGTAGCGGCGGAGGATCGCCGCCTCCTCGGGCGTGAACTCCTCGGGAGCGTAGAGGGCCATGGCCCGATCCACCTTACGAGCCGGCCGGTGGGTGGTGGCGGACCCGCTCCTCGGCGGGTGGCCGCACCTCGCCGGGTGGCCGCACCTCGGCGGTTGGCCGCGCCCCGGCGGGTGGCCGCACCTTGGCGGGTAGCCGCACCTCCATGCGGGTCCCACCTCCCGGCTGGGTCGGTGAGGTCACCCGCAGCCCGCCCCCCATGGCGGCGACGAGCTCGGCCACGATGGCCAGCCCCAGCCCGGTCCCGGCGTGGCGCGGCGGCGGCCCCCTCCGGGCCTGGACGAAGCGGTCGAAGACCCGGCTCTGCTCGGCGGGCTCGATGCCGGGACCGTCGTCGTCCACCGTCACGGCCACGTCGGATCCCGAGAGCCCGGCCCAGACGCGAACCGTGGAAGCCGCGTACTTGTACGCGTTCTCGACCAGGTTGCCGAGCACCTGGCCGAGCCGGTCCGGGTCGACCATCGCCTGCGCGCCACCACCGGGGGGGATGGGAACGAGCAGGACGAGCCCTGCCTCTTCGACCGACGGGCGGAATCCCTCCGCCGCCACCCGGACCAGCTCGGCCACGTCCACCGTGGCCAGGTGGAGGGAGAACTGCCGGGAGTCCAACCGGGCCAGCTCCAGCAGGTCCCCCACGAGCCGCTCCAGCCGGCGGGCCTCGGCGGCGATGATCCCGGCGGCTGCCCCGGCGTCCCGGGCAGCGCCGTCGCCGATGGCCTCGGCGTACCCGAGGATCGAGGTGAGCGGGGTGCGTAGGTCGTGGGAGACCGACAGGAGGAACTGGCGCTCCCCTGTGCGCGCGCTGGCCAGTGCCTCGGCCATGGCGTTGATCGACGACGTGAGCGACGTCAGCTCGGGGAACCGGCCGGTCTCGTCGGGCACCCGGGCGGTCAGGTCCCCGCGGGCGATTCGGCCCGTGGTGGCCACCGCCTCCTCCAGCGGACGGCTGATGCGGCGGCTGACGACCACGGCCACGGCGATGGCCAGGGCCAGGGCTCCGCCGGAGACCACCAAGAGATAGGACAGGCCGAGGTGCGTAGGCGGCAGGCGCTGCACCAGGAGCACGACCGCGGCGCCGCCGGCGCCAGTTGCCGGCCCGTTGCCGAGACCGGCCACCGGAATGGCGGCGTACGAGAGGCTGCCGGCCACGCCGGCGACCGCACGGCCGCTGCCCAGCACGCGTGGCCGCAGGTTGGCGGCGGTGATGCCCTGGGGCAGTGTGCCCGACACGTGGCCGGCAGGGCCCACCACAACAAGGTGGAGCCCGTCGGTGTTGCGCAGCAGGGCCAGGATCCCGTCCCGGAGCCGGGCGGACCTGAGATGCTCGACCAACGGCAGCTCGGCGGCCACCTCCCGGGCCTGGAGGAGGGTGACCCTGGCGTCGTTCGTCCGCAGCTGGTGTCCGGCCAGCAGGTAGGTGCCCGCCCCGGCCAGCAGGAGGGCCCCGGCCACGATGCCCACCATCACCATCACGAGATGCCGGCGCACGTAGGTCCTGGATCAGTCCAGCCGGTAGCCGACGCCCCACACGGTGGAGAGCACCAGCGCGCCGCCGAGCTTCTTGCGCAGCTGGGCGACGTGGACGTCCACCGTCCGGTCGTCCCCCACCCATGTCGGGCCCCACACTGCATCGAGCAGCTGGCGCCGGGTCAGCACCAGCCCCCGGTTGGAGACCAGGTGGGACAGCAGGGCGAACTCCCGGGTGGCCAGGGCCACCGGTATGCCGCCGACCCGCGCCTCGTGGCGCCCGGTGTCGACCTCCACGCCGCCGGCTTCGAGCAGGCGCCCCCGCCCCTCACCGTCCCGGTCCCCGACTCCGTGGCCACCGGGCCTGTCCCCCTGGCCACGGGACCCCTCGCTGCGGCGCAGGATCGCCCGGACCCGGGCCACGAGCTCGCGCGGCGAGAAGGGCTTGGACACGTAGTCGTCGGCGCCCAGCTCGAGCCCCACCACGCGATCGGCCTCGCTGTCCCGGGCGGTGAGCATCAGCACCGGGTACCGGCCGTTGAGGCGGCGGCACACTTCCAGGCCGTCCACGGCGCCGGGCAGCCCCACGTCCAGGACCACCATCCGGGGCCGTTCCCGCTCGGCCAGGGCCAGCCCTGCGGACCCGTCGGCGGCGTGGAGGACCCGGAAGCCATCGCGGCGCAGGTACATGGCCACCAGGTCAGCGATGTTGGCGTCGTCCTCGACCACCACCACCGTGCCCTGGTTGCCGGGGTCGTTGGTGCCCGACGTGCTCGCCACCGCCCCAGCCTCGCGCTCCGCCGCCACCGGAGCGCGGGATCAGGCGCCCCGCAGCGTGGTCCGGATGGTCCGGAGGTCGGTTCGCACCGACGGCAGCACCGAGCGCGCCGACGTCAGGGCGGCACGAGCGCTGCGGATCGCTCCCGCGTCGGCCGGGTAGCCCGAGGGCTCGACGGTCAGGACCGAGCTGGCTCCTGCCGTGGACGACGTGGCGGCGGAAACCTCCTTCACCAGGTTCTGGTAAGCCGACTGGGCCTGGGTCACTGTGTGCCCTACGTGCTGGGCCCGGCTGATCCGTGCCGAGATGGCCTGCTCGCGGGTGGCAGCCCGTTGCTCTGCCCGTTGCTGGCGCCCCGCCGAGACGGCGATGTGCACCTTGGGGACCATGACGGCGTAGACGCGGTACTGGTTGACCATGGTGCCTGCCGTGGTCCCGAGTGTGGCGGTTCCCTCACCCGGCGCGGCGGCTGCCAGCCCGTTGATGCCCGACGTCTCGGCCGCCAGCTGGGACTGGAGTGTCCGGCGCGCTGTCGCCGACAGAGCCGGGGTCTTGCCTACGAGCGTGGTCAGCCGTGACAGGGTGGCCTGCCGCCGGGCCAGCGCGTGCTCCAGCCATGTGCGGGTCACGGTGGCCGGGATGCCCGCCGGTCCTGTCGCTCCGCCGGATGCGCCCCGCGCCGCCCCCTTGGTGGGCGCCGCTGCCTTGATGGGCGACGCCGCCTTGGTGGGCGCGGCTGTGGCCGGCGTTGCGCCTGTGGCCCGCGCCGTGCCTGTGGCCGCTCCCGCGGGAACGGTCGACCACACGGTCAAGCCGAGCGCGGCGGCAACCGCGGCCGCTCCGACCGATGCTCCGATCGTTGATCGTCCCATTGCGTTCTCCTCTCCTCCGTGGCCCGGTGTCGCCTCCGGGCCACGGGGTTGTCCGGGTGTGCGGGTGACGGCCCTCGCCGCGCCCCTTGACAGCCTGACGGGCGGGTGTCAGCTCCCGGTGAACGATGTGTCAGGGAAGTGTGAGGATCGCGGGACCCCCATCCGGCTCGCGCGCGCTCCGGCTGTCACTCGAGCAAGTCCGGCGCCCCGCCGGCGGCCACGACATCGCGCCGGAGCAGGCGCACGGCCTCGTCCGCCGCCGCGGCCGTGGCCGGGTCCGGGGCCACCAGGGACACCTGGCCCACCAGGTCGACCAGCTGCTTGACGGTGCGCACGAAGTCGCCGGGGGCGATCTCGCCGATGTCCCGGGCCGCCACCTCCAGCACCGTCCCGAACGAGGCGCCCCTCCCCCAGGACGCCACGGCCCCGGCCAACCCCGGCTCGGGCTGGCGGGTCCGGGGGACGAGGTGGAGCTCCTCCACCGCCCGGATCCGGTCCGCAGCCAAGTCCAGCTGGGCCAGCCGCTCGGCGATCTCCTGGCGCCTCCCCTCTCCCAGCCGGTCGCTCGGCCCTTTCTTCTTCGGGCGCCTCCCAGGCTTCGGCGGGTCGTAGGGGGGGCCCTGGCGCCTGTGGCCCGCGGCCGCGCCGTGACTCTGGCCGTCTGGGCTGGCGTGGGCGCCGCTTCCGTGGCCATGCCCGTCGGGGGCCCCGTGGGCGCCGCTCCCGTGACCCCGGCGGGTCCCCTCCCCCACGGGCCGCCGGGCCCGCCGGCGCTCGAACACCAACGACGAGAGCACGCCGGCCACCACCGACGGCTCGGCCTGGTGCAGCACGTCCCCCGTGAGCGCCTCGGCCACCAGCAGGTCGGACTCGTGGTAGATCCGAGCCAGCAGCATCCCGTGGCGACCGAGGTGCCATCCCTCCACGTAGCCGAGCTCTTCCAGCACGGCCAGGCGACGCCCGAGGTGGTCGGCCAGGACGTCGCGCGGGACCGCTGCCGTGGCCTGCCGGCGGGAGGCCCGACGCCCCCGGGCGTTGGAGCCCGGCTCGGGCCGGCCCGGGCCGGGCAGGGCGTCCTGGTCGTGGCTGCGCCGCCGCTCCGCCGCCGCGTCGGCCTGCCACTGGGCGAAGGAGCGCCGGAGCACCGACATGGCCGTCGGGCGGTCGAACCGGTGCACCAGGTTGACGGCGAGGTTGTAGGTCGGACGGAAGGCCGATCTGAGGTCCGGAGGGGGGGCCAGCGCCACCCGAGCCATCTCGGCGACCGGCGTGTCGGGCGTCCAGAGCACGACGGCATGCCCCTCGTGGTCCAGTCCCCGCCGGCCCGCTCGACCCGTGAGCTGGGCGTACTCGCCCGAGGTGAGCGGGGCGCGGCCGGCGCTGCCGTACTTGTCGAAGCGCTCGATCACCACCGAGCGGGCCGGCATGTTGATGCCCAGCGAGAGCGTCTCGGTGGCGAACACCACCTGGAGGAGCCCGGCGGCAAAGCACTCCTCCACCGTCTCCCGGAAGGCCGGCACCATCCCGGCGTGGTGCGCGGCGATGCCCGACGTGAGCCCCTCCAGCCAGTGGGTGTAGGAGAGGACGTCCAGCGCGTCGTCGCTGAGGGAGTCCACGTGGGCTTCGGCGATGCTCCGGATCGTGGCCCGATGGCGGTGGTCGGTCAGGCGGATGCCGTCACGCAGGCACTGCCCCACCGCGTCGTCGCAGGCGGCACGGCTGAAGATGAAGACGATGGCCGGCAGGAGCTCCTGGTCTTCGAGCTCCTCCACCATCTCGGTCCGGCGGGGCGTGCGGAAGGGCAGCCGCGGGCCCCGGCCGTGGCTGCCCCGCCAGCGGCCCGCCGGCTCCGGCCGCCCCGCCCGCCGAACCGCCTCGTCCAGGCGGAGCGCCTCCCCTCCCGGCCGGGTGTCGGACAAGAGCGGGAGCAGCTCCGTCGTCGGCTGGCCGGGACCCCCGGTCGCCGGATCGCCGCGCCGGCGGTGGACGGCCAGGTGGTGGCGGAGGACGACCGGCCGCCGCCGCTCGACCACCACCGTGGTGGGTCCGCGCACGGACGTCAGCCACTCCCCCAGTTCGTGGGCATTGGACACCGTGGCCGACAGGCAGACGAAGGAGACGGTCGGCGCGCACAGGACCAGCACCTCCTCCCAGACGCCGCCCCGGTAGGGATCCTGCAGGTAGTGCACCTCGTCCAGTACGACGGCCCGGAGCCCGGTGAGGAGATCGGAGCCGGCCAGGAGCATGTTGCGCAGCACCTCGGTGGTCATCACGACCACCGGAGCGCTGGGCCGCAGCGCCGTGTCCCCGGTCAGCAGGCCCACGCGATCGGCCCCGTGCTCCGTGGCGAGCTCGGCGAACTTCTGGTTGGACAACGCCTTGAGGGGCGTCGTGTAGAAGGCCTTGCCCCCGCCAGCGAGCGCCCGGTCCACCGCGTAGGCGGCAACCAGCGTCTTGCCCGATCCGGTGGGCGCCGAGACCAGCACGGAGCGCCCCTCGTCCACCGCGTCGAACGCTTCGATCTGGTAGGCGTCGGGCTCGAAGCGAAGGCCGCGGATGAACCGCTCCCGCTGCGGGGCGCTCAACGCCGGAACAGCTTGCCGACGCCGATGGCGGCGAAGTAGAAGGCGACGAGCGGGATCGCCAGGGCGCACATGGAGAAGGGGTCCGAGCTCGGGGTGAAGACGGCCGAGGCGACGGTGATGCCGATCACGGCCCACCGCCAGTGGCGCAGCAGGGCGCCCGGGCTGACCACGCGGGCCAGCTGGAGGGCGACCAGGAGAACGGGGAACTCGAAGGTGAGCCCGAAGAGCACCATGAGCAGCAGCACGAGCGTGAGATAGGCGTTGGGGTTCAGCAGCTCGTGGACGCTCGGGCCGCCCACGTTGATGAGCCACCCGAGGGTGTGGGGCAGCACCTTGTACACGATGAAGCAGCCGAGAAGGAAGAGGGCCACCGACGCGACGATGAACGGGACGGCGTAGCGCTTCTCGGTCGGGCGAAGGCCCGGGGTGACGAAGCGCCACAGCTCCCACAGGACCACCGGGGATGCCAGCACCAGGCCGCCGAAGGCGGCCAGCTTGATGCGCAGCACCAGCGGGTCGGTGGGGGACGTCACGTAGAAGGCGCACGCGTGGTGGGCGGCGATCTGGCAGTACGGGTGCCGGAGCAGTGTGAGCTGCCAGTTGTAGAAGGCGGCGGCCACGCATGCCGCGACCACGAAGGCCAGGACGGCGATGACGAGCCTGCGGCGCAGCTCGCCCAGGTGCTCGCCG
>DAHUZE010000049.1 GCA_027306755.1 Acidimicrobiaceae bacterium | reverse complement strand
CTGCATCAGCTGGTTCACCGACTTGGCCGCGTACGCGCTCTCGGCATGCTTGTACACGGTCGGCTTGTAGGACTTGATCAGGCCGCCTGTGGCGTTGCGGATCTGGGACATCACGTGGGGGGTCATCACGTTGCCGGAGTTGGCGACGCCCGCAGCCACCATGACGTTCTGGAGATCGGTGGTGGTCACTGTCTGCTGGCCGAAGGCCGAGAGGGCGACGCCGGGCAGCCCGAGCGCGCCTGTGGGCGCCAGCTCGGCCGGGCTGGGGAAGCTGGACTTGGACACCACGCGGCCCAGGTCGATCGGGGGGACCTGGTTGTACCCGAAGAGGCGGGCCTGCTTGGACAGGTCTGTGCCGCCGATCGACAGGCCGAGCAAGGCGTACCCGGGGTCGCAGGACTGGGGAAGCATCTGGACCATCGTCCCCCCGCACGGGTTGGCTGCTGTGGGGGTTGTGGCGTCGTTGCAGATCTGCTTTGTCGTTTGCGGGATCTGCCCTTTCTTGGTGCAGCCGGCAACCGGGAACGTGAAGTTCTTGAGCGTTGGCTTGAGATTGAACACCGCGCTGGTGGTGACCACCTTGAAGGTGGAGCCGGGGGCGAAGGCGTCAAAGGTCGACAGCGGGTACCCGGGGTAGAAGCCCTCGTGGTCCTTGGTTGTGAAGTATGCGTGACCGGCGGCCGTGACCTTCTTCAGTGTGAGTGTGCCCAGCGGGTTGGTTGTGTACGTGGGGTTGGCGTAGTCGGCCAGGATGGCTCCTGTTGTCACCTTCTCCACCATGATCGCCCCGTCCTTGTTCGCGGACGGGATGGCGTTGAGCTCGGCCCTCGCCTGCGCCTGCAGGCTCGGCATGACGGTCAGGGTGACGTTGTCGGTGGTCTTGGACGGCGGGTTGAGGAGCTGTCCGAGCGACGTCGCATGCTGTGTGTGCAGCCCGAGGTATGTGTTGTACGCGTACTCCGCGCCCGACGTGCCGTAGAAGCAGGGGGAGTCGTACCCGACGACGGCCGAGTACAGCGACCCTGTGGTGTCCACCCGCTTGTACTGGTAGCCGTCGCACGTGTTGCCTGTTGTCTTGACGGACTTGGCCAGGATCATGCCTGTGGAGGCCAGGATCAGGCCCCGCTGGTTGTTGTGCAGCGCGGCGGCGTTGCGGGGGTTCTGGGGCGAGGAGTTGAGCGCTGTGGCCATCCGGAACTGGACGTTCACCAGCTGGGCCAGGACGGCGGCAAAGCAGAGGACCAGCCCGAGCCCGAGCCAGCGGATGCGGCGCCCCATCAGGCGAGCCCCTCGCCGGTCACGAGGAGCCCGGGGCGGACGTGGTGGACGTGGTGGACCCGCCGGAGGCGGACGAGCCGCTCCCGGACGCTGTGGGCCGGGTGGCCAGGTACTCCTGGTGCAGGTTCTGGACGTAGCGGCGGGCAGCGGCCAGCGACGGCTCGGGGTGCGTGGCCCGGACTGTGGGCAGGCGGAAGGGGAGGATCTCCGACGTGGTCACCGACGTCTCGTCCACCAGCTTGGGCTTGAACCACAAGAACCCGCCGGGCCGGCCCCGGTAGACGGCAAGGTGCTGGTTGTCCACGGCCACGTACCAGTCGCTCGTGGCGTACCAGCGCACCAGGGCATACGCCGCCGCCACCACTGCCAGCACCAGGACGAAGAAGAGCAACACCCGGAACGTCACCATCCGGGGCACGCCGGCCATGCGCCGGCGGCGGCGGAGCTCCTTGCGGCTGGGACGGAGCCGTCGCAGCTCTGCTGCCTGCGTGCCGAAGTCCGTGGGCCTCCGGCCGGACGAGCCGGGTTGATTGCCGGACGCCGACCGGGCGGTCCCCCCGGAGGCGGCCCGGATCGCGGCGGTCTTGGACGTGGAGGAGCCCGGGGCGCCCGGTGGCATGTCCGTGCCCCGATCGGCTGGCCCCGTGCCCGGAGCGGCTGGCCCCGTGCCCGAGCTCCGCCCGACGCCCGGGCCACCGGCCGCGTCGCCTGCTGTGCCGCCTGCTGTGCCGCCTGTCGGGCGGGTGGCGATCACCACGCCGGCGGTGGTGGCCAGGCCGTCGGCTGTGGCCAGGCCGTCGGCTGCGGCGGCTCGCCCGGGCCGACCCGCCGCCTGCGCCCGCCTTCCTGAACGTCCGTTGGCGGAACGCGCACCTTTGGACCGTCCATTGCGGGCGCGCCCGTTGGATCGCGCGGATTGCCCGTTGGATGCGCCTGTTGCACCGGAGGAGCCGGTTGCACCGGAGGAGCCCGTCGCACCGGAGGAGCCCGTCGCCCCCACCAGCGCACCGGCGCCGATCGCTCGGAGGACTCCCGTCGCATCGGCCTCGTGGGTGACGCCAGCGGTGCCGGCCGGCCCGGCGCCGTCCACTCCACCGAGCCCGTCGAGCCCCTGCGCCCTCCCGGCTGTCCCCGGCAACGCCGTGGTCGGCTCCCCCGAGCTCGGTCCGGGATCCCCCGCCACCTGCCCGGCTGCTGCGGCCCGCGCGGCCGCCTGCTCGTCGTCGGCGACCACGTCCACCACCACGACGGTCACGTTGTCGCTGCCCCCGTGGTCAACAGCCGCCCGCACCAACGCGCTCGCCGCGTCTTTCGGCTCCCGCTTGGAGGAAAGGGTGCGGCCGATCTCGTCGTCGCCCACCTCGTTGGTGAGCCCGTCGCTGCACAACAGGACCCGGTCGCCGGCGGTCAGGTGCAGCTCCCAGAGATCCACGTCCACGTCGGAGGCGACGCCCAGGGCCCGGGTGAGGATGTGGCGATGGGGGTGGACCGCGGCCTCTGCCTCGGTGATCTCCCCCTGGCGGACCCGCTCCTCGGCCAGGCTGTGGTCGGCCGTGATCTGGATCACCTGGCCGCGCGAGAAGACGTAGGCGCGCGAGTCCCCCACGTTGGCCAACGCGATGACCTGCCGACCGCCGGGATCGCGCACGAGTGCGGTGGCGGTGAGGGTCGTCCCCATCCCACGCAACCCGCTCTCGGACTGGCCCTGGTGCCACACGGCGCGGTTGGCCTCGGCGACAGCCCGACGGAGCCCCTCCACGGTGGGCTGGCGATGGAAGGACGCCCGCAGCGTGTCGATGGCGACCCGGGCGGCCACCTCCCCGCCCACGTGGCCGCCCATGCCGTCGGCCACGGCAAAGAGCTCGTGCTCCTCCAGCGCCACGTCCTGGTTGGACGAGCGGACCTTGCCCATGTCCGTGGCCGAGCCCGAGCGCAGCAACGTCACCGCGACACCTGGAAGACCGTCCCTCCGACCTGGAGGAGGTCACCCCGCCCCAGGCGGGTCGGCTTGGCGATGCGCTCGGAATTGACGAACGTGCCGTTGGTGGAGCCCAGGTCCTCCACGTACACCCGGCCGTCCCGCTGGAACAGGCGGGCGTGCGTGGTGGAGCTGTAGATGTCGTAGCCGGTGGGCACGGTGCAGGCCGGGGAGCGGCCGATGGTCAGCTCGTCCCCGATGTCGAACCGCTGCCCGGCATGGTCCACAGGCTCCAGCACGTCCAGGTACATGGGACCCTTGCTCCGGCGCGGCGCCGGCGCCGGCGCCCGGGTCGTCGGGCCGGGCCGGTTGGTGGACCGGGCCTGACGGGGTCCGGCCGGCCGGACCTCCACCCACACCGCGCGGATGACCCGGAGAAAGAAGAGGAACACGAAGGCGATCACGCACCACTGGATCAGGCGCACCACGCCCGAGTAGGTGGGGCCGGAGGCAGCGGCGAGCAATGCCGGAGCCATGGGCGTCACGAAAGCTGGAAGACCAGCGTCGTCGATCCGACGGTGACCTCGTCGCCGCTCTCGAGCATCCTCTCGCGCACCGGCGACCCGTTGACCCGGGTCCCGTTGGTGGAACCCAGGTCGGCCACCACCACCCCCTCAGCAGTGCGCCGGAACTCGGCGTGGCGCCGGCTCACATTTGGGTCGTTGAGCACGATGTCGGACTCGGGCATGCGGCCCAGGACAACGGGAGCCCCGTCCCCGATCTCGATGCGGCCGCCGTCCGGCAGCACGAGCGTGGCAAAGGGGCCCTCCTCCGGTCCCTCGGCCACCTCGGCCGTGACGACGAACCGGCCCGGGCGCAGCCGGGCACCCTCGTACACCTGGATGTCCACCGGCCCCATGAACGAATAGCCCTCGATCCGGGCGTGCTCCCGGGCGGCGTCGGCCAGCTCCCGGGACAGGGAGTCGATGAAGTTCGCAAACCGGTCCACGTCGGCCGGCGCCAGCGTGACGGTGAAGGAATTCGGCGCGATGAGGCCTCGGACGCCCACCCGCCGATGGAGATCCATCTCGCGCGTCAACCGGCGACCGATCTCGATCGGCTGGAGATTGCTGCGGAACGGCTTCGACAACGTTCCCTCCACCAGGCGCTCGAGGCGCTCCTCGAACTGCTGGAGTCCCATGGTCTCGACAATCCTACCGGTCGGTCATTCCCTAGAACTGGGCAGACGGGCGGGTTCGCCCCCGCAGCCGGGTCCGTGGCGTGACCGCCCGGCCCACACGACGGAGCCGGCAGGCGGGAAGATGCTACCCGCGCTGCGGCCGTTGCACCCACCCGGGCCGGTGGCTGGCCCCTGGCCTGCTCGTCGGGCTCGGCCGGCGCTGCGGCTCACGGCAGTGCCCCCGGGTGCTGCTCGCCCGGGTGCTGCTCGCCCGGGTGCTGCTCGCCCCAGTGCGCCTCCCCCCGTGCGGCTCCCCGGTGCCGGTTGCCCTGTGCTGCCCACGCCGGAGCGCGAGGGCGGCGCGATTGCCGGACGGGCGGCCCGGAACCGGTCGGCTACTCTGGCATCCGCACTCGGGCGAGTGGCGGAATAGGCAGACGCGCAGGATTCAGGTTCCTGTGTCCGAAAGGATGTGGGGGTTCAAGTCCCCCCTCGCCCACGCCAGAGGTCTTCACCTTTCAGTGGGGACCCAGTTCACGTTTCGACGCGTCGTGATGATGCCAGAGGGCTGTGAC
>DAHUZE010000041.1 GCA_027306755.1 Acidimicrobiaceae bacterium | reverse complement strand
CGATGATGGCCGTCACGGGGTCCGGAAGCGAGCCTTGCTGGGCCTGCGAACCTTCGAACGGGGCGCCGGAGGAGAACACGCCGCCGTCGCTCGAGAGCTGCGTGTACCCGGCCACAGGCTGGGCGGCTGGGCGGCTGGGCGGCTGGGCGGCTGGGCGCGTACTTCCTACCGCGCCACTCCGGCGATGGGCGTATTCACGGCATCTCGTGGGGATTCTCTTTGGGCAGCCGACTGACTGGCTCGTTCTGCCGGACCGGCAAACGGGTAGGTGACCGTGTCATGGCCATGCGAGCGGGCGAGCGGCACCGATCCCGGTGGTGCCTCGGGCGCACTCGCCGGGCAAGGGGGGCGGGGGGGCGGCGTGACGGTCCGGGTCGGCACCCCGTGACGGTTCGGGTCGGCACCCCGTGACGGTCCGGATCGGCACCTCAGGGTGGCAGTACCGCCACTGGCGCGGGACGTACTACCCCGAGGGCCTGGCAACGGCGCACTGGCTCGGGTTCTATACCCGCCACTTCGACACGGTGGAGGTGAACAACGCCTTCTACCGCCTGCCGGAGGCGTCCACCTTCGACCGGTGGCGCGACTCCGTCCCCGACCGCTTCCAGATGGCCGTCAAGATGAGCAGCTACCTGACCCACAACCGGCGGCTCCGTGAGCCGGAGGAACCGGTGCACCGGTTCCTGGAGCGGGCCCGACGGCTCGGCGACAAGCTGGGTCCCGTCCTGGTCCAGCTGCCGCCCACGATGCGCGTGGCGCCCGACCGTCTCGACCGAACGCTCGCATGCTTCGGCCCCGACGTCCGGGTCGCGGTGGAAGCCCGCCACCAGAGCTGGGACAGCGACGAGGTGTGGGACGTGCTCGCGGCGCACCACGCCGCGTGGGTCATCGCCGACGCGCCGTGGCGCCGGTGGCCGGTCGTGCGGACGGCTGGGTGGGGATATCTCCGGTTCCACCAGGGCCGGGCCACGCCCCATCCATGCTACGGACGAACCGCGCTCGCCGGCTGGGCCCGCCGCGTCGCGGCGCTGTGGCCCGACTCGGCCGACGTGTACGCCTACTTCAACAACGACCCGTGCGCGTGCGCCCTGCGCGATGCCCGGGTGTTCGCCTCCGCGGCCCGGCGTCTGGGCCGCACGACCACCGCGGTGCCCCCTCGGGGGGCCGTCCATCTCTGCGATCCGCCATAGCGGCCTGGATGGGACGGGCATGGACCAGGCCCAACACCCCGTCGCCGGCGGCGCCCCGCCGGCAGCGCCCGAGCGACCTCAGGCCGTCCGGAACGGGGCGGCATCGCGATCCTTGAGCGCCAGGCCGTGGCCGGGCGCGTCCATGGCCGGCCGGAGGGCGCCCCGGCGCGGGCTCAGCGCGCCGTCAAAGAGCAAGTGCTCGATCCGGTGATGGTCGTGGAAGTACTCCAGGTGCCGCAGGTTGGGAACGGACACGGCCACGTGTGCGTGCAGGTTGGGGGCGCAGTGGCCCGACACGTCCACCGAGCGGCTCCGGGCGACCGCCGCCGCCCGCTGCCATTCCAGGTAGCCGCCGCAGCGCGTCACGTCGACCTGCAGGCAGTCCACCGCCTCCTGCTCGATCATGCGCGCAAAGTACGGGAGGTCGAACCCGTACTCCCCGGCGGCAATGTCCGCGTCCACCTGGTCGCGCACCTCACGCAGCCCTTGGAGATCGTCGGACGAGACGGGCTCTTCGAACCACGAGATGCCTGCCTCCTCGCGCAACTGGCGGCCGATCCGCACGGCCTGCTTGCGTCCGTAGCCGCCGTTGGCGTCCACGAACACCTCCGCCGACTGACCGGCCACGGCGCGCACGAGGCGCGTCCGGGCGATGTCGCGCTCCGGGCGCGCGCCCCAGGACTCCCCGATCTTGATCTTGACCCGGGGGATCTCCCAGTCCGACACCCAGGTCTCGACCTGCCGGCGGGTGGTGGCGTCGTCGTAGGTCGTGAACCCGCCGCTCCCGTAGATGGGCACCTCGTCGCGGCACGGACCGAACAACCCGGCCAGCGGAACATCCAGGAGCCGGGCTTTGAGGTCCCACAGGGCGGTCTCCACGGCCGAGATGGCGCACGAGGCGATCCCCACCCGGCCCACGTTCCGGCACGCCCGGACCATGGCCTCGAGCGCTCGGGGGACGTTTCCGGCGTCCACGTGCTCCACCGCCGGCGCCAGGAGGTCCTCCACCACCGCCTTGCATGCCGAGGTTGCGTAGGTCCACCCGATCCCCTCCCTGCCCCCCGCTCGCGCCCGAACGAGCACGAGCGTGGTCTTGTCCCATGCGAAGGTGCCGTCTCCTTCGGGTTGGTCGGTGGGCACGGTGTAGACCTCGCACGCAACCCCCTCGAGGGGCGTCGCCAGGCCATCGCGGGCGCTCAACCCCGCACCGCCTCCCCGACCAGCCCCGACCGGGCAGTCGCCCTCAGGTGGTCGGCGCAGCGGGCTGCCAGGGCCATGATGGTGAGGGCGGGGTTGGCCGATCCCTGGGTGGGCATCACGCTGCCGTCGGTGACGTAGAGGTTGGGGACGGCGACGCTGCGCCGGTTGCGGTCCACGACGCCGGACCGCTCGTCGGCGGCCATGCGGCACCCCCCCACCAGGTGGGCGTAGCGCTTGATGGTGATCACCTCCTGCGCGCCGGCGGCTCGCAGGATGTCCTCCATCACCGCCTGGGCCGCCGCTTCAAGCTTGTTGTCGTTCTCACCCTCGGAGTAGGAGAAGTTGGCCACCGGGAGGCCGTGGGCGTCGTTCTCGGCGGCCAGGGTCACGCCGTTCTCCACACGGGGCAGGAATTCGCACAGTGATCCGAGGACAGCCCAGTGGACGTAGTCGCGCATGTACTCGCGCAGGACCTCACCCCAGTGGCCCTGGGCGGTCACGTGCTCCGAGTAGGTGATCGGCAGCGGCGACACGTTCTGTATGGCGAAGCCGCGCCGGTAGTCCTTGGACGGATCGGTCTCGTAGAACTCCTCGCACGTCACCTCCGGCGGCGGCGCCTTGTACATGCGGACCTCGTCGTGGAACCTCCCTGCCGTCTGGGGCGCACCCTGCACCATCACGTACCGGCCCACCTGCCCGAAGTCGTTGCACAAGCCGTCCGGGTGAGCCGGCGTCGCCGACAGGAGCAGGAGCCGCGGCGTCTCGATCGAGTACGCGGCCAGGGCCACCAGCCGCGCACGCTGGAAGTGCTCCCTTCCCCCGTGGAAGTACCGGACCCCCGTGGCCCGGCCGTGCTCGACGACGACCTCGGACACCATGGAATCCGGCCGGATCTCGGCCCCGTGGGCCAGAGCGTCCGGGATGTGGGTGATGAGGGGCGATGCCTTGGCGTTGACCTTGCATCCCTGGAGGCAGAAGCCCCGGTAGATGCAATGGTTGCGATGCCCGAACCGGCCGTTTGGAATGGCCACCGGACCGACCGCCGTGCGCAGTCCGAGCGCTCGGGCGCCTCGCCGGAAGACCTCGCCGTTGGGTCCGAGGGGGTGCGGGTGGTGCGGGTAGTCGTGGGGGTCGCCCCACGGCCACGGCTCTCCGGCCGCCGGCAGCTCCTCTTCGATCTGCTCGTAGTACGGCCGGAGCTCTTCGTAGGAGATGGGCCAGTCGGCCCCTACCCCATCGCGCGTGTAGGTCTCGAAGTCGGACGGATGGAAGCGGGGGACGTACCCGGCGACGTGGACCATGGAGCCGCCGACCCCGCGCCCCGAGTTGTTGGACCCCAACGCGACGGGGTCCTTCCCCGAGATGACCCGGGGCTCGGTCCAGTAGAGCTTGTGGCTCGCGGCCTCATCGCTGACCCAGTCCCGGGCCGGGTCCCACCACGGGCCCGCTTCCAGGGCCACCACCCGAAATCCTGCCCGGGCCAGTCGCTGGGTGAGCGTGCCGCCGCCCGCCCCGCAGCCCACAACCACCACGTCCACTTCCTCGTCCGGATCGAACCGGCGCATGCGCTCGCGCAGCGACCAGTTGGTCCGCTCCTGGCCGGTGGGAACGAGCCACGCGGACTCGTTGCGGGCCCGGATGGCCCGTTCGTCGGTGTGCCTCATCGGCGTGGGCCCAGGCGGACCTCATGGGCGCGCTCGGCCTGTTCCACCCGCTCGCTCCACGGCACCGGGTCCTCGGCGTCCCGTTCGGCCACCTCGAACGGCTCTCGCCACCCCGGATGGAGCACCTTGTAACCCCGCGGGTACGCAGGACCGCCGAAGCCGATCTCGTTCCACGCCCATGGATGGGCGTAGAAGGCTGCGCACCCGTAGCGAGTCCACAGCGACCAGACGTGCTTGCCCGGGAGGCCGTGCCACTCCTCGCTGTCCTGGACACCCTGGACGATCCGTCCCTGCTGGTCCAACGTGCAGTGGGCGAACCCGGCCTGGAAAGCCCGGCGCGCATCCTCGTCCAAGAACCGCAAGGAGCGTCGCCACGCCTCGCCGTCCTCGGGCATGTCCTCGTAGCGCCAGCCGTCCGTCTCCCCTTCGAAGAGCCGGCGGTCGACCATCTCCACCACCGGGACGCGGGGTTCGGCGTGGTTGGCCAGCATCAGGTCCAGCAGCGCGCGGGCGACATCCGCTTCCGCGGAGCTGAAGAACGCCAGGGCGGGCACCCGGCGGGTCCGATCCAGGACCACCTCGGCGGTGACCGGGTCCCAGAAGGGGGACTGGGCGAGGACGTCGTAGCCGTCGAAGCGGCCCTCCCCTCCCGGGGTCGCGGCGGGGGTGTCGGGACGGCTCATCCTGCGGCGTCGTCCTCCCGCCGCAGCACGGCCGCCAGCAGGCCCATGCCGCCCACGAGCGACGCCAAGAGCGGGGCCAGTGCCGGCGGTCCCATCTCGATGTTGTAGCGGGCGTTGACCCTCAGGCCGCCGGGCTTCTGGACGATGCCTCGCCAGTGAAAGAACATCCCGTGGAGCCCGTTGACGACGATCACCGCGGAGAACAGCGGCAGGGCCGTTTTCGCCACCCGCCGGGAGAACACCGCGGCCACGCCGGCGGGGATGGCGGTCGGCACGATCACGATCGGCAGCCACATCATCTTGTTCCCGAAGCTGGCGCCGTCATGCTCGGTCCATATCTCCACCGCCGTGATGGCCGCGCCCACGGCGGTCAGCCCGGACATCATCTTCTCGAAGCGCCCGGTCTCGATGTCGGCCAGGATCCGGTCGATGCCGATCCGCCCGCTCGAGGTCCGGCGCGCAGCGCGGTGCCCCATTCGCACTCCCGGATCCCCCTCAGCTCTCGCTCTTGGCCGAGGAAAGGAGCTCTTGGAGCTTCGTCTTGGCGCCGTCCCGGATGATCTGCCACGCGTTCTCGTCACCAGCCAGGAGGGACTTCACCATGTCCCGCATCTGCTCGAAGTTGGCGTGGGGCGGAATCGGCGGGAAGCTCGGGTCCGTGCGCACGTCGAGCACCACGGGGCGCTTCGCTGCGAGGGCCTCGCGCCAGGCATCGGCGAGCTCGGCGTCCTTGTGCACCTCGATGGCGTTGAGCCCGATCGAGTGGGCGAAGGCAGCGTAGGAGATGTCCGGCAGCTGCTGGCTCTCGACGAACTTCGGCGCGCCCTCCATGGCCCGCATCTCCCACGTCACCTGATTGAGGTCGTTGTTGTGGAACACGCAGATGACGAGGCGAGGATCGGCCCACTGCTCCCAGTAGTGGTGGATCGTGATCAGTTCGGCCAACCCGTTCATCTGCATGGCCCCGTCGCCCACCAACGCGATCACCGGCCGGTCCGGATGCCCGAACTTGGCCCCGATCGCATAGGGCACGCCCGGCCCCATGGTTGCAAGGTTGCCCGACAGCGATCCCTTCATCTCGCCACGGATCCTGAGGTCGCGGGCGTACCAGTTGGCGGCCGAGCCGGAGTCCGACGTGACGATGCTGTTGAGGGGGATCTGCTGGGACAGCTCCCACACCACCCGCATCGGGTTCACCATGCCGGCGTCCGCCGGCTCGACCATGGCCTCACGCTCGACGGCATCCCACCACCGGGCCACGTTGTGCTCGATCTTGTTCCGCCAGGAACGGTCGGACTTGTGCTGGAGAAGCGGGATGAGGGCCCGCAAAGCGGACTGCGCATCCGCGACGATGTTGACCTCGTAGGGATAGCGCATCCCGATCATCGCGCCGTCGGCGTCGATCTGGACCGCTCTGGCCTGGTCGAGCTGGGGCATGAACTGCGTGTAAGGGAAGCTGGACCCGACGGTGAGGAGGGTGTCGCAGCCCATCATGAGCTCGTAGCTGGGGCGGGTGCCGAGCAGGCCGATCGAGCCGGTCACGTAGGGCAGGTCGTCGGCAAGCACGTCCTTGCCGAGGAGGGCCTTGGCGACCCCGGCACCCAGCAGGTCCGCCACCTCCACCAGCTCCTGACGGGCCCCCCGTGCCCCCTGGCCCACCAGGATCGCCACCTTTGTGCCGGCATTCAAGATGTCCGCCGCGCGGTGGATCGCCTCGTCGTCCGGGCTCAGCTTGGGCTGGGCGATGCCGAGGCTGGAGGGAACCTGCTTGAAGGCGTGCTGCGGCGGCTCGTACTCCATCTCCTGGAGGTCGGAAGGGACGATGATGCAGGTTGGCGACTTGGTGGTGATCGCCACCCGGATGGCCCTGTCCACCAGGTTCGGGAACTGCGACGGCACCATCGCCATCTCCACGAACTGGTGGCAGCAGTCCTTGAACAGGGAGCCCAGGTCCACCTCCTGCTGGTACGAGCCGCCCATGGCCGAGCGGCTCGTCTGCCCCACGATCGCCACCACCGGGACGTGGTCGAGCTTGGCGTCGTAGAGCCCGTTGAGGAGGTGGATGGCTCCCGGGCCCGAGGTCGCCATGCACACCCCCACCTTCCCGGTGAATTTGGCGTACCCGACGGCCTCGAAGGCGCTCATCTCCTCGTGGCGGGACTGGATGAACATCGGCTCGTTGCCGGCCCGCCCCAGCGCGACGAGGATGCCGTTGATGCCATCGCCGGGGTAGGCGAACACTTTCTCGACGTCCCACTCCCGCAACCTCGCGAGCAGGTAGTCGGCGACCGTCTGGCTCATGCGCACTGACCTTCCTCTGCGCTCGCGGGCCGTACCGGCCCGGGATCGTTCACCGTCGTCTGCAATACCCCCTCCCCGCGCCGGTAACCGACCGGGAGGGGCCCGGTGGCGCCAGCGACGGCCGACCCTGGTCATCGGGCCGGGTGCAGCCCGAGGCCGCGTTCCCGTGGCGTTCCCGTAGCGGGGCCCGGACCGGGGCCTAGGCTCCGGTCGTGCTGACCCAAGTTGCCGGCGGGGGCTTCCTGCGCCAGAGCCGGCATCGCCGCCCCATGACCGACGGCAGACCTCCATGACCGACGGGCAGACCTATGACGTGGCCAGTCACACCGTGGTGGTCTCCCATCCGGAACGGCTTTACTTTCCGGCGCTGGGCGTGACCAAAGGCGAACTGGCCGAGTACTACGTGGCCGTTGCCGAAGCGCTCCTGCGGACCGCCGGCGGCCGGCCGGCCCTGCTGCAGCGATTTCCCGAGGGCGCCGAGGGCAAGTCCTTCTTCCAGAAGCGGGTGCCCCCCGGCGCTCCGGAGTGGCTGGAGACGACCACCGTGACCACGCCCAACGGCACCCGGTCGAACGCGCTGGTGGTGGCCGACATCGCCCACGTCCTTTGGGCCGTGAACCTCGGATGCCTCGGACTGCACCTCTGGCCCTACCGGGCGGCCGACGTCGCGCACGCCGACGAGCTCCGCATCGATCTCGACCCGCAGCCGGGCACCGCGTTCGAGGACGCCCGCCAGGCGGCCCGCCATACCAAAGGGCTGCTCGACGAGCTCGGCATCTGCGGCTTCGCCAAGACCACCGGCAACCGCGGCATCCACGTGTACGTCCGGCTGGAGCCCCGGTGGAGCTCGACCGAGGTGCGGGCCGGGGCGGTGGCCCTGGCCCGAGAGCTGGAGCGACGGCACCCTGACACCATCACCGCCCAGTGGTGGAAGGAGGAACGGGGGCGCCGCGTGTTCGTGGACTTCAACCAGAACGCCCCGCACAAGACGGTGTTCGGTGCGTGGTTCGCCCGTCCGCGCTCCACCGGGCAGGTATCGACCCCGTTCGGGTGGGACGAGCTGGGCACCGTGGACCCGGACGCCCTCACGGTCCGCACCGTGCCCGAGCGGCTCCGGTCACTGGGGGACCCCTGGGCGCCCATGGCCGACGCGCCGCAGTCCCTGGAACCGCTGCTCGAGATGGCGGCTGCGGACCGCCAAGCCGGCCTGCTCGACGCACCGTGGCCCCCTGAGTACCCCAAGGCCCCCCACGAGCCCACGCGCGTTTCTCCCAGCCGGGCCCACAAACCGGACTGAACGGCTCGCTACGATCGCCACTATGGCGTTGCCCGTCCCCCCGCCGGTGTCGCCGATGCTGGCCAAGCTCGTGCGGGACCTTCCCGACGGGGAGGGCTTCTCGTTCGAGCCGAAGTGGGACGGCTTCCGCTGCATCGTGTTCCGGGACGGTGATGCGATCGAGCTCGGCAGCCGCAACGAGCGGCCCCTGACGCGGTACTTCCCCGAGCTGGCGGATCCCCTGCGCCAGAACCTGCCCGCGCAGGCGGTGCTCGACGGGGAGATCGTCATCGCCGGCCCGCATGGGCTGGACTTCGACGCCCTCACCCAGCGGATCCACCCCGCCGCCTCCAGGGTGGCCCGGCTGGCCCGGGAGACCCCGGCGTCCTTCGTGGCTTTCGACGTGCTGGGCGTGGGCGACCAGGACCTGCGGGCCACGCCGTATGCCGATCGCCGGGCAGCGCTCGAGACGCTGCTCGGCGGTTGCCAGCCACCGATCCACCTCACGCCGGTGACCACCGACCGGGCGGTTGCCGCCGATTGGTTCGAGCGGTTCGAGGGTGCGGGCCTGGACGGCCTGGTGGCCAAGGCAGCGGACCTCCGCTACCGCGAGGGCGACCGGGCGATGCTCAAGATCAAGCACGAGCGGACGGCAGATTGCGTGGTTGCCGGGTTCCGCTGGCACAAGGACGGGGGCGTCGTCGGGTCGCTGCTGCTCGGCCTGATGGACCGAGAGGGGACGCTGCACCACGTCGGGGTGGCATCCGGGTTCAGCGCCGCCCGCCGGCGGGAATTCGTCGAGGAGCTGGCCCCGCTGCGCGAGGGGGCTGGAGACGGCCACCCATGGGGCTCTTGGGCCGCACCAGACCAAGGCGCCCGGATGCCGGGCGCCCAAAGCCGATGGAACGCTGGAAAGGATCTGAGCTGGGAGCCCCTGCGCATCGAGCGGGTGTGCGAGGTGGCCTACGACCACCTCCAGGGAGACCGGTTCCGCCACGCCACCACCTTCCGGCGCTGGCGTCCGGACCGGGACCCGGCATCATGCACCTACGACCAGCTGGACTCCCCGGTGCCGGCCGAGCTGTCGGCCGTCTTCTCCGCCGGGCACTGACGCCGGGCGGCCAGCGCGTCGGCCCGGCGGGCCGCCCCGGGCGCCCCGAGCATCTCGGCCATCGATGCAAACGAGCGGTCCGGTCCGGTCCAGGCCAGATCGTCCACGTCCCGCACCAGCGACGGATCGATCCGCAAGGTCGCCAGCACCTTGAACAGGTCTGCCTCCGGGCGGGCGGCGGCCAGCGCGTCGGCCAGCCGCTCGGCCCCCCGCACCGCGCTGCGGAGGTCCGGATCCCATTCGGACGCTCGGTCGGGGATGGCCTCCAGGTGGGCGTAGCGGGAGAGGACGGCGGCAGCGGAGCGCTGTCCCCATCCCCTTACGCCCGGGAACCCGTCGGCGGCATCCCCCACCAGCGCCAGCCAATCGGGGATCGACGCCGGAGGTACCCCGAATTTCTCCGTCACCGCGGCCTCGTCCAGCACGAGGCGGCGCCGGCGGTCGAGCTGGACGACCCGGGTGCCCGACACGCACTGGCCGAGGTCCTTGTCCGGCGTGCAGATGACGACCTGGGCCACGCGGGGGTCTGCAGCCGCTGCAGCGGCCGCGGAGGCCAGGGCATCGTCGGCTTCGACCTCGACCATGGGCCAGACGACCACCCCCAGCGATTCCAGGGCGACCTCCACGAGGTCGAACTGGCCCCGCAGATCCGCCGGGACCAGCTCGCCCGTCTTGTACCCGGGCCACATCTCGTTGCGGAACGACTCGATGACATGGTCGGTGGCCACGCCAACGTGCGTCGCCCCGTCTTCCATGAGGGCGAGCACGGAGGAGACGACACCACGGGCCGCGGCCCGGTCAGAGGTGGCCCGGTCAGAGCCGGCCCGGTCAGAGGTGGCCCGGTCAGAGCCGGCCCGGTCAGAGCCGGCCCGGTCAGAGCCGGCTGGCGCACGCCCCTGGCCGTAGTAGTGCCGGACCAGCTCGTAGGTGCCGTCCACGAGGTGCACATCCATGCCGAGAGCGTCCCACACTCCTCCTCGAAGTGAATGTCGGTGGGTACTAGGCCGGGGCGTCAGCCCCCGGCCGAGGAGGTGCTCGCGGGCGCGCGACCGAGGTTCGGACCTCGTATGCGGTGCTGGCTCAGCCCGTTCAGAGGAAGTGCACTGCCAGCAAGGCTAGCGCCGGCACGTGGAGTCTCACCTGACCTGCCGGTCGCTGCGGTGCGCCCGAGCGAGGGCGGCATCGGCGTCGTCGCGATGCAGCAGGCCGAGGAGCCTCCCTTCGGGATCAGTGACGAGGATGGCGGTGACCTTGCGTGCGTGCATGCGGGCGACGAGCTCGCCGGCGTCCTCGTGGGCTCGCACGGTCGCTGGGCCGGGGCGTATGGCATCGGGGATGTCGGCGCCGGGGAGGTGCTCCTCGTCGTGCTCGGCTACGGGCAG
>DAHUZE010000036.1 GCA_027306755.1 Acidimicrobiaceae bacterium | reverse complement strand
ACCAGCCAGTAGCCGCCGCCTGTGGGCGTCTGGGCCATCCCCACGATGGGGGCGTTCAGGTGCATGGCGCCGGTGGAGCCGTAGAAGCCGGCCCCGCCGAAGTCGAAGATCCCCCCGTCGGCGGCCACGAACCGGTAGGCGGCGGGAGGCGCCCCCGCCGTGCTGGCCGACGCCTGGACACTCGGGACCGACGAGAGGCCTGTGGGTGTCTTGGGTGTCCCAGCTGTCGAGTTCTGCGCCCGCACGGTGAAGTAGTAGGTGGTCCCAGGCGACAGGCCGGTGACGGTGGTAGAGGTTGTCGAAGCCGCCACCACGTCCGGTGAGCCGTAGGCCTCCGCTGTCGCAGTCGTCGACACGGACACGAGGTAGTGCGTCAAGGCCTTGCTGCCCGCCTGGCTCGGAGCGCTCCACCGGATCTGGAGCCCATACGGCCCCGATGCGGTCCCAGCGACGGAGGTGGGCGCCGCAGGCTTGGTGAAGTACGGCGTGTACGGTGTCCTTGTCAACGACGGTGTCGATGTGCCGTGCGCGCTCGAGGCCACGATCTCGTAGTACTTGGTTGTCCCGTTCGACACGGCGATTGTCGTGGCCGTTGCGCTAGCGGGAACGGCGGACACCGGAGCCGAGCACGGAGCCGCTGCCGCCGTTGCCTCCTGGCAGATCTTGTAGGCAGTCACACCTGTTGAGGCGCCATCTGGGCTCCACTGCAGGAACACATGGCCGTTCCCGGCGAGGATCTGCCTGAACACAGGGGAAGCGGGTGCCCCCGGCGTGGCAGCCGAGGCTGCCTGCACACACAGTGCTCCCAACCCCAGCATCAGGAGCGCCGAGCCGGCGGCGCGTGCAGCAAGCGATCCTGACCTCCCTCCCGATCCTCGTGGGCCGTATGTCCGCAACGTCGAGGTCGATCCCATAACAAGCCTTCCCTGATCGAGGCACGCACCCCGCGTGTACCCGGCAAGGCGCAGACGAAACGGCGAGTGCCAGGAAGCCGCCTCCCGGGTGGGGCCGGCCGGCCCGCCAGGGCACCATCAATAGGGGTGGATACCCCAGCTCGCCTCCCACGAGATACCCGGCTCCAAAACGATCAGGTCGCGTTCGGACCGGAACGCGTCCGGTGGGCACGTCATGGGCTCGATGGCAACCGCGGTCCGCCGCATCGCCTCGTCGGCCACCGTGTCGCCCGTGTAGCACATGAGATAGCGGAAGCGGTCGTCCATCCAGACCTCCACACCCCGGCCGGTGAGGGGGTCCTCCAGACGGGCCCGGGCAATCCCCTCCCCGTCGCGCTGGAGGTCGGTGAGCGCCGTGTCCAGCCGGACCGGCCCGATGGGGCGCGGACGGGTGAAATCCAGCTCCGTCCCGGCAACGGGGCGCACCTCGCCGGTGGGGAGGGCCCGGGCGTCCAGCACCAACCTCGTGGTGGCTGGCAGGAGCAGATGCGCCGTGTCGACCCGGTCGCTGCCCGCCGTGACGTAGGGGTGGAACCCGATGCCGAAGGGAGCCGCGCCCTCGCCCGCACCGGTGACCGTGGTGGTCACTGCCAGGCCATCGCGACGCAGGCGGTACTCGATGCGCAGCGCGAGGCTGAAGGGATACCCCGGCGTTGGGTGCAGCGGGCAGAGCAGACTGACCACGTTCTGGGCATGGTTCTCCAGGCGCCAGGGCAGCCAGCGCACCAGCCCGTGGATGGCGTTGCCCAGCTGGGGCTCGTCCAGCGCGGCCTGCGCCACCACCCCCCGCCAGCGGTAGCTGCCGTCGCCCAGCCGGTTGGGCCACGGCGCCAGGACCTGGCCCCGGCCCGCACGGCTCCACTCGCCCGGTCCGAATCCCTGGACCACGTCGGTCCCCCCCACCGTGTAGCTCCGCAGGGTGGCGCCAACCTCGGTCACGACGGCCTCCTGGTGGCCGTGGCCGATGGTCCACTGCTCCCCCGTCGGCGGCATGGGGGCGTCCCCGTTTGGCATGCACGGTCCTCTCGAGCGCTGCGAAGTCGGCGGTATCGTACTTGCGCGTGCGAGTGCTGGTCACCAACGACGACGGCGTGCACGCCCCTGGACTGGCTGCCATCACGCGGGCACTGCGCGACTGGGCAGCCGTTGCGACTCCAGAGACCCGCGAGGTCGTCGTGGTGGCGCCTCTGGCCAACCACAGCGGTGCGTCGGCGGCGGTGGGCACCGTCTACGAACGGGAGTCCATCTCCTACCGCCGGGTGCGGGTGCAAGGGGCCGAGGATGTCCCCACGTACGGGGTCGACGCGCCGCCGGCTCTGGCCGTGCTCGTGGGAGTGCTCGGCGGATTCGGCCCGAGGCCGGACATCGTGGTCTCGGGCATCAATCTCGGAGTGAACGTGGGACGCTCCGTCCTGCATTCGGGCACGGTGGGCGCAACCCTGGCGGGGGCCCAGCTCGGCCTCCGAGGGCTGGCCGTGTCCCTGCGTGCCGGCTTCCCTCCCGAGCACTGGGAAACGGCTAGCGCCGTGGCCGTGTCCCTCCTGCCCGCGCTGTCGGCCGCGCAGCCCCGCACCGTGCTGAACCTCAACGTGCCGTCGGTGCCTCTGGATCAGCTACGCGGCGTGCGTCGCGGCCGCATCAGCACCTCGGGTCTGGTCAAGTCCGCGTCGGACGGTGGCGCCTGGCCGCCGGGCGGCCCCCAGGCAGGCGGAGCGGCGGAGGAGGGCGAGGTGCGGCTCACCCTGGGCGCAGCGGTCCCCACGCTGGGGGATCTGGAGGGGGGGAACGGTGACGAAGCCCCTCACGACGATGCCGCACTGGTGGCGGCCGGCTTTGCGTCCCTCACCGCCATCGTGGGCGTACGCGAGGACAGCGCACCGGGCGCTGACGACGTCGTGCGGGCCGCGCTCCGCCAGGCCGAGCGCGTGATCCCGCGCTGATCCGCCCGCCCCCGCGCCGGCCCGACGGTGCCGGGCTCGCGTTCAATCCTCGGGCCCCGGCGCCTGACGGCCCCGCTTGACCACTCCCCGCTGGCGCTTCTCCTGCACCCGGCGCGCCCGGGCCGCGGCGCTGGGTGCCGTAGGGCGGCGGACCGGACGGACCCGCAGCCCCGCGGCCAACCGCTGGCTCAGCCGCTCGAGCGCCAGTGCGCGGTTGCGCGCCTGGGACCGGTCCTCGGAGGCGGTGGCGGTGACGATCGGGCCCAACCGGTCGAGCAGCGCCGCTCGCTGGCGAGGGCCGAGCGACGGCGACGAACCCACGTCGAAGCGGACCTCCACCCGGCTCTGCGTGCGGTTGGCGTGCTGGCCCCCGGGGCCGCCCGGAGTGGTGACTCGCCACCGGAGCTCGCCCAAGGGGATGGCGAGGGACCTGCTCACCCGCAGCACGGCCCCGCCGCCCGGCTGCTCGGACGCGTCCACGGCACCCGAGCGTACCGGGGAGCCGGCAACCCGGACGGAGCCGGAGCAGACGCGCCCCGTTACGCTCGCCCCATGGAATTCCGCCACTTGGGAAGAAGCGGGCTTGTCGTGTCAGCCCTCGCATACGGCAACTGGATCACCCACGGGGACCAGGTGGAGGAGGAGACGGCCACCGCCTGTGTCCGCGCCGCGCTGGACGAGGGCATCACCTCCTTCGACACCGCCGACGTGTACGCCCAGGGCCGGGCCGAAGAGGTGCTCGGCCAGGCCCTCCGGGGCGTTCGCCGCGAGTCGTTGGAGATCTTCACCAAGGTGTACTGGCCGACCGGTCCCGGTCCCAACGACCGGGGCCTGGCCCGGAAGCACATCATCGAGTCCCTGCACCACTCCCTCCGGCGCCTGCAGACGGACTATGTGGACCTCTACCAGGCTCACCGCTTCGACTTCGAGACGCCGCTGGAGGAGACGCTGCGAGCCTTCGACGACCTCGTGCGCCAAGGCAAGGTCCACTACATCGGGGTATCGGAGTGGACGGCGGAGCAGATCGGCGCCGCGCTCACCATGGCCGCGGACATGGGGTTCGACCGGCTGGTGTCGAACCAGCCCCAGTACTCGCTGCTGTGGCGGGTGATCGAGAGCGACGTGGTGCCCCTGTGCGAGCGGGAGGGCATGGGGCAGATCGTCTTCTCCCCCCTGGCCCAGGGCATCCTGACCGGCAAGTACCGTCCCGGCGAGCCTCCGCCGGAGGCGTCCCGCGCCACCTCGGAGAACGGGAGCGGCTTCATCAGTCGCTGGCTCGACGACGGCGTGCTCGGGACCGTCCAGCAGTACGTCAGCGTGTGCCGGGAGGCCGGCTATCCGCCGGCGGCGGTCGCGCTGGCGTGGGTGCTGACCAATCCCAACGTGTCGGCGGCGATCGTGGGCGCCTCGCGTCCCGAGCAGCTGGCCGAGAACGTGAAGGCACTGGACCTGGACCTCGAGGGGGACGTGCTGGCCAAGATCGACGAGGTGCTCGCGCCCATCGTCCAGCGCCACCCCGGCCTCACCCAGAGCCCGCCCCAGCGGCCGTGACTGCCCGTGTCGCCGGGGGCGCCGCTGCGCCCGGCGAGCATGCACCTGGTGATGACCTGGCGGCCGGCGCCGCTCCCGGTGGCGCGCGGCGCCAGCGGGTTGCGGCCTACGGCATCCTCCGCGATCGGGACGCCCGGGTGCTCCTCGTGCGCGCCGCGCCCTACCTCACGGTGGCGGGACGCTGGTTCCTCCCGGGCGGTGGAGTGGAGCACGGTGAGGCGCCGCTGGCGGCGTTGCGGCGCGAGGTGGAGGAGGAGACGGGCCTGAACGTGCACGACGCATTGCTCGTCGGCGTCCTCTCGGACACGTGGCCCGTCCCGGACGGGACGCTGCTGCACACCGTCCGCCTGCTCTACCGGGTGGACGGGTGGGACGGCACGGTCCGCTCCGAGGCGCAGGGGTCGAGCGATCTGGCGGAGTGGTTCGGCCCGTCGGACCTCGAGCGCCTGCCCCTGGCCCGGTACGCGCGCGAGGCGCTCACCACCTTTGGCTGACCCGAGGTTCCCGGCGACGAGGGGTGCGCCGGGAGTCTCGATAGACTCTTGGCGCATCGCCGTCCCGGCGCTGCCCGGTCGCTTCGCCCAGGGGATGGCGTGCGACGTCGGACATCGACCCACGTGGTGCGGGCGCGGCATCCGAGGAGGACAGGTGTTGACACCGACAGGCCCGCGCTACCGCTCGTCCGTGCCGACCTGGTTCGACCCGTTGCTGGCCCTGTTCCATGTCGACTTCAACCCACCGCGGCGCCAGCCCCTCGGTCGCCAGGTGGTGGCAGCCACGGTGTGCTCGGTCGTGGGGTCGCTGGTGGCCGACGCCATCTTGGTGAAGATCGGGACGACCATGTTCCCCGCCACGCGCGGCTACACCCACTTCCGGTTCAGCGACTACGCCACGCTGACCGTCATCGGGGTGCTGATCGCCTGTGCCGCCTGGCCCGTCACCACCCGGATCAGCTCCAGACCGCGCTGGCTCTTCTTCCGCATGGCCATCGCTGTCGTCCTGGTGCTGTGGCTCCCGGACCTCTACATCCTGGTGCAGGGCCAGCCGTTCTCCGCAGTGGCCATCCTCATGGTGATGCACCTGGCCATTGCCCTCGTGACCTACAACTTCCTGGTGCGGGTGGCCAGGACCGGGCGACGAAGGCCCGGGCGGATGGCCCGGGCTCCGGACCCCCTCAGCAGCCGCACCGTGCGAGTGCGCTGACTTCCGGCCGGCGCTCGGGCGCCCGGCAAGGCGCCGCGCCATGCGGCCGGGCCGTCATGTGGGGGCGCCCAGCCATCACGGCCTACCCTGGTGCGGTGACGACCGAGACCGACCCCGCACGCTGGATCGACGTACTCGCCGGCTCGCACGACCGCATCTGCGACCTCGTGGGCGAGCTGGACGCAACGGCGCTCGGGCTCCCATCGCGCTGCTCGGACTGGAGCATCGCCCAGGTGCTGTCCCACCTCGGGAGCGGCGCGGAGATCTTCACCCTCATGCTGGACGCGGTGGTCGCCGGGAAGCCGGCGCCCGGGCGGGATGTCATGCCGCCGATCTGGGAGCGCTGGAACGGACTGCCTCCGGTGGAGCAGGCAGAAGCGTTCCTAGCCACCGACGGCCGGCTGATCGAGCGGCTCGAGAACCTGGGCGACCGGCTCGACAACCTGACGTTCACATTCTTTGGCGTCATGCAGCTCGATGCGGTCGGCGCGCTCGGCATGCGACTGAGCGAGCATGCGGTCCACACCTGGGACGTTGCGGCAGCGCTCGACCCGGCGGCCACCGTCGACCCGGACGCGGTGGCCCTGCTCGTCGACCGCCTTCCCGATGTGGTCGAGCGGTCCGGACGGGCAGAGGCAGCTCCGCCGGGCATGGGTCCGGTGTCGGTCACCACCTCGGACCCCGAGCGGCACTACGTGCTCACCCTGGATGGCGGCGTGCACCTGGGCGAGGTGGAGGCCGCCGGCGAGGCCCACGGCGAGACCGACGGCGCCCCGCTGCGCCTGCCGGCCGAGTGCCTCCTCCGCCTCGTCTATGGGCGCCTGGACCCAGGTCGCACGCCCCATCTGGACAAGAGCTCGGCCGCGATCGTCGATTCCCTGCGGGGGGTGTTCCCGGGGATCTGAACGGCCCCTGCGGCATCGCCACACACCACTCGGCGGGTAGGGGCGTGGCTGATCAGCCAAGCGTTTGAGCGCGGTCCCAGAAGGGAACCCTGCGCCTGTGGACGCGCTCACCCTGATCGGCGAGCGGTACCGCCTCGGAAGCCAGCTGGCCTCGGGCGGCATGGGCACGGTCTGGGACGCCCACGACACCCTCCTGGACCGCCCGGTTGCCGTCAAGGTCCTTCATCCCGGCCTGGCCGGCGGCGAGGAGTTCCGACGGCGGTTCCGCGCAGAGGCCCGGGCAGCTGCCCGCCTCTCCCACCCCGGCGTGGTGACCATGTACGACTACGGCGAGGACGGCGACGTGCTCTTCCTGGCCATGGAGCTGGTGCCGGGCGAGTCGCTCCACGAGACGTTGCGCCGTCGGGCACCGCTCGGGGTTGCCGAGGTGATGGGCATCACCGGCCAGGCTGCCGACGCCCTGGCTGAGGCCCATGCGAGAGGTCTCGTCCACCGCGATGTCAAGCCGGCCAACCTGTTGATGGCCCCGGACGGCACGGTGAAGGTGGCCGATTTCGGTATCGCCCGGTCGGTGCACGTGGCCACGATGACGACCGACGGGTCCGTGCTCGGCACCGTGGCCTACATGTCCCCCGAGCAGATCCGCGGCAGGCCGGTGGCGCCGCCGTCCGATGTCTACAGCCTCGGCGTGGTGGCGTACGAGGCCCTTGCCGGCCGCCGGCCATTCCCCGGGGAGGAGTCGATCGCGGTTGCGCTTTCCCACGTGCACGATCCGGTGCCCGCCCTGCCAGCATCGGTGCCGGGTCCCGTGGCCGCATTGGTGACCGCCATGCTGGCCAAGGATCCGTCCCTCCGCCCGACAGCCCGGCAGGTGGCCCAACGGGCCCGCCAGCTCGCCGACTATCCGTGGACAGCCGAGGGGTCGCCGGGCGCCGCGGTTGCGGGCGCCGCGGTTGCCGGCGCCGCGGTTGCCGGCTTGGTCGGTGCCGGCGTGGCCGGTGCCGGCGTGGGCGACGTGGGCAGTCCTCGGACCCAGCCGCTGCGAAAGACCCAGCCGCTGCGAACGCGTGCCGGTCTGCCACCGCTCCCCCAGCCGCTGCGACGCAGGACGGTACGAGCGACGGCAGCAGCAAGGGCCGCAATGGCGGCCCGCGCGTTGAGGGCGCCCTCGGGCAGGCGCCTCGGGCAGCGCGGGACCGACCGGATGCGGCGCCGGCCTCCTTCAGCGAAGGTGCTCTCGTCGGTGACCGCCGTCGCCCTGGTGCTCGGACTCGGGCTGGCGGCTGCCCTCTCCGGTTCGGGGATCACAGGGCCGGCGCGCCCGGCGGCGGCGGCGCGGCCCGGGCAGCACCCGGCCGCCCTACGGGCGGCCGCCGCAAGCCACACAAGGCCGTCGTCCACGACCACGTCCCTGCCGGTGACCACGACCACCGCGCCGACTACGACGACCACCACCGCCCCCCCGGGCGTCGTCGCAGGGCAGGTCGCCACACTGTCCCCAGGCCAGGACGGGCCCGGTTCCAACGGGCAGGGTTCCGGCGGCCAAGGCTCCAACGGGCACGGCCCCAAGGGGCACGGTTCCGACGGCCAAGGCGCTGGCTCCAACTGACCGGCGACGCGATCGGCGCACGCGCAAGCGGGCTGCCCGGCAAGACCCCGGCTGCCTCGCGCGTGCCGGCCGGAGCAAGCTGACGAACATCATGGTGGGGTTGGAAGTAGCAGGCGGCCAGGCCGCGGTGGACGGCGGCTGACGGCAGGTGCTGTACAGCGCCTTCCTCGTCTGCAGCCTCAACCTGGGCATCGCCGGGGTGCTCGTGTTCGCGCTGGGCGCGCGGCTCCCCGTAGCCGCACGACCCGCCGGCGCGCTGTTGGGCGCCGCGGGTGTCGCGGCCGCGGCCTACCTCGCAACTTTGTGGTGGACACTCCCCGCCGCCCCTGTCGAAGCCAGCGGCGTGCTCGTCTTTTTGGTCACGATCGCGGTGGCCGCTGTTCGACCGGCCTGGAACCCCGTCGGGCAATATTTCTTCGCCAGCTTCGTTGCCGCCGCCCTCACCTACCTCGGCTTTGCCCTGGACGTTACCGTTGCCGGCAACTTCTCGGTGCTGGGCGCCCTGGCCTCCGCCCTGCTGTTCCTCCTCGAACTGGCGGCGCTCGGCATCGCGGTGACGTTCGCCTTCGAGACGTGCGACGTGGTGTGCCGCGTCCGCCACACCCGGCAGTTGCCGAAGGCAGACCTGGCGTACCGGCCGATGGTATCCATCCACATCGCTGCGTACAACGAGCCCCCGGACATGCTCATCCGGACCATCAAGGCCGCCGAGGCACTCCGTTACCCCAGCTTCGAGATCGTCGTCGTGGACAACAACACGCACGACCCGGCCGTCTGGCGGCCTGTGGAGGCATACTGCGCCGGTAGGAGCCGGGTGACGTTCGTGCACGTCGACCCGTGGCCCGGGTACAAGTCGGGGGCACTGAACCTTGCGCTGCAGCGCCACACGGACCCCGCCGCGGAGGTCATCGCCGTGGTCGACTCCGACTACCTGGTTGACCCGGTCTGGCTCGACCAGACGGTGGGCTACTTCGCCCATCCGGAGCTGGCTTTCCTCCAGACGCCGCAGGACTACCGCGAGTACGAGGGCAACCGGTACCTGACGGCCTGCTACGACGCCTACCGCTACTTCTTCGCCTCGGCCATGCGCTCGCGCAACGAGCGCGACTCGATCATCTTTGCCGGCACGATGGGCCTCCTGCGCCGGTCGGCCCTGACCGAGCTCGGCGGCTGGGACGAGTGGTGCATCACGGAGGACGCCGAGACGTCGCTGCGCCTCCTCATGGCCGGCTACTCCGGTCTCTTCATCGCCACCAGCTACGGGCGAGGGATCATGCCGCTCACGTTCTCGTCGCTCAAGAGCCAGCGCTTCCGGTGGTGCTTCGGGGGCATGCAGATCTTGCGCCGGCACTGGAAGGACCTCATGCCGTGGACAAGGAACCCGGCGAACCACCTCTCCTTGGAGCAGCGACTGGACTACCTCGTGGGCGGCCTGCAGTGGACGAACGACCTCATCCTGCTCGGCTTCACGCTGGTCCTGACCGTGGTGGCCTCGCTCCTGCTCGCTGGGTCGTCAGTGGCCATCCGGCCACTGATCGGGCCGACGATCCTCCTGCCCGCCACCCTGCTCGCCGTCGGGCTCCTGCGTGCCGTTTGGGCGCTTCGCGAGCGCACCAGCATCTCTTACGGCCGGGCCTTCTTCGCCTTCATCAATTGGCTCTCGCTCTCCTGGACGGTGGCCCTCGCATGCATCCAGGGGCTCGTCCGGCGGGAGGGCGTGTTCCTGCGGACGCCGAAGACGGAGGGTGACCGGAGCACCTGGGCAGCCGTCGTGTCCGCCCGCACGGAGGTGGCGCTGACGATCGTCATGTGGGGCACCGCAGCGGCACTCGGCGCCACCACCGCGGCCACGTGGCTCCTCATCGGGCTCCTCTTCTGGCAGGGCTCGGTGTACGCGTCGGCGCCCCTGATGTCCTGGCTGGACCAGCACGGTCACCTCACCCCCGAGCTCGAACGGCGGCGCCAAACCGAGATCCGCCGCGAGCGCCTGGCGGCACTGGCGCGGCCCATCGCCATCGGCTCCGCCGCCACGGCCATACTTGGCGCTGCGGCCTTCGCGGTCGTGCTGGCCCTCGGCGCCAGCCACCCGGGCCGTCCCACCGACCCGTTCTCGACCCCGCGCCCGGGTCCCCCGTCGAGCACCCCGGCGGGCGTGGTCAGCAAGCCCGTCTCCTCGTCCACGAGCACGTCCACGACGGCAACGAGCGTCCCCAGCGGGTCCACCACCACCACCTCGTCGAGCTCCACGACGACCACCACTCCGTCGAGCACGACGACGACGTCGAAACCCACAGCGCCCACGACCACCACCACGACGTCGATCCCGACCACTACGACCACGACGGCGCCCGGCGGGTGACAAGCTGCCGGCGGCCGCTGGCTGCCGGCGCCCCGGCAACCTGCCGCTGAGTGTGCGCCGCTGGCTGGTGGCGGGAGGCCGCTGGACCGGCCAGCTGGTCGGCGCTGCGGACCCTCTGGCAGGCTCTGTGCGTGCTCCCGCTGCCCGTGAGACGCTGGCTCGCCGCCGGGGCGCTGGTTCTTGCCGGAGGTGTGGCCGGCGCGGCCTGCAGCTCACCTGGTGGCCAGGCCGGACCCGCGACCGGTGCCGCGCGCCCTGCCGCTGCGCCTCGGGATCCCCGGACGAAGGCTGCACTGCTACGCATCGCCCGCGCGCTCAACAACGACTACCAGCAGAACCGGGACGCCGCTGTGTACGCGCGGTGGGACGGGCCGAGCCGAGCGATCATCTCCGAGGCGACATACGTCCAACGTCACCACCAGTGCCCCAACACACCGAACGTCCCGGTCGACACGTGGGGCGTCTCGAACGGGCCGGGCGGAGCGTGGCTGGTCCACTATTCGATCGAGGGACAGCAGTTCACGGACTGGTGGTATTACGTGCGCGGACGCTTCGTCTTCGACCTGGCAAGGTCGAACCCGTCCGCCGTGGCGCTGTACCGGGCCTCCCCGGCGCAGTACGCCAAGGACGTCGGCTGCGGACGCTGACCCCGGCTGATCACCGCGCTGGGGCACGATCTGCAGGCCGCCGTGCCGCACGATGTGCACCCCGCGCTGGGGCACGATCTGCAGCCCGAGCTGCAGGCCGCCGCTTCCCGCAAGGCCTCTGCCAGAGAGCGATCGGAACGGCGCGAACCACGGCGACCGGTGCTCGGGCACCAGTCACTAGGATCGCCGGAATGCGCCCAAGCAGCCCGTCGGGGACAACCGGCGGCAGCGTCGAATCGTCAGGCGCACCCGGCGGCACCGGCGGGGACGGCAGCGGCTGGAACGGCAGCGATTACGTGCATGAGGCGCTCCTGTTCGACGACGAGCGCCTGCTGCGGGAACGCTGCGTACCGTTCGCGCGGGACGGTCTCGCCCTCGGGCAGCCCGTCCTCGTGATGGCCAGCGAGCCTGTCCTGGCCGCCTTGCGGACGGGTCTGGGGGAAGGTGCCGCGCGCCTCGAGCTCCTGGGCACACCGGACACCCGGTGGCAGGGCGGCCACGAGACCCTCTTGGCCTATGGCGACGAGTTCGCTGCGGTGATCTCGGCCGGTTCGTGCTGGCGGTTCATCGGCGAACCCCGGTGGCTGGGCCGACCAGACGGCCTGGAGTGGCACCGGTTCGAGTCGGCGAGCAACCGCACGTTCGCCGACATGCGCCTCCACAGCCTCTGCCTCCATGACTGCCGCCACCTCGGTGAGGAGGTGCTGCGCACCGTCCGCCAGACGCACCCCATCGTCTCGGACCGGGACGGATCGGGACCGTCGGGGGATTTCGTGGAACCCAACGCGCTCGTCCCTGGCCTGGAGCCCCCGTGGACGCCGCCGCCCAGAGACGCCCACCGAGTCCAGGTGGCCGGGCCTCGGGAGGGAAGGGGTGTCGCCGTGGCGGCGGCGGCCTGGGCCAGGCTCGACGACCGGCGTGACGACATGACGGTTGCCGTCAACGAGCTGGTCACGAACGCACTCGACGCCGGCGGGGCGCCAACCATCACGTACTGGACCGACGGCTCGCACTTCTGCCTCCAGGTCAGTGACATGGGGGTCGGGGTGATCGATCCGCTCGCCGGGTACCACCCTGCGGCGCCGGGCAGCGAGTCCGGGAGGGGCCTGTGGCTGGCGCGGACCCTCGCTGACGATGCCGCGCTTCGGTCGGGACCCGCGGGCAGCGCAGTCCGGCTCTTCTTCAGGACGTCACCGGACCATTCCCGAGCTGCAGCGAGCTGAGCTGCGCCGCCCCGTGGTCCGCCCACGCAAGGCCGGGGCCAGGTGGCCGGTGAAAGGCCGTCGGCTGCTCGATCGACCGTGCGTGACGGCCCCATAGGGTGAACCGGTGCCCCGTCACTTCGGCGCCTGGATCCGCTACGGCACGACGATCACCCCGGACCAGCTGGCGTTCGCGATCGACCACTACGCGGTCGCCATCCTCCAGCCCTGGGAGACGGCGGCCGCAGCGGCGCTCAAGACAGCCCGGCCCGACATGACGGTCCTCTGCTACAAGTGCCTGGCATCGACCAGGTCCTACGAGCGGGGCCCGGTCTTCAGCTCCGGCGTCTGCTTCGGGGAAGCAGAGGAGAACGGTGAGCATTGGTTCGCGCACCGGGCATCGGGCGGGCGGATCGAGTGGGACGGCTACCCGGGGCACTGGCAGATGGCCGTCTGGGACCCCGAGTACCGCCAGCGTTGGACCGAGAACGTCGTGGACGAGCTCGGCGGCTCGCCGTTCGACGGGGTCTTCGCCGACAACGACGTCTTCGACGACTACTACGGCCTCGCTCCGCCGCTGGAGGGTGACCATGACATGGCGTCGATCCGGACCTCGCTCGGGACCCTGGTCGACGACGCCGGCGCCGCCCTGCGCCAAGGAGGGAAGCTCCTGGTGCCCAACATCGCCGAGAGCCGCCGCGAACCGGGGCGCTGGACGGCCCATGCGGCGTACGGGGGTGGGATGGAGGAGATGTGGCTGGGGTACGCGCCGGACCGCTTCTTCGATCCCCTGACCGCGCTGGCCCAGATGGCCCAACTACGGGGACCGGGCCTCTCGATCATGCGGGTCCCGACGGACGGGACGCCAGACCACCCCAACGTCCAGTATGCGCTGGCCGCCCTGTGGATCTTCGGGGGCGGCGGCGAGGCCACGCTGTCGGCCACCGCGCACGACGAGTACTCCGGCATCCCCTTCGTCCCCGAGTTGGACTGGGACCTCGGAGCCCCCGAGGAGGAAGCCCGCCAGCGGGGCAACGGCTGGACCCGCCGCTTCACCCTGGGGTGGGCGGCCGTGAACCTCAATGACAACCCCAGGCGGCGGATCAGCTACGAGGTGCCGTCAGGCCTGCGCGACCGCCACGGGGAACCGGCCCCCAAACGGATCGCCCTCAAGCCGCACCACGGCGCGCTCTTCCACGCGGACCCAGAGCCGGCCGGGCACTGAGCTGGGCCGCCGTCTGGGCCGAACCCCCGCTCACCGCTTGGCTGCCCGCTTCCGGGTCCGATCGGGACGTGCGGCGTCCGGGCGGGGTTCGTAGGACTGCTCCCTGGCCTCGGCCACGACGATCTTGTCAACCTCATCGCGGTGCTCATCGCCGGAGGCGGGCGGTGACGTCGTCAGGGCCATCGGGCCGGGCGTCCGCTGGGGAACGACCAGATCGCCGCGCGGCACGACATCCGAAGGAAGCCCGGCCAGCTCCCGGTACAGGCGGTTGTACGCGCCGGTCACATCGGACAGCTGGAAGAAGTGCTCCACCCGGCCGCGGGCGTTGCGCGACAGCTCCGCGTAGCGCGCACGATCGGCCATCACGTCGCGCAGCGCCCGTGCCATGCCCCTCACGTAATCGGGATTGACCAGCACTGCGCACTCCGTCCAGGTCTCGCCGGCGGGAGTGGTCAGGTGGTCGACCGTAAGCTCGGTCATCCCGCCCACGTTGGTCCCGACGATCGGGACACCGGCGGCCATTGCCTCGAGCACCACCACCGGCTGCCCTTCGTTGTAGCTCGGCAGGACCAGCAGGTCGATGGCGCCCAGTCGCTCGCGGACGTTGACCGTTCCGTGGAAGGTCACGTGCTCCTCGAGCGCGAGCTCGCGCACCGCCGACCTGCACTTCTCGAAGTAGGCCGGTGTGTGGTCCGTCGGTCCCAGCACATCGAGATGGAAGTTCGTCGCTCCCCACTCCACCAGCAACGCCACGCTGTGCAGCAGGTCGATCAGCCCCTTGATCGGCACGACCCGGGCGATGTAGCTGATGTTCCAGCGGTGGTCCGGGTCCCCGACCGCTGCTGCTGCTGCGAGCCTCGCCTCGTACGGTTCTTGGAACTCGTCCAGCCGCACGCCGTTGGGGATGACGACCGACTTCTCGATCGGCGCACCGAGGTCGGAGGCCTCCGTGACGGCCGACGGGTACAGGTAGGTGACGAACTCGGCCTTGGGGTAGCACAGCCGGCCCAGCTCGATCCACCAGGCCATCCACGCCCGGTCGACCGGCTCCACCTCGAACCGGCGCCAATCGTCAACCGTGACCGGAAGGGCCATGTGCCGGTCGAGGAGCATGTTGATGGTGTCCCGGACGTACAGGTTGTGCTCCGTGAGGAGGAACTTCGTCCCGTGCTGCCGGGCAGCCGCCGCTGCTACCAGCGAGGCGTGGCCGGTGGTATGGGCGTGGTAGACGGACGCCGGGGGGAACTCGTCGTGGAGGAGGGCGTAGGTCAGCGAGAAGAACTCGCGGATGAGCCAGAACGTGTCCACGAGTGGGAGGCCGAGCGGTGCCAGCTGCTCGCAGGCGCCCTCCATGAGCTCTCGCGTCCCCAGGAGGGCCCACAGCGGGTACGCCCGGGTCCGGGGGTTCAGTCCCTCGTCGTAGAGCTCCCACAGCGGTTCCGCGTCGCCCTGCGTCACGCCCTGGAGGCCCCGGAAGAGGCGGTCCACCAGGACACGCCGGCCTGATGGCTTCATGCCGAGGTCGGACGGCCGGGCGTTCATGAAGGCATCCCGGTGCTCGTGCATCGAAAGGAAGATCGGCCTGATCCAGTGCACATTGGCCGGCACCGTGTAGAGCTCCTCGTGCGCCGAGCTCCGGTCCCAGGTGAGGTGGATGATCCCGAAGGTCAGGTCCGGGTTGCCTCCGATGATGTCGTGGACGACGGCCGACACGCCGCCCTTCAGGTACGGGTACGTGGACTCGGCCACGATGGCCACGTCAACCTTCGCGAGCGGCACGTCCACCGAGGGCCACTCGGGTGCAGACGGTGCAGCGGGGCGGTGGGCCCGCTGGCTGTGGAAGTCAGTGCTCATACGCCTCACCACGCCGTCGCGTGCGTCCAGAACAGCTGGTACTCCGATGACGTCCAGGCTGCGATGCAGCGGCGGAGCGACACCGCGAAGAGCACCGCCTCCACGGCGATGAGGGCGCCGTAGGTGACCGTTCCGGGGGGCAGGACCGCAAAGGCGAGAGCGCAGGCGGCGAGGTGCGCAGCACTGATCGCCTGGGCCCGCCGACGTTCGCCGATGTAGTCGAGCTTGTAGCAAAGCACGGTCGTCATCATGAAGAGCCACGACGCCGCGGTGACCGTCGCCACCAGGGAGACCTCGGCGGGGGCGACCACGCCCATTCCCGAGATGACAGCAAGCCCCAGGACCGCTCCCGAAAGCCCGGTGCGGGCGATATCCTCCTCGACCACCGTCGCCAGGCGGCGGGACGTGGCCGTCATCGCCCGGTACGAATCCCGCTCCATTGCGACCCGCATGCTGTCGACCGATGCGTCAAAGGTGGGGGCCAACCGGACGAAGTAGTAGTTGTAGGCCAGGATCGCCGGCAACAGGCCGACGAACACGGCCACCACGGGCATCCGTGCGCCGTCGCGGTAGAAGTAGAACAGCTTGTCGCTCCAGAGGACGGCACCCAGGAGGAAGCCCCGGGCGAGATCCCGGGCGACGTCCCGCCCGTCCATTGCCACCGGGTGGAGCGCGGCCCGTAGCCGGTGGCGGAGCGGGACCAGCTGCGTCGTCAAGCCGACCAGCGGCGGGAGGAACCAGAGGGTTGGCGCCAGCAGCAGCGCCGCTGCGAACAGCGCCCACCCCACGGCCCACAAGAGGCGGCGCTTGGCGACGATCCCGATGATCAGCGATTGGGAGAAGGCGACGTACACCACGCCCAGGGTGACGTAGGCGCCCATGGCCCCGGCAGACCAGTGGGTCACCAGCTCCACCGGCACGGCGAAGACGATCAGGGATGCCAGGCTCTGCAGGAAGGTCACGGGCCAGACCCGGCACAGCCGTTCCTCGATCTCCTCTCGCGTTCCCGTCGCCACAAGATCTGCGATGCCGCGGTAGAGCGGCAGGCACACGATCTGGCTGAGCCAAGGGACGGTGAGCGAGGCAGCCAGGAGCAGGCTCGTGAGCGGGGCACCGCCCACGGTGGCGTGGGCCATCCGATGGGTGGCGAGAGGAAAGGCGACCGTCAAGAGGATCACCGGCGAGAGGTACAGGCCGAGCTGCACTGACCCCTGCAGGAAGGGCTCGCCCTCGGTTCGGAGACGTTCCACACTGCGGCGCCGGCGCAGCACCGTGACGACGACGATGCCCGCCAACGTCGCCGCGCACAAGGTCACGTCAACCGCGGTTGCCACGTTCCCGGCTAGCATGTCGGAGCACAGCAACGCCACCAGGAGCGTCGTCAGGCTGATGATCAGGGTGAACCGCTGTGAGGACGCGCGGACTCGTCGCATGTGGCTGCTCCATCGATTGCGGGGGTGCGTGTGCCTCCTCCGCTGAAGAGGGTGGCGGGGGAGGACGCTGGGGAGGACGCGGCGCTCGCGCCGCGTGGGGTGCTACGGGCTAGGCGGTTCCCCGCTAGGCGGGGTTCAAACCTCTTGCGCGGTAACGGGAGGAATCGACGGGCTTTGGCGGTGGCGTAATCGCATGGGGGTCCCCTGGTCTGGTCCATGAACGGCGGGTGCCGGTTTCGCCACTCGCTTCCCCTGGGGCCATGGGCGACCAGATCTCCCCCAGGGAATGATGCTTCACCCGCGATGTTGTCGGCCTAACGCTAAAGGCGTTCCGCGCTGGTTCGACCGCATCAGCGAGGCCCTGCTCACCCGCCGGCGGCCCTCGCAATAGGTGTGCTCCAGGGATAACGCAGCGGGCACCCGAGCACATTAAATTTCCTTGACGGCCGCTCCTCGAACGGCTACACAGCGCGTGACAGGGCCGCCGCGTTCGGGCCTCGAGCCGGACTAGCCGGCGTGGGCGGCGCGGCCCCCTCAGCCCATGCCGACGATCGGGGCGTTCAGGTGCGTGGCGCCCATGGACCCGTCGAACCGGGCCG